>JAHEHF010000097.1 GCA_024644745.1 Flavobacteriaceae bacterium
CCGTAGCGGTCATAGATCTTGATTGAAACATAAGTCCTGTCAGGAAGGTAATACTTCAGTGTGGTTGAACCGTTAAAAGGATTGGGATAATTTGGATGCAAGGCCAATATTTTTTCCTGAATTTTTTCCTCCTTGATTTTAACGGGTAAGCCAAACCTCCAAACATCGTTATCCACGTTTTTATAATTTTCTGGATCGGTAAAATCAAATGTTTCACGATCCCCGCCAAAGGTATAAATGGCATCTTGAGTTTTACCTTCTCCTTTAACAACAACTGCATCAAAATCGTATTTGATGTCTTCTGATCCATCCGCGTTCCATGGGGCATTACTCACTTTTTTCCATACTTTACCTTTATTGCTTACCCATACATCAGAAGGGTTTGAAGGGGTGGCACCATTGTCATCACCTAATCCAAAACCGCCAAATAGAACCAAACGATCCTGTGCCACCACAACCTGATGTCCGGGTCTTTTTGACCATTCAGCCTCAGGGGTCATTTCTTCCCAGTTAACACCGTCTTTGGTTCTCCATACATCATTGAAATAAGGGGGGCAAGGAGAAGGATCGGTATTAGGAATAGGGGGAGCGCAGATAAAACCTTCTTCTCCTCCAATCATATACATATATCCATCTTTTACAACAGCAATTCCTCCGGCTCTAGGAGCCCAGGGTGCGTTGTTAACCTTTTCCCAGGTACTTCCGTCTTCTGATCTCCAGACATCATTAAAATATTCACGAGCTGGAGCTCCACCAACTACAGCACTATCATCATTTACAGATCCTCCCATTACATAAATATACCCGTCAAAAACAACTGCACTAAGGCCAGCTCTTCCGGCCCAATGTGATGGATTTGGATCATCCAAAGCAATCGGCTGGTTTTCTATCATTCTTGTCCAGATCACTCCATCTTCTGACCTCCACACATCATTAAAAAATTGTGAAAATGGGATTTGAGGTGTGCACAACTGAGGCGGAACAAAGGGACCACAATTAGGGTAACTGGGATTATCAATGACATTAAAATCTTGCCCACCAATGATATACATATAATTTCCTTTTTTTACAGCTTGAAAATACGCACGATTGGCCCAATGGTTGGGGGGGACAGGAAAATCTGGGTTTGACTCAAGAATTCTTTCCCAGTTCGCTCCTTTGTCTGAACTGCTCCATACATCTCCGTGGATGATGCTTAAGCCCGGAATAGGAACTCCCGGTATAGAAATAGGTGTTCTTCCACCAAAAATATAAAATTTGTCATTGTGATTTAAGGCTTGCAATCCTGCTCTTTTTGACCAATGACTAAGGTCCGGAGGAAATCCGGGAATAGGAGGCAATAAGTCCTGATTTTCCTTGACAGCTTCCCAGGTCCAGGATTTAAAATTTTTGCCATTGTTTTTCTCCCATTCGGGAATTCCGTTTGCAGATAAGACAAATACGAGTAAGGTTAAAATTAACTTACCAAAAACATTTCCTGAAGACAATGTTCTGGTTAAAGATCCAATAAATAAATTGATAAAATTTTGAAAAGTAGTTTTATACATAGCATAGGGGATTAGTTATCAGAAAGATACAATTTTTATTATAAATCTGCAACTCTTTTGCCCCGATGTGATCTGTGGCCCTTCAGGCTACTCAGCCTTTTGAATCTTTTGAGCGACTGCTTCAACCTTGTCAAGGACCCTTAACAGGTTCAGGCCCCAGAGTTTTGCAATATCCTTTTCAGAATAACCACGTCTGACCAATTCAAAGGTCACATTAAATGTTTCTGAAGCATCCTCCCAGCCTTCAATGCCGCCTCCTCCGTCAAAATCAGAGCTGATTCCCACGTGATCTATACCCATTTTAGCTACCAGGTAATCAATATGATCAACAAAATCACGCACATTGACCAAAGGAAACCTTGTATTGATGTCCGTTTTTCTTGTGGCTGCCACCTTCAGAATCTTATCATGATTGGTATAGGCTGTTTCCAGAGCATCTCCTGTTAACTTGCTTATTTCATCCCGGTCTAAAAAATCAATTTCCAATTCTTCCGCAATTTTTTTGTACAATTCCTGACTTGCCTGGTTATTGGCATTGTATTTTTCAAGATTGATATATTGGTCGAGGGCAACTGTTTGAACGACACCGCCATTGGTTTTGATCAATTGGAGCAATTCATCATCCAGGTTTCGGCTTACATCACATAAGGCCCTTGCCGATGAATGAGAAGCGATTACAGGCGCTTTTGACAATTTAATGGTTTGGATATTGGCTTCTTTCGAGGGATGGGATATATCGATCATGATCCCGACTCGATTCATTTCTGCAACTGCCTTTTCTCCCAACTCACTTAAGCCATTGTAAAGCCAAACTCCGTCAGCCTCTCCGGTATGCGAATCACTAAACTGGCTGTGCCCATTGTGGGCGAGTGACATATACCTCGCCCCTCGTTTATGGAAATTTTCTATATTTTGAAGGTTTAGACCAACAGAATAAGCATTTTCAACGCCGATCATGGCCACTTTTTTTCCGGCTGCATGGATCCTTTTGACCTCAGCCGAGTTCCTGGCGAGTTCAATGCTTTCTGGCGCATATTTTTTAACAAGCCGGTCAATGGCATCAAATTTATCCATGGCGTTTTGATAAGCACTTTGATAACCCTCCTTGTTTAGTTCGCCCTGACCCGTATATACTATAAGCCACGATACATCAAGTCCTCCCGCTTCCATTTTCGGAAGATTGACCTGGGTGTTGAGATTTTGAGTGTAATTGACCTCATTGGTAAAGTTATTGACATCAATATCATTATGGGTGTCAATAGTGATCACTGATTCGTGGATTTTCTTGGCTTTTAGCCTGAGACTGCTTTCACTTTGAGGACCGGGAGTCTGGGCATGAAATACAGCTGTTAAAAAGAGCATTAGAATTGAAAAGTAAGGAGATCTCATAAATTTATTATTTGTCAGAAAGGCTAAATATATAACAAAAAAACCTATAAAAGAGGCTTTAAAAATCGTATTTGGGCGCCTCTCCCTTGACAGATGACAAGCCTTGAAAAATAAATCATTCATTCGAAGGTGCGAAATGCATAATTTATTCTCGTTTACTTGATATATTGATAATTTAAGCTCCATTTTTTTTAATATAATTCAATAGCTGGATCAGATATGGTACTGTTTGGTTTTTGAAAAACATATTTGCGCGCCTGATGCTGTTTTGAACATTGTAAATTTGAAATAAATTTTGTGGCAGTCACGATCGAAAGAAATAAATTTGCATTTGCTCAAAGCAATTGACAGAATAATTGAAATACTAAAAAATAAAATGAGTACTACACTATTTGACAAAGTTTGGGATGCCCATGTTGTAAGAAAGATTGAAGACGGACCTGATGTTTTTTTTATTGACAGGCATTTTATTCACGAAGTAACGAGCCCCGTGGCCTTCCTTGGTCTTGAAAGCAGAGGATTAACGGTTAAATATCCGGATAAGACTTTTGCAACGGCCGATCACAATACCCCAACCATAAACCAGCACTTGCCGGTTAAGGACCCTTTATCAGCGAATCAACTCGCTACCTTGGAGCGAAATGCGGAAAAACACGGGATCATTCACTGGGGGCTGGGTAATGAGCACAACGGGATCGTACACGTCATAGGACCGGAACACGGAATAACCTTGCCCGGAACCACAATTGTCTGCGGTGATTCGCATACATCAACTCATGGTGCCTTTGGCGCCATCGCTTTTGGAATTGGAACTTCTGAAGTTGAAATGGTACTGTCATCTCAGTGCATCATGCAGCCAAAGCCTAAGAAGATGCGTATCAACATCAACGGGAAACTCGGTTTTGGAGTGGGGCCGAAAGATGTGGCCTTATTTATCATTTCACAGCTCACAACATCGGGCGCTACAGGATATTTTGTAGAATATTCGGGAGATGTCTTTGAACAGATGAGCATGGAAGGAAGAATGACGGTTTGTAATCTCAGTATTGAAATGGGTGCAAGAGGGGGAATGATCGCTCCGGATGAAACAACTTATACTTATTTGAAAGGAAGACAGTTTGCCCCGAAGGGCCAGGACTGGGATAAGGCCTTGGCCTACTGGAAAACATTGAAAACAGACGAGGGAGCTGAATTTGACAAGGAATTTAATTTTGAAGCATCACAGATTGAACCCATGATCACCTTCGGTACAAATCCGGGTATGGGTATTGGTATTTCAAAAGACATCCCTTTGGCACAGGAGGTTTCAGGAGGAAAGGCAACCTACGACAAATCTTTGGATTATATGGGCTTTCATGAAGGAGAGGCCATGAAAAACAAAAAGATTGATTATGTTTTTCTCGGCAGTTGCACCAACGGAAGAATTGAAGATTTCAGGGCTTTTGCCTCAATTGTGAATGGTAGAAAAAAAGCAGCCCATGTAACCGCATGGCTTGTTCCAGGTTCACATATTGTTGAGCAACAAATCAAAAAAGAGGGAATACTAGATATACTTGAAGAGGCCGGTTTTGAGCTGCGTCAGCCAGGTTGCTCGGCTTGTCTTGCCATGAATGATGACAAGGTGCCGGCGGGAAAATATGCAGTGAGTACCTCTAACAGGAACTTTGAGGGCAGGCAAGGGCCCGGTTCCAGAACCTTGTTGGCAAGTCCTTTGATGGCAGCGGCCGCTGCTGTAACAGGAAAAGTAACCGATCCCAGAGACTTGCTTTAAGAATCATAATAAAGAATTAGAAATCACAAGAAAACACAAGCATGGCATACGATAAGTTTACAGTTTTAAAAAGTAGTGCATATCCGCTTCCCATTGAAAATGTTGATACGGATCAGATCATTCCGGCCAGATTTTTGAAAGCCACAGAAAGGAAGGGTTTTGGAGACAATCTGTTCAGAGATTGGCGCTATCATCCGGATGGATCGCCCAAGGCAGATTTTGTCTTGAACAACGAAAGATACAGTGGCAAGATCCTTGTTGGAGGAAGAAATTTTGGATCAGGATCGTCAAGGGAGCACGCAGCCTGGGCTGTATACGATTTTGGATTCAGATGTGTGATCTCAAGCTTTTTTGCTGATATATTCAAGAATAATTGTCTGAATGTAGGCGTTTTGCCCGTTCAGGTCAGTGAGGAATTTCTGAACAGTATTTTTGATGCAATCGAGCAGGACCCGAAGGCAGAGATTGAAGTTGATCTGGAGAAACAGCTGGTCTCTCTTGTTGGCAAAAACCTTGAAGAGACCTTTGAGATCAATGGGTACAAAAAAGAAAATATGCTCAACGGATTTGATGACATCGATTACCTCCAGCAAATGAAATCTGAGATTGAAGCTTTTGAGTCACAAAGACCATTTTAATTTTTCAGCAGATGACTAGTAGGCGAAAATTAGAGATCATGGACACAACCCTGAGAGATGGCGAACAAACCAACGGGGTGTCTTTTTCTGCGTCTGAAAAGCTTACCATAGCAAAATTATTATTGGAAGAATTGCAGGTTGATCGCATTGAGATCGCTTCAACAAGAGTTTCCGAAGGAGAATACAATGCTGTAAAAAGCATTACCGACTGGGCCTCCGAAGCAGGATATATAGGTCAAATTGAGGTTTTGTCTTTTGTTGATGATGGTTTATCCATTGACTGGATGATTGAGACAGGGGCCAGGGTTCAGAATTTACTCACTAAAGGATCCCTGAATCACCTTACCCATCAATTGAAAAAAACACCTGAACAGCACTTCAATGCCATTGCTGAAGTGATCAAAAAAGCGTTGGATCATGACATTGCAACCAACGTGTACCTTGAAGATTGGAGTAATGGAATGCGTAACTCCCCGGATTATGTATTTCAATTCCTTGATTTTCTGGTCACACAGCCCATTGAAAGATTGCTATTGCCGGATACCTTAGGAGTACTGACCCCTGAGGAGACTTTTGGTTTTATCAAACAGATCAGGGAGCGCTATCCGGAGATCCACATTGATTTTCATGCGCACAATGATTATGATCTGGGCGTTGCCAATGTGCTGGAAGCCGTCAAAGCAGGTGCTGACGGCCTGCACCTCACCATCAACGGGATGGGAGAACGGGCAGGAAATGCACCACTGGCCAGTGTCGTGGCAGTGATCAATGATTTTGTACCTGAGGTACGCATCGGTGTAAAAGAAAAGTCACTTTATAAGGTCAGCAAACTGGTGGAGACATTTTCAGGTTTCAGAATACCTGAAAATAAACCAGTTCTTGGTGACAATGTTTTTACTCAAACTGCTGGAATACATGCAGATGGAGATAGTAAAAAGAATCTTTACTTTAATGATCTTCTTCCTGAAAGATTTGGGCGTAAAAGACAATATGCCCTGGGCAAGACCTCGGGAAAAGCAAATATTCAAAAGAATTTACAGGAACTGGGTCTACACCTTAGCGATGAAGAGATCGCCATGGTAACCCAAAGGATCATTGAATTGGGAGATAAAAAAGAAGTCGTAACCAAGGAGGATCTGCCCTATATTATTTCAGATGTGCTCAACAGTAATCCACAGGAGGCAAGGATCATTGTAGAATCTTATGTGCTCACTCATTCAAAGGGACTCCGGCCTTCAACAACGGTTGCTTTAAAGATCGATGGTGAGACCATTGAATCGAATGCACAGGGAGACGGACAGTTCGATGCCTTTATGAATACGATTAAAAAGATATATAAAGGAAAGGGATTGTCACTTCCCAAACTCACAGATTATGCGGTAAGAATACCTCCGGGTTCCAATTCAGATGCTTTGTGTGAAACGGTGATAACCTGGCAAAATGATGAAAAAACCTTTAAAACACGAGGCCTGGATTCAGACCAGACCGTTTCTGCCATAGTGGCAACTCAAAAAATGCTGAACATTATTTAGACTAAACATATATTTATGAAATTTAAAATTGCCCTATTAGCTGGTGACGGAATTGGCCCCGAAGTAATTGAACAGGCTGTTAAAGTGTCTGACGCAGTAGCAAAAAAATTCAACCATGAAATCAACTGGGTCCCTGCTTTAACAGGAGCAGCTGCTATTGATGCTGTTGGAGATCCCTATCCGGATGAAACTCATGAGATCTGTTCCTCTTCAGATGCCGTATTGTTTGGCGCCATAGGTCATCCCAGATTTGACAATGACCCTTCAGCCAAGGTAAGACCGGAACAGGGTTTGCTGAAAATGCGTAAAAAACTGGGGTTATTTGCCAATGTAAGGCCGACTTTTACTTTCCCCTCTTTGATCGATAAATCTCCCTTGAAGAAGGAGCGTATAGAAGGCACCGATCTTGTTTTTCTCAGAGAACTTACAGGAGGAATTTATTTTGGCAAAAAGGGCCGGGAACAAGGAGGAGACGTGGCTTATGACCATTGTGTATATTCAAGGGAAGAAGTTCGAAGGCTGGCTAAAAAGGGATTTGAAACAGCCATGAGCAGGTCCAAAAAATTGTGTTGTGTTGACAAAGCCAATGTACTGGAAACCTCCAGACTATGGAGAGAGACGGTTCAGGAAATGGAAAAAGAGTACCCTGAAGTTGAAGTCTCTTATGAATTCGTTGATGCCGTGGCGATGCGCCTGGTGCAATGGCCAAATGCTTATGACGTTTTGATCACTGAAAACCTTTTTGGGGATATACTTACCGATGAGGCTTCAGTCATTTCCGGTTCGATGGGTTTGATGCCTTCAGCCTCGGTAGGTTCTAAAGTATCACTTTTTGAACCCATTCACGGTTCCTATCCCCAGGCAGCAGGAAAAAACATTGCAAATCCGCTGGCGACGGTTTTATCGGCAGCGATGATGTTTGAGACGGCATTTGGACTAAAGGAAGAAGGTGCAGCCATCAGAGATGTGGTGAACAAATCTTTAAAAGAAGGGATCGTGACCGAGGATCTGGCAGAAGGCTCAAAGTCTTATGGAACTTCAGAAGTTGGAGACTGGCTGGCTCAAAATATATGATATTACCCTGAAATTGCAGTATTTAAAAATATACAGACCACCTCATAAGGGGTGGTCTTTTTTTATGACGATTTAATACATCCCCTAAAATTTTAGTTATCAGGGGAATACCCCAATTGATGAGATTGTTGACAAATATATTCCCAAGAATTGCCATAGAACCTACTTAATTCAGTATTTTTGCAAGGTTTATTTATTATGATATGGTGCTCACAAAATTAGAT
>JAHEHF010000136.1 GCA_024644745.1 Flavobacteriaceae bacterium
GTGCCTCCTGCCATCATCGTCACGGCGATTCCGATGAACCATCGATTAAGAAATTTTGCATCTTCGTCTTTCAGAACCAATAAGCGCAGGGCGGGCCTCGTCGGAGATAAAATCAGGTTAGATGCCAAGATTGCAAATCTGATGTAATAGCTTAAAAGAAGTCCGGAAGTGAGAATTGCAAATCCAGGATCGCCCTCGTCGTAGAAAAAGGCAAACAGCACAAAGGTTGTCAGCATAAACGCGCCAAGGCCTAAAAATTCCAAAAGAAAGTGAGGAACAACTTGTCCCAGGAATTGTAAACGTCCCAATGATGCCGTATCCAATAACTGACGCCGAATGTCTTCGGTAGCCCGTCGCAGCAGTTTTTCCATTGCCAGTCCGCAAAAAATCAACACGACCAAAATAAAAGTGGTTAACATGAGATGGCCTGGGCCCTTGCGCATATTTATATTATCCAGTGCCGCTTTCCATTCTTGAGAGCTGAATTTGGATTCAGTAAAAAGTAAATGAATCTGTTTTTGAGCGTGAGAAAATTCTTTTTCGCTCTCAAGAAAAATCGGTATAAGTCCCTCTCCTTCTCTGTATACTTCATCAGATGAGGAATCATCTTTTCTCCCTCCTACAGAGAGCTTGTTTTTAAACATCTGCCTGACTTCACCTTCAGGCAAAATTGCCGAGATGGTATCGGCTTCATTCTGGCTGAATTGGACCGTAATTTGACCTTCGGCAAAATCTTTTGAATTTTTACTCCGAGCGTTCACCTGATTTTCAACTGTTTTCAACTCTGAAGGAGATGCAGCCCTTATGAATGGGTCCACAAATAAAAAGCCTAAAAAAATTATTGCTATAATTGGGCTTGATAATAGAGTATTGCGACTCATTTTTAACCCCTTTTTATTTATGGATCGGATCATTAGATACCATAGGCCGCAGTAAGGGATTATCGTGTTTATCAACTGCCAGGCAGCTTTCCGGGTGTCGGAATTTCTGAAAGTTGCCAGTACCGGGTACCAATCGGGCCACATGCGTCCTGGACTTTTCATTTTTGCATGGCTTTTGGCCCCGTTCGATTCATTCACAACCATTTTCAAACCTCCGCCCGGCTGTTCCTCCCTTCGGGGTCTTGGCTTCGTTCTTTTGGGGCATTTTCTCGTTCAAGGCGGTTAACGAAAAGGAGCCACCCTGTAGTTGTCGATCATTTCATGTTCAGGCCGAACAGGTGATTATACGAATCTGGATATATGAAACAGCAAAGGGAATCAACCGGTATTTCAAGAGTTCGTCAACTTAGGCCTACTCGGTGCAACTTACGTGCTCAAGGATCCTGAATACATGATGCATAAGGTAAGGTAACAAATTTTGACTACCTAAAATGTTACGTTTCATACCCTCCTGTCAACCGGGTCAACGGTTCCAGATAATCCACGGAGTTTGAATCGAGCTCCTTGCGCACATAATTGATAAGCTCACTTGACATCTTATCAAGGTTCATATTGGCGAAGGGTTCCATTTTCTCGGAATCATCCAGCATCATCCTTGATCTCTTTATTTGGTGGCCTTCCTGGTTATTAAAAATAGTATAGCGTTGACATCAACCTGTTGTGGTTGGAGCTTAGTGTAAAAAAAGATATTTAACTATTATTATGATGATTTTTTTACAGCAGAATACCGATTGGTTGGGGAATTCTGCGAGTAAAATAACGTCACGACACGATCAAATTTATTTATTTTATCTGACCCTCCTTCCCCTCCATCAAAAAAAGCCAAGTCACCTTTTGAAATAGGCAACCCAGCTTATGATTCAAGACAGTTCGCATTTTCCCAACCTATCACTGAAGAATGGATGCCACTTCGCCTTTTGTTTACCGAAATAAATTTATCGGATTTATTATATTCAGCGATCTTGCTTTGCATTTGTATAGTGAGATTATGGATTGCTGTCAACTTTTGTTAAATTCGATGTTCATGCCTGGCCAGTATATGAAATTGAAAATTTCCCAAATTGCCATAAAAAAAGGGAAGCCGCTTAAGCTTCCCTTGTTTTGCTTATATATTCGATAATTACTTAAAAATTCCTGCCCGCATACTCATTGTAGGCCATCGCCACCGTACGATACACCAGATGGGACAGTTTCGAAAAGGGCAGATAGACGATCATGCTGAAAACCAGCATGAGATGAATATAATACAACAAGTAACAAATAAAGGCCCAGCCGGCAAGTCGGGTCAGCTCGGTCGCCATGCCGGTGACGCCCAATCCGAAAGCAAGATAAACGAGGTACCAATCCCAGTAACCGGATACCTGATCTTCTTTAGCCTTGCGGTTTTTGATCAAAAGGATGGTGCCAACGATGATTGCAATACCACTCAGATTTGCCAGCCATTTGATGGGATTCAGCTGGGACCAGGGACCGTGTAAGGGACCGTCGGGTAGTAAATAGGAACCATAGAGCACAACAAAAATAACGCTGGTCACGATAAAAGACCCGATAAAACCATACATCGTCAACAGGTGGGCCACCTCACGTTCTT
>JAHEHF010000098.1 GCA_024644745.1 Flavobacteriaceae bacterium
TGGGCGCGGGCCTGCCGGTTATTGACACCCTGAAGAACCTGATTTCATCCGGGGATGAAGTGACAGAGATCCAGGCCGTGTTATCGGGAAGTTTGAATTTTATTTTCAATAATTTCAATGCGCAAAGCTCTTTTCATGACATCGTGGTACAGGCCGGAATAGAAGGCTACACCGAACCTGATCCGAGAATCGACCTCAGCGGTGTTGATGTGATGCGAAAAATATTGATCCTGATGAGAGAAAGTGGGAGGCAAAGTGAATTAACGGATATTGAAAATGACTCTTTTCTACCCCAGTCTAGTTTATCTGCAGGATCTGTAACCGATTTCATGAGCAGCCTGAAAAATGAATCAGCTCATTTTGAGGCCATAAGACTGGCTGCTGAAAAGGAGGGCTGCAGGTTAAAATACGTGGCATCCTTCAATAATGGAAAAGCGAAAGTTGGTTTGCAGCATATTGCCAAGGATCATCCCTTCTATAATTTGGATGGAAAAGACAATATCGTACTTTTTTATACAAAGCGCTATACCGACCAGCCTTTGATCATCAAAGGTGCGGGTGCAGGCGCTGCAGTAACAGCTTCCGGAATTTTCGGTGACATCATCAGAATAGGCAACAAATAACTTAAAAAATCTGCATTCAATGAAATTCACAGAAATAAAACTCTTTGCCCCCGCCACCATTGCAAATATAGCTTGTGGCTTTGACGTCATGGGTTGTTGCCTTGAGTCTGTCGGGGATACAATGGTGATCAGAAAAACGGACGATAAAGGGATCAGGATAAAAGCCATAACAGGTGGATCCCTGCCATTTGAACCTGAGAAAAATGTAGCGGGTGTGGCAATCATGGCCATGCTTTCGGACCTCAAGCGGGAGCCGGATTTTGGATTCGAGCTGGAAATCAATAAAAAGATCAAACCCGGAAGCGGTATCGGCAGTAGTGCCGCAAGTGCAGCCGGAGCGGTTTTTGGGGCCAACGAGCTTATGGGCAGACCCTATAACCGGCATGAGCTTGTCAAATTTGCGGCAGAAGGGGAAAGAGCAGCCTGCGGATCACCCATTGCAGATAATGTAGCTCCCGCTTTGCTGGGAGGCTTTACCCTTGTTCAATCGGCTGATCCTATAAAAATACTCGAATTGCCAAGCATTTCGGGATTATATGCCACTGTGATTCATCCCCAGATTGAAATCAAAACTTCCCTTTCAAGAGATATTCTTCCACAACAAGTGGCTCTTAAAGACGCGGTGAAACAATGGGCCAATGTGGGGGCCTTGGTGCATGCCCTTCATGAAAATGACAGTGCGCTGTTTGCAGAATCACTTCAGGATCATATCGTAGAACCCCATCGTTCCAAATTGATTCCAAGGTTCGATGAAGTCAAGAAAAAGGCAATCGAAGCAGGTGCATTAGGGGGTGGTATTTCAGGATCCGGACCTTCAATATTTACATTTAGTAAAACTTTACAAATAGCTGAAAAAGTGGCAAATACGATAGAAAAAATATACGATGAAACGACCATTCCTTTTCATCTTTATGTCTCAAGGATCAACGAAACAGGGGTTAAAATCTTAAGTATCAAATAATGCAATTCTACAGTTTAAACCACCGGTCCCAAAAAGTTAATTTCAAAGAAGCAGTGATTCGAGGCATCGCTCCGGACAAGGGCCTATATTTTCCTGAAAAAATAGAAGCGCTTAAGAATGATTTTTTCAAAAATATCGATCAATTTTCAAGGCATGAAATCGCCTTTCAAATGATCAGGCAGTTTGCAGAAGAAGCAATTCCTGAAACAGAGCTCAGAGTGATCGTTGAAGATACCCTGAATTTTGATTTCCCTTTGGTAAAAATCGAAAAAGACGTATTCAGCCTGGAATTATTCCATGGCCCAACCATGGCTTTCAAGGATGTCGGGGGAAGGTTCATGGCCAGATGCCTTTCCTATTTTAACCGACACAGTGATGAGGAAGTAACGGTTTTAGTCGCTACCTCAGGTGATACAGGTGGGGCGGTTGCCAGTGGTTTTCTGGGCGTTAAAGGGGTCAGGGTGGTTATTTTATACCCGAGCGGAAAAGTGAGTGAAGTCCAGGAAAAACAGCTCACAACAATGGGGCAGAATATCAGGGCACTCGAGGTAGATGGCACTTTTGATGATTGTCAGGCCATGGTCAAAAACGCTTTTTTGGATAACACGATTACAGATGAAGTTCAACTGACTTCAGCCAATTCCATTAATGTGGCCAGATGGCTTCCTCAAATGTTCTATTTTGCCTTCGCCTACAAACAATTGGAGAAGCCCCGTAAAAATCTGGTTTTCTCTACCCCTAGCGGTAATTTCGGAAACATCTGTGCCGGTATCATGGCTCAGCAATTGGGCCTGCCGGTTTCGCGTTTTATAGCCTCGACCAATGCCAACAGGGTGGTCCCCAACTTCATGAAAGACGGGAATTACGAACCCATGAAATCGGTAGCGACCATTTCCAATGCTATGGACGTGGGTGACCCGAGTAATTTTATCCGTATCAGAGAAATTTATCAGAATGATTTCAGCAAAATAAAAGAAAATCTCGCTTCCTTTTCTTTTACAGATGACCAGACAAGGGAAGCCATGCGGAAAGTATTTAAAGAATCAGGTTATATTATGGATCCTCACGGAGCAGTGGGCTACCTCGGACTAAAGAAATACCTTGCCACCCATCAGGATGCACAAGGCATATTTCTGGAGACCGCACATCCGGTAAAATTCCTGGAAGTTGTTGAACCTGTGATCGAAACTTCGATTGACCTACCTGAACAGATCCGACAGGTGATGGGAAGGTCCAAAAAGGCTTTAAATATTTCCAGTTATGAAGAACTGAAATCCTATTTACTGGAAACACAATAACATCTGTCCATGGGCGTCAAAGCAATGATGAGCCTATGGGTTGAAATTATCTTTATATTTATGCATTCGCAGATTCTAATCATGAGAAAAATCTTATTTCCCTGTCTTTACCTGATTTTCATGTTTCCTGCCATGCTTTTTTCTCAAAAAATCGAAAAACAAGATCAGGTAAGAGGCTCAGTCACCCCAGAACGCTACTGGTGGGACCTTCTGCATTACAATATTGAAGTGCAACCCAACATTGCACTGAAATCAATCTCAGGAAAGAATACCATCAGGTATAAGGTTCTGCAGGAATATCAGCAAATGCAAATAGACCTGCAGGCTCCCATGCAAATCCTCAGGATCAGCCAGGATGGAAAGAAACTGAATTATACAAGGAAATTTGGAGCCTACTTTATTGATCTGGTCAAAAAACAATCTCCGGGAGAAGTAAATGAACTGCAAATTGATTTTTCGGGGACACCGCCTGAAGCCAGCAATCCACCCTGGGACGGTGGCTTTGTTTGGCAGAAAGACAAAAACAATAAAGACTTTATAGCCAACGCGAACCAGCTCCTGGGCTCAAGTTCCTGGCTGCCTTCAAAGGACCATCCCTATGACGAGCCGGATCAGGGCATGGACATGATCATAAGTGCCCCAGAAGATCTGATGGCTGTTTCCAACGGCCGCCTCTTGGAAGTGAACAGGCAAGACGGAAAGAAAATGACCTTCCATTGGAAGGTTGTGAACCCCATCAACGGCTATGGCATCAATATCAATATTGCCGATTATCAACACTTCAGCGAAACCTATCAGGGTGAAAAAGGCAGCCTCGACTGTGATTATTATGTGCTTCCCTATCATGTTGAAAAGGCAAGAGCTCATTTTAAACAGGTACCAAAAATGCTGGAAGCCTTCGAACACTGGTTTGGTCCTTATCCATTTTATGAGGACGGTTATAAGCTGGTGGAAGCTCCTTACCTGGGTATGGAGCACCAAAGTTCGGTTACCTATGGCAATGGATATCAAAATGGTTATCTCGGCAGTGATCTCAGCAATACCGGTAATGGCTTAAAATTCGATTTTATCATCATTCACGAATCAGGTCATGAATGGTTTGCCAATAGTTTGACCAATGATGATGTGGCCGACATGTGGATCCACGAAGGATTTACCACCTATAGTGAAGTACTTTATCTGGATTATCATTTTGGAACCCAGGCCGGAAATGAATATCTCATTGGATATCGTGACCGAACACTCAACCTGGCTCCTGTGACGGGGAACTACGGACTTAACCAAAGAGGTTCCAATGACATGTATATCAAGGGTGCGGCCATGATCCATACCCTGAGGCAGGTGATTGACAATGATGAAAAGTTTCGAACTATTCTCCGGGAATTGAATAAGGAATTTTACCACCAGACCCTCAGCAGTGCTGAATTAGAGGCATTTTTGATCAACAGAACGGGTTTGGAACTGCAGGGCTTTTTTGATCAATACCTCAGAGGGATCAAAATTCCTTCTGTTCGCATCAAGATCAAAAAAGGAAAGCTTTATTATCGCTTTAAGCATACCGTAAGCAACTTCAGGATTCCCGTTAAATTCATCATCAACGGGGAAGACGTTTGGCTCCAACCCGATAAAAAATGGAAAACATATGCCTTGACTGCATCGAATGCCTCCGTAAGCATTGATGAAAATTTTTACATTCAAACAGAAAGGAAAAAATAAAAAGGCCTATTCTGCCTTGTCAAGATTGGGCAGTTCGAATTTATCAAAGATACTCTCCTGCTCCATCATTTTCTCGATTTCATCTGATTTACGCGGTGCCAGAGCAGAATAATTCACGGGGCCGTTTTTTGTTACCAGGATATCATCCTCAATCCTGACGGCAATTCCCCACCATTTCTCATCACATGGACTGCCTTCAGGTATGTATATCCCCGGTTCAACGGTAAGGATCATGTTTTCTTTAAATTCGCCCCAGTTGTTCAAATCGTGTACGTCAAGCCCTATGTGGTGGGAAGTTCCATGAGGAAAATAGGTACGGCCCTGTTCAAGGGAGTCCGTGATCCCCAGCTCAAGCAAACCTTTGTATACAACATCTCTTGCAGCCTTGTCTGTTTTTCTCGCATTGCCACCAATGACCATGGCCGCAATCCCGGCTTCCTGTGCATCATAAACCAGGTCGTAAATTAATTTTTGCTCTTGGGTAAATTTTCCATTCGCAGGAATTGTTCTGGTCACATCGGCTGTATATCCGCGGTATTCTGCTCCCAGATCCATCAGTACCAGCTCATTGCCTACCTGAAGCTTGACATTGTCAATATAATGCAATACGCAGCCATTGTTACCGGCACCAACGATAGATGGATAACCCTCATACTCTGACCCATACTTCTTAAATACCATCTCATGGATGCCCTGAGTTTCCGTTTCAGACATTCCCGGATGCATGGCTTTCATCACCTCTATCTGCCCGACGCAGGATATTTCCACTGCCTTTTTAATCAATTTCAATTCTTCTGCAGTTTTCACTTCTCTCAGACCTGCCATCAGCTTGCGAAGGGATTTGGTATCCACAATTGACTTTGCTGGTTCCGATTCGGCATCGACTTCTTTACCTTCTGGTACGGGAATCGCATTGATGCTCGACTTGAACTGTTCAATGAGGGCATATAAATTAGGTTGCTCCCGCCCTTTCTTCCTTACATCACCCTCAAATTCCTTGAACATGATCTTGTCAAATTTTGAAAAATCAATGGGCTCGTCAATAAAGTCCTGGCCCTTATAAACATTGGTAAATCCGAGGTTTTCCTGAGCACCTTTCACGCCCACGCCGGCACCGTTATAGATTTTATAACGCTCTCCCCTTTCGTAAACATACAAGGCCTCGTCAAAGGTTTTACCGCCCTTTTCCTGCGCCTCAGAATAAACGACCAAAACCGAATGTGGCTCCTTCAGGCCTGTTAAATAGTAAAAATTGGGGTCCTGGTGGTATATATAATCAACATCATTTGCCCTGTTTCTTATTGGATTGGAGAAAAAAACGGCAACGCTGTTCTCTGGCATTGAACTTCTCAAGGCTTCCCGCCGGGTCTTGTGAAATTCAGAGGATAAATAATCGGTTGGAACATTGGTCTGGGCAAACATGCCGGTCATCGTTAAAACGAGTAAAAGGCAAAGCTTCACATTTATTTTCATCATTTAAAATTTAAGATCGAAAGATACAAAAAAAAATATCCGGGATTGCCGGTTGTAATTCAGCCAAAAAATAATCCTCCTTCGATCCATATTTTATAAATTAGCATAAATTTTAAAGATCATGAAGAATACTGCTTTAACACATATTCACGAATCCCTGGGAGCAAAAATGGTACCCTTTGCGGGATATTTAATGCCGGTCCAGTACGAAGGCATCAACCTTGAACACGAAACCGTCAGAAAGGGTGTTGGCGTTTTTGACGTTTCCCATATGGGTGAGTTTTTGATCGAAGGCCCAGATGCCCTGGAACTGATCCAGCGTATCTCTTCGAATGACGCTGAAAAACTTAAGGTTGGAGATGCACAATACAGCTGCATGCCGAATGAGCAGGGAGGAATTGTTGACGACATGATCGTATACCGTGTCAAAGAACATACTTATTTACTGGTTGTAAATGCCTCCAATATTCAGAAAGACTGGGAATGGATCAGCAAGCATAACAGGCAGAACGCGGATATGAAGGACATCTCTGATGCTTATTCACTTTTGGCCATTCAGGGACCCAAGGCCGTGGAAGCAATGCAAAGTCTTACTTCTGTTGATCTGAGTCAGATTGCCTTCTACAAATTCAAAGTTGCCGATTTTGCAGGCATTGATCACGTGATCATATCTGCAACCGGCTACACGGGAAGTGGCGGTTTCGAGATCTATTGCAAGAACAGCGAAGTTGAACAAATCTGGAACAAGGTATTTGAAGCAGGAGCTCCCTTTGGAATCAAACCAATAGGTTTGGCAGCAAGAGATACCTTAAGACTCGAAATGGGTTACTGCCTTTACGGAAACGATATTGACGAAACAACTTCTCCCATTGAAGCAGGTTTGGGCTGGATCACAAAATTCACGAAAAGCTTTGTCAACTCGGAAGCGCTCAAAAATCAAAAGGAAGAAGGTGTAACCCGCAGGTTGAGAGCCTTTGAACTTGAAACAAGAGGTATTCCAAGGCAGGGCTATGACATCCTCAATGAAGCAGGTGAAAAAATTGGAACTGTTACCTCGGGAACCATGAGTCCAAGCTTGAAAAAAGGAATCGGCATGGGATATGTCAATACAAGTCATACGAAGTTTGGATCCCGGATCTTCATTGAGATCAGGAACAAACCCGTTCCGGCGGTGGTTGTAAAATTGCCTTTTTATAAGGGTTAAGATATTTCGTTTAAGCATCTGAAATGCCTGAAGCTTCAAAATACAAATTGATCCGTCTGGTGGATTCCCACAGCATACACGTGCTGATGTTTTCCATTCTTATGCTCGTGTTTTTACCTCCCTTTTTAAGCGATTTGCCCAATGTTATCGATCATGCCATTAAGTTTGACTTCCTGCTCATCATCATTGCCAGTTTTCTTATTGTTCGAAATAATAAAATTTCCAGATCCGTTGGCCTTGTGACCTTTGGACTCATGGTAGCGGATAGCTTGGTGAATTTTGAAAACCTTCAGTACCTGGGACTTATTGGTATTTCTTACCTGATCACCCATGCCTTTAGCAAGGTTTTAAAGATCTCAATGTCTTTAAAAGGTGACACGAAAAACATGATCCTGGTATCGATCACGGGTTATCTGATCATCGGACTCATCGGTGGTTTTTTGGCTGCGGGACTGGAATATGTTATACCGGGCTCTTACCATCATACCACGGGTATCAAACTGGAACTATACAATCTTATCTACTACGGTTTCGTCACCATGACAACCCTGGGTTACGGGGATATCATTCCGGTCACCGACCGTTCCCAATCCCTCGCCCTGATGCTGGTCATTTCGGGCCAGCTTTTTTTGAGCATAATCATCGCCATGAATATTGCAAAATTTATGCGGCAGAGGAATCTTTGAAGGCGTGAATGCGTGAATGCGTGAATGCATGAATGCGTGAATGATTGAATGCATGAATGATTGAATATGTGAATGAATGAAAGGAAGATTTGGCGTAGCCTATGCGTGAATTGGCCTTCATAATTTGTAGTTTAAAATTATGGGAGCCTTGATTTCCTGCCTGCCGGCAGGCAGGTTTGGTCCTTTTAT
>JAHEHF010000137.1 GCA_024644745.1 Flavobacteriaceae bacterium
ATATTTGTGAACATTTCATCTAAGCAGATATTCATATCATGTATGCAAGCTTCCGATAGCCCGGTGATCTCACCAAATTGATTCAAATGTTGGCATAAGGTTTCTAACTCATCCAAATCGCTTTTGAGTTCAAATGAATAATTGTGTGATTTCATATCAAAGCCCATTAGTGAAATTGATGTAAGCGTCAATGATTTGCCCAATGAATATACGAAATATTCTCACTCTGGTGTCGCATTAATTTTGACCATTGCATCGAATATGGGAAGCCTTTTTCGGGTAAATTTCCCAATCCATTTATCGTAAATTTCAAGAATCCTTCCTGATCGATAAAGTTCAGATATCACACGATCTGCAACAAGACGAAAATCTGCATCATTTCGCCTTACGGCGAGTGCAAAAGGTTCAAAGGAGTACACGTCGGGCTTAATTACAAAGTTCATTGGGTCTTGCTCTTTTAAAGCTAAACCAATAAGTACGATCTGGTCTGAAGAAAAGGCATCGATTTTCTTTTGTCGTAACGCTTCAATGCTTTCTTCTGCTGAATTAAATAAGACAACTTCCGCATTCGTTGATGTTTCTCGAATGAGTTTTTCCAATGCGACTGCGGTCGTTGTGGCTTTTACGACTCCAATTTTTGTTCCATCAAAACCGGCAGAATCAAGAGCCTTATTATCTTTTAAGGTCATTAGTGAAGCGCCGGTGACAAATGTCAGTTGCGTAAAGTCAACAAGTTCACTACGGGAAAGCGTTTTAGTAGTTGAGCCACATAATATGTCAATTTTGTTATCGCCCAGGGCTTTAAATCGCCCATCAGCTGTTACGGGAACATATTCTACCTTTACGTCCATACCTATTTTGTTTTCAACTTCAGTTACAATTCCCTTACAGATATCAATAGAATAACCAGTCGGGTTGCCTTCTTTGTCCAAAAAGGACATGGGTGGTTCAGACTCACGATAACCGATTTTAATTTGACCTGATTTTTTAATCTGTTGAAGGGTTCCTGTTAGTTCTTGAGCTGATAGTGGGCTTATGAAAAAAACGATCAATAAAATAATTCCCAGTTTACCTCTCATAATGGTTTTCTCCCTTGTAATAGCCATTGAAGTGGAGTGATAGGGTCTGCTTTGCTGGGGAAAAACCATAGATGAATTCCCCTTGAGAGTCAATGTGTAAGTAAGCGTCTGAGCCTACAGAGAGGCTGATACTTTCTGCAGATTACATAATGACAAATATACAAAAAATCAGTCTATCGAAAATTGTGGACTTCGTGCCTAATGCTGGAATTTAGAAAGATTTAAAATTTTTTGGATGTGATGACGTAATATGAAAATTTGGGATTTTGTAGATTAGTTTTAGATTGGAGGGAATTTACCGAACCGGTATGATGAATATCCTGATAGATGACCAAAAATCAGCCAATTACTGATTGTGAGAGGATCCAAAATCAATGGATCTCATTCATTGGTCTTCTGATTTCTACCCTCTGACTTCTGTTTTTTTTCAAAACTCAAACATACCGAAACCAAAAATCTTCAATTTGTTCAAAGTTTGACTTTACTTCCCGGGCGCCTGATATGATTTCCCCGTGGCCGGATAACAGCAGTTCGACATCGAGGCGGGACATGCGCTTAATGCTTTCTTTTATCAGAGCCCCATCACCGCCGGGCAAATCGGTGCGTCCCAGTCCTTCCTTGAATACCAGGTCTCCGGTGAACAGCGCCTTTTGCAGGGGCCAGTAAAGGCAGGCCGAACCGGGGGAGTGCCCGGGGGTATGAAAAACCTGCATTTCGAGACCGTCGAGAGAAAGCTCGCCTTCTTTCAGAAAAAAATCAGGTGAAAACCCTTCGATGTCGATTCCAAAAGAAGCACTCATTTGTTTGCCGACGGTTGTCGCCCACTGCCATTCGATTTCATGCAGGGTAAATAACGCCGACTTTTCCTTTAATAGCGGCACGGCTTCAAGGTGGTCAGGGTGGGCATGGGTGCAGATCACCAGATCGATATCGTCCGTTGTTAACCCGAATTCCTTTAAACCCAGCTCAACATGGTCGAACATGGCCCGGTGCCCCGGATCGATCAGGATCCGGGTCGGACCGTCAATGAAATAGGCATTGCAATTGTTGGCGGTCATTGACTGCCAGATAAAGGCATGAAGATTATTTGCGATCTGCATCAGGCTTTTCCTCAGAATATTTACGTGAAATCGAACGATTGGTGCCAAGAATGTGATACGATATTTTGACACGATAATGAACAGAATTTGACATTTTGTGCACACATTTTTTAATCAGTTGAATCTATTTATTTTATAAATATCCGAAATTTATATATTTTTTAATTAATGCCATTTTTGTATAATTTTTGCATATATTTTCTGGAATAAATTTAATCGTACAAGGGGGTATGGATCATGAAAAAGCACCTGATTTTGGTTGTTATCCTGTTATTTGTTCTTTCCGGATGCGCCGGCTCACAAAAAACCGGTGAAAACCCGGTTGGTGGCGTGGTGG
>JAHEHF010000138.1 GCA_024644745.1 Flavobacteriaceae bacterium
AAACTTAACCGTTCACCATCCTGTACTTTTTCTAGAATATCACCTAATCCAGCGTTTTTGATCAAGTAATCCATTATGTATTAGCATATGTGCATGCATATATATCAAAATGCAGCGTTGTTCTTAATCAAGAAAGTTTTTCAGTTTGTCTCTGCGGCTTGAATGGCGCAGTCGGTTAAGAGCCTTTTTCTCAATCTGCCGGATCCTCTCTCGGGATACATTGAAGCGCTTGCCAATTTCTTCCAGGGTATATTCGGCCTTCTCACCTATACCAAAACGGAGACGGATAATTTTTTCCTCCCGTTCACTCAGGGTGCAAAGTATTTTCTTAACTCTGTTGGACAGTTCACGGTTCTGCACAGCTTCGTAGGGAGATACAGATTCCTGATTCTCCAAAAAATCCCCCAGGGTGCTGTCATCGTCTCCAATGGGGGTCTCCAGAGAAATCGGTTCCCGGGAGGCCTCAAGGATGGCAAGGATTTTGTCCATTGGCAGTTCAGTCTGTTTGGCAATTTCAACCGGTGTCGGTTCCCGGCCCAACTCTTTGAGAAGGGAGTAAAATGCCTTGAAAAACTGGCTGCGCAGTTCAAGGAAGTGGACAGGCAGCCTAATGGTCCTTGTTTTATCAAGGATGGCGCGTGTAATAGCTTGCCTGATCCACCAGCTGGCGTAAGTGCTGAACTTGTTGCCCTTGGTATAATCAAAGCGGAAAACAGCCCGCATAAGTCCAAGGTTGCCCTCCTGAATAAGATCAGCCAGGGTTAATCCCTGATGCATATAACGTTTTGCTATACTGACAACCAGCCGCAGGTTGGCCCGGATCATTTCATCTTTGGCAACCTCGATGGAACGCACATATGCCTCAATCTTTGTATGTAATTCAAATAGCTCCCTGATGTCAGGATATTTAACGGCACAGTAGGCAACCGACTCCTTCATGTAATTGAGTTGCTGTTTTTTGGGCTTCAGAGACGGATCTCTTTTTTCCCAAAGATCAATGCGATCCTTAAGGATTTTCATTTCTGGCACACCGGAGTCATCCGCGCGTATCGCACGGATAATAGCATCAAAACCCTCACGGATAGTGCGGCTGTAAATTCCTTCCTCCTCCGGGGTCAGGAGTTCAAACCGTCCCATTTCCCGGAGATAGGTCGTAGTGGTCTCTTCAGGATCATGGGGTTCGTCTTCACCATCAGTAGATGAAATGGCATCTGCTATATCAT
Organism: Flavobacteriaceae bacterium; assembly: GCA_024644745.1. GTDB lineage: Bacteria > Bacteroidota > Bacteroidia > Flavobacteriales > Flavobacteriaceae > Lutimonas. The sequence continues at coordinate 1,224 of JAHEHF010000138.1, forward strand.
CCCTCCCTCTTGCCAGGGTACCTGCAGGACTTTTTTTATAGTCATCCCAGATCTCACCGGAAAGGGTCTTCTTCTGGCCCGTTTTTTCTTCGGAAACTATTTCAATGTTGTGTTCTGCAAGAAAATCAAAAAGTTCTTCAATAATACTTGTCTCTTTTATATCTTCAGGAATCAGTTCATTTAAAAGAGTAAATGAGACACAACCTTCGTTTTTTCCTGCATCCAGTAACTTAGCTTTAATGGTTACGAGCATTGACACAGTACCCCTTTAATCTATTCAATCATAAATGGTGGAATTACGGACCCCATGAAAAATCGCCAGGAATTTTCCTTGAGATACATTGATTATCCTGCAAGAAAATGCGTCTCGGGCATTATTCTTTAATACTTTACAAAATATCCGGACAAAATTCGTTCACGACTCCCAGAGCCTCAAGTTTACCTAGAAAACGCAAAAGTTTTAAATTGTACCTCACGTCAGCAAAAAATGAAATGAAAAAAAATGTATTTATTTGATCGAATCAGGCTGTCAAATAGATGCCTCGGTTGCGCCATAGAGCCTGATTGCTGATTTTAAAATCCATTTTCTTGACACACACGAGAACCTTTCACTATAGTCAGTTTTCAAGATGGAAATTAATTATAAACTAATAAGACCGAAAGGTCTGTGATACAAGGCACCTCTATTTTTTTATTACAGAAATATAAGCTTTTTCCTGTTGGGATATTCTAGATATTATGCAGGAATCCCTTTTCTTTAAACTTTACTGAATTGTCCAAATCGATATGCTTGAAAAACGGACCAGTGGCATTTTACTCCACCTGACTTCTTTGCCCGGCAACCACGGCATTGGAGACCTGGGGCCCGGTGCTTACAGATTTATTGATTTTCTTGCCGCCTCCGGGCAAAGCTGTTGGCAGTTTCTCCCAACTGGACCGACCAGTACAGCGTTTGATAATTCTCCCTACATGTGCCGCTCGGTATTTGCCGGCAACCCTCTTCTCATCAACCTGGATATGCTCGTCAATGACAGGTATCTTTCGGTTAAAGACCTGAAAGACGGCTCAATTTTTTCTGAATATGAAGTAGAATATGACAAAGTAACAATGTTTAAGAAAGCCGCGCTGAATAAAGCCTTTAGCAATTTTATAAAAACAGACCACACTTCGGATTTTGATCTGTTTTGTAAGAATCATAAAAACTGGCTGGATGATTATGCCCTTTTCATGAGTTACAGGAAACTGTTTGATTGCAAACCCTGGTATCAATGGCCTGATTATGCTGCC
>JAHEHF010000099.1 GCA_024644745.1 Flavobacteriaceae bacterium
ATCACCACCTCCCCTTGCTCGGCGTGCATGGTGTAAGTGCTGATACCTCTTTGAATGATCTGGGAAGGAATCACGATGCCGTCGGTCGACAGTTTCTGCACAAGTGATTCAGATACGATGCCCCCGCAATGGTTGCAGCCACCGGCTCCAATTTTAGAAAAATTCTTGGCTTCATAAATATCAATGTTGATCTCAAGATCCAGTCTTGCCGCAAATTCAAGGGCAAAATAACTAAAAAAACTTCCAGAGGGGCCCCCTCCGATTACGGCAATAGAAGAACCGTCAACTAACTCCATATTATGATGAGATTGATCATCCATAGTCAGTATACAGGGCTAATTCAATGCGTGAAGATTCAAATTGCAATGTACTTAGCACCCTTTAAAAACACATTAATAACTCCGGTCCCTTTTCTTTGGCATCATTTGCTTTAAATTTATGGAATTAAGGTCTGATTTAAAATGACTTTTATCATATTGAAAAGCTTCATTTGTATAACAAAAGATAATGCTGGTAAAGATCAGCAGCCGGATCAAACGAATGTAAATCAAAAATTTTATCCATTCAGGGATCTAGAAAAGATAACAGGATAAAAAAATAAGATCGAAAACAGGTTATTTCGGCATCAGGTTTCCACTTGTCCCTTGATATCCATTTCCAGTTGACGCACAAAACCATGGTCCTTGATCCTGTTGACGAAGTACATTTTCATCATTCCCTTGTTTTTAACGTTTATCTCACCCCTGTATTCACAGTGATACACATCTTTGATCAGTTCATAGGTGCTTTCAGAAACATTTATTTTACCTGCATCTGATGTGCTTTCCATCCTTGAGGCCACATTAACAGAATCTCCCCAGATGTCATAGGCAAATTTTTTGGTGCCTACTACCCCGGCCACGATCGGACCTGTATTGATACCAATCCTGATATCGAAATGTGCCATATGATCGGCATGTGTTTTTTTTGATTCTTCCATAAAACTGAGGATCTCAAATGCAGCCTGCACCGCCCTGAACACATCATAGCCCTGGGCTTCGGGAAGGCCGGAAGCACACATATAGGCATCCCCAATGGTTTTGATCTTCTCTACACCATATTTATCAACGATCTCATCAAACTTTGAAAAATAATAATCAACACTGCTCACAAGCTCTTCCGGTTCAAGATTCTTGGCATAAGAAGTAAAGCCCACAAAATCAGTAAACAGTACAGTAACCGAATCAAACCTTTTCGCCTGTACCTTTCCAAATTCCTTTAATTCCTGGGCTGTTTCTTCGGGAAGGATATTCAATAACAAGTTCTCCGAGCGATCCTTTTCCTTTTCAATGATCGCATTGGTCTCTTTGGTGAACTTGTATCGCCTGAACAAACTCAGAGCCAGAAGTGCTACTAAAAACAGAAATATTCCGGTTACCCAGATCACATTTTTCTGTCTCTTTTTGGTCAATTCCTGAATCTCTGATTCTTTCTCAAGCAATCCTATCTCATCTTCCTTTTTAAGCAGTTCAAAATCAAATTGCAGGCCTCGAATTTTATCATCCGTTTCAAGATTGAACAAAGAATCTTTCTGACTTAAGAATTTGGTCTGGTACTGGTATCCATTTTTAAAATCTCCACGATTGACATAAGCCTCAGATATTCCATGGTAAATATCGGCAAGCTCATAATTGAGATTTAGTTCCATGGCGATTGCTTCTGCTTCTTCGTAAAAATCGATTGCCTTTTCTGTGTCCAGTTTCCGGTAAATGTCTCCCTTTTCAATCAGAACCTTTACAATTTCCATCTGCTGCTTGTTCTCAATTGCAAAATCATGTGCTTTATTCAAATATTCCAGGGCCTTGTCAATCTGGTCTAATTCAAGAAGTGTTTGCCCTATAAGGGTCAGGTTCTCTACATAATAAAATGAGTTTTCTGTAACGGGTAAGGCTTCTTCAAATTTATCAAGGGCCTTTTGATATTCACCTTTTTTAAAATATTGCTGGCCCGTGCCCAATAATACAGATTTCGAAATCCCAGTATTGTTAAGAATTTTCAAGTAGGGCATGGCCTGATCATAATAACTCATGGTCTTGTCATAATCCTGCATATTGTCGGCATAGACCCCGGCAATATTAACCAGGGCAGTTGCAATGCGCAATGGATTATCGATTTTTTCAGCAATTCTTAAAGATCTCAAATAATAGTCAATGGCTCTGCTATTACTTCCCTGGGTATAATAAGTGGTACCCAAATTATTCAAAATACTGGAAATTCCGGTTGAATCCTGAATTGCCTCAAAATGTTCCAGGGATTCAGTCAGGTTCTCAAAAACTTCGGTAAAATTTCCGAGCTGAAACTGTGCAATTCCCATATATTTTAAAGCAAGTGCCTGTCCTTTTTGATAACCCAGTTCTGTTGCTATATCATTTGCCTTTTTAGAATATACCAAAGACTCCGACAATAATCCATAACCTAATAATTCTTGACTCAGGGCCATCAGGTTAGATACCATGACAGTATCTTTTGCTCCTGTTTCAATGATTCCTTTTAAACTGTCAATTTTTGAGCTCTGTGACAAAACTGAAACAGACATGAATAAAAAAGCAATAACAGCAGCAAAAGATACTTTTAGGTTTTTTGTCATATTGAAATATAGGTTTGGTTATTCTTTGATAATACTGTATGTTCTCACCTGATCAGCACTCTGAATTCTGACAAAATACATGCCGCCATCCAAACCTGACATAATAATAGACATATGGTCATTTATTCCATCAAAATACCTTGTTTCCCCTACCATTGAACCATACATGTTCAATAAATAAACCGTGCTCTCTTCCAGAACCTTTTGTTCAATGTTCAATTCATCTTGTACCGGGTTAGGATAAATGGTATACGATTGATCTAATTTCGCATCACATTCACCCGTACCGCTTTGATTAGCTGATGAAACTGAAGACTTATTATAGCTGCCATAAGTATACAGACTCCAGGTCATCTGTTCACCATTGAATTGAATGTCAAAAGTACCGCTGCCCGGCATAAAAATGGTGGGTAATTCACCATAGGCTTCCAGAACACCCGGACCTGATAAATTGTTATACTCACCCAGAGGAACAAATACAGGGTCGAAATTGTCATTCTCATAACGATAGGTTACTGTGTAAGTGCCATCACCATTGTAAATTACACAATCTGCAAAGGTGCGCACTTTCCTGATATCATCGTTGAACGGGTTGATAAACAAGGTTGCATCGTTAAATTCTATCGCATAATTCTTCCTGTCGTCCCTTATTTTGATGGTAAAGGCTCCGGTATCATTATAATTCCCCTCCACGCCGTATTCATCAACAAAATAATAAGGAACTCCCTCAGGATATACTGTCCCAACACTTTCACCATAAACAAATTTATCATGATCAAAAGAAGAAGTGAACTGAGGCACCTCACCCTGGTTGGTGAACAGATCATCAATGGTTGCCGTCAAGGTTTTTCGGGTGACTTCAAATAAATTGAATGCCGCGTCATAACTAAACGTGTAATTCTCATTGGTCTCCCTGATCCTGATGTCATAAGTACCAACCTCTTTGGCATCTGTCAACTCATACTCGTTAGATCCGTCAGTAAAATAATAAGGAATTACAGTTGAGCCAAAAACATCAGCTACGGTTTCCTCATAGACAAAGGCATCAAAAACAGTTGATAAATCCGTTTGCATAAGGGTATAACCATACGTTTTCTGCAGGTTCGATGTTTTAACACTTACCTCAAGTGGAACCACGGTTAATCTGCCTCGCTCCGGAGCATTCAAAATACTGTAATTGTCATTGGGGTCATCCGTAACAAAGATCTCATAAACCCCAACACTCATTTTTGCTTCACCTCCAATGGTATATACTGTGGCATCTCCATCTTTCATAAAATAATAAGGAAGGTTTCCTTGATCGTCCTTCAGAACATTCAGGTTATCACTATAGGCAAAATCGCCAAAACCAGGATTTATGACAGGAGTCCCACCATAACTGATGTCATCCGCTGTAGGATTGAAATCGAGTATCGCCTCGGTGACGATCAATTTACCTCTGTCAGGGGCATGCACAATTTTATAATTGTCGTCAGGTGCATCTGTAACAAAGATGTTATAGACACCTACATCCATTTTCTCTTCCCCGCCAATGGTATATCGAATACATTCAACACAATCAGGTGCTTCTCCTTCCTTCATAAAATAGTAAGGAATTCCTCCGTCAGCTGCCGGGAAAAGGGTTGTTTCATCCTCTGCGTCAGCAAAACCGGAAAAAACGGTTGTAACCTCGGGTGATTCTCCATATTTTATTGCCGGAGCAGTTGTTGAAACCACGGTTAATTCAGCTTCAGTAATAGTTAACTGACCATGGCTTGCCCCGTATTCAATATTGTAATTGGCCGCCTGATCTCTGACAAAAATATCATAAACCCCTACGCCCATTTTCTCTTCACTATCCAGGGTATATTCTACAGGATCGCCCTCTTTCATAAAATAATAGGGAATTCCATCCGGGAAAATAGCTTCGATCACCTCATAATTGGCTGTTTTCGAAAAAGTCGTTGGAATATCCTTGTCTGTCAGAACAGCACCGTAACTTGAATCAAAATCAACCGACTCAACCTGTAGCGTTCCTTTATCAATTGTGACAAGTGATTTGTCATATACGACATTAAAATTCGCCGCCATCGCATCGAGGAATGCGCCCGGGAAAATAAAATGATATTCCCCGTCAGAGGTTACATCAATGCCGGTTATCAGATTCAAAGCATAGAATTTTTGAATCTCGTTGGTAAGATTCTCTTCTGTTGGCACGTCAGTATAGTCTATCAATGAAAATATTTTGTCAATAGTAAGCGGATTGTTTCCGCTTTCATTCATGATTGCGCTCTGACGTAAATTATTCATTACTGCACTTTGCCTCAATTCATTCATGACGCCCAATTGCCGGCTGATTTTACCATTTACAATGGCATCAACATTCAGGTCGACAATATCTATAATATTCATGATGGCACCCACCCTCATGTCATTCATCACGGCGCTCTGCCTGAAATCATTCATAAGACCCTTTTGCCTCAGCTCATTCATAATATTAGACGTTCTGGCCACCCATTCGTCGTTCATGATGGCTGTTTGCCGCAATTCATTTTGAAGCGACCCGTCAATATAATTGGTAAAATAATTCTTGTCAATTCTCACGGTATTCATCAGGGCGCTTGGCCTGAAATCATTCATAAGGTTTTTTTGCCTGAATTCATTCAAAACGGCACTTTGCCTCATATCATTCATAATATTTCGTTGCCTGCTCAAATTATTCAGTATGGCATTCTCAGAAGACACCCAACCTCCATACTCAAGAAGGGCTGTGACATCTGAATAACGTTCGGAGTCTTGATTGAAATCATTGATCAATAGCATGACGCTCTGTGGATTGTCCGGATCAAAATCGTCATAATAGAAATCCTCATTATGTGCTGCTGCTATGGCTGCATAAAACGCTCCAAGGTCAGCATACAAGGGTGAATCATCCGGTATGGCTACTCCTGCTTCATCTGTCAGCTGGTAACTAAATGTATTGTCTATGATATCACCATAGGTAACGTTCTGATCATTGGGCTTAATGGTCAAGAAATTCTGCTCTACCGTCAGGTTCCCGTTCTTTATAAAATTAATCTGGTAGTTGTCAAGCTGCTCCTGTGAAAGCCCATCGCCTCCAAAGGCAGCTGTAATGACATAGGAAGGATTTGCATCAGGGTAGCCATTTGCAAAGGCATCAGCAGCAGCAGATGATAAGACCAGCTCAGGAAAATATTCTTCAAATGTTTTTCCATCAGGGAATCCGTCAGCAGGGATGCCCTCTACCGAATAAGACATCTTTGAACGATAATCTTCCCCGTATTTAACCAACACATCATTAACCGTAATATTCAGTGCTATCCTGCCATCTTGTAAAATTTTGTAGCCCTCGGAAAATCCTCCGTTATTTTCAGAACCGGGTTTTGGTTCTGTGTAAATCTGCAAATCCGGATTTCCTGAAAAAACAGGTATAGTCGCTGTAATGGTTCCATCTTCATTTACAGTATAATCTAAGGGTTCATTGTCAAAATAAACAATGGGGTAATCCTCATAGGTCTCTCCCTCGGGTGGAGCCGGTGGGAAAAACTCGCCAATAATATTAATGGTTATGGGTTCAGCGCTTGGAACAGGCTCTGATCCATCCTCATTTACTTCTATGGTAAAAGAGGTAATTCGCGCAGTTTCAGAAGCGAGGCTTTGAAACACCTTGTTCACATCAATCATTCCTTTTTCTCCGGTCTGCAACGGATTGGTAGAACCAAGACCATTGACTTTAAACAATTGTATCGCCTCAGCCATGCCTATGGTGGACCCCCCGTTTCCGTCTGGGTACCAAACCGGCAATGCAGATTGTAACAAGGCCATTGCTGCTGCAGCCGAAGGAGCAGCTGCTGAAGTTCCAAAAAAGTTTGGAAAAGGGTCCCCGTCTACGGGTGTGCCGTCAGCATAAAAACTGGTCCCTATGGAAGCTACAGTCGTATTGACACCATCAGGGGCAGCAAAATCGACACTCACAACGGATCCATCCTTCAGTTCACCTCCGTATGAGGAAAAAGGTTCTGGTTCTGTTTTGTTAAACCGAATGGCGCCCACCGTGACTGATGCTTCAGTCATGGCATGCCCGCTTACTGTTGGGGTTCCTTCATTGTATTCTACTAAGGTGAGACCGGCAGACTTAAAAGCAATGTACCTGAAAGGCACCGTTACCGGCCCATTGGCACTTGTAATCATTAAATTTGCCTCCCCATCGGCACTTGCTGTAAAAACCATGATCTCTGCGGCATCGCCTTCCTCATTGCTCCTGTTGTTACCCACCAGTAATCTGCCCAAATCATCGACAATATAAAAATCAAGATCAGCCTGGGCTCCAATGGTATTGTCCTGAGAAGCCGAAACCTGGTCAGCCCATTGCAGAACGAGCATGTACGTTTCACCTGCCTTTACACTTATTTTTTGCAGATAATCACCTGTTGCCTGATCAAAAACATGCGCCCTTGTTGCATTTTCGGTGATAAAATTTGTTGGTGGCTGGGTTTCAGTTGCACTGAATACACCCTGATGCCCGGCATTTCCAAAATTACCGGCCGAAGTAAAATGCATGATGTCTTCAAGAGCGAGCTCATTGATCACACCTGATATTCTTCCCTCTCCGAAAAAAGGTTCTGTGATAAAAGTAATATCGTCCACGATAATCTGACAACCCTTATCTCTTAAAACCCCTAAACCCACTTCAAAATTCCGGGGTGAAATGGAAGCAGGATGAAATGCCAGAGATGCACCGGGTGCAATGTCATGAATGATTTGCAGCATCGCTCTTCCTTCATCTGATGCCACTCCAAAAGGCCAATCCTCATCATAGTCAACATCTGTAAGGTAACCGTGGGTATTCGATGCTCCCGGCAGGTCACCATTTATTACGTCTGTTGTGGCTTTTGAAATACCTTCAGTGAAGGGCTGGGTATCAAAACTGTTTGACATGACCCCGACCTTTATATCGGAACCATCTACAGGAAACAGCTGACCGTCTCTAATGATCTTAAACGCCTGGCGAACAATGTCCGAAGTCTGGGTTGCATCTCCCTGAGAAACCGATTCACCTGTATATCCGTCACCAGGTGACTCTTCTTTCACCGATGGATACAAGGGGCGTACAAAATTTATGCTCGAAAAAGTGTTAAAATCCTCTAATTTATCTATTGGAAAATAAACATCGATAGCCGACAATTCCAGATAACTGGCCGGCGGCAATAAATAATCGTCATCTGTTACATAGGCTTCGAGCCATGTCAGCACAGCTGCTGTTTGATCTGGTTTTGGCACAATTTCTACTAAAACGTTGTTTTCTGTGATTTGAAAAATCAAGGGCGAGGGTATATCACCGGCAGTACCTTCTGCCAGGGCCCTTAATTTAGAACCAATCAGGTTATTGTTTTTACCATTGTCCTGACCATAAACGGGAAAAATAAAACCATCATCGGGCTCACAATAGCCGGAATTCACATTGGCCA
>JAHEHF010000049.1:0-11305 GCA_024644745.1 Flavobacteriaceae bacterium
TCGTCTCACAGGGCAGCAGCTTTTGAAGCCTGTCAGTTTGCCATAGACACCTTAAAAAAAACGGTTCCAATTTGGAAAAAAGAATTTTTCGAAGACGGAGAAGTATGGGTGAATGCTCATCCCTGATCAGATGATATCCATTTTTTTCAATAAAAAGGATGCATTCATGTTGACACAGATACCATCTTTCAACATATAATCAAAATACAAAGCTTCGTTTTTAATCTCAACGTCAAAATATTTATTCTGAATTTGCGGATATTTTTTCTCGATATCACATAAACTTAGATCATGCGTGGCAATAATTCCCGTAGAGCCTGATTTAACCAGGCGCTCCACAAACTTTTTTGAGCCCATGGCCTTGTCCTTGCTGTTCGTTCCCTTCAAAATCTCATCAAGTACAATAAAGTATTTTTCCTTGTTCATCTGTTCAACAATAAATCGCAGGCGCATGATTTCAGCATAAAAATAGGAACTCTCATCTGCCAGTGAATCAGCGGTCCTCATGCTCGTAATGAGCTTTACAGGAGTATATTTATAAGATCTGGCACAAACCGGTAATCCTGCATTGGCCATGACTACAGAAAGTGACACAGTTCTTAAAAAAGTGCTTTTACCTGCCATATTTGCCCCGGTAATTATGATGAAATCTTTGTTTTTGATATAAAAGTCATTGCAAATTCTCTTGTCAACAGGAATTAAAGGATGGCCCAAGGCGCTTGCATCCAGGACATTTTCATCTTCCTTCAGGGAGGGGAAACAATGATGAGGATGGTTAAAAACATAATTTGACAGAGAAATACGTGCATCAAAAAAGGCGATGATATCAAACCAGTTTTCAATCTGATCCCGGTATTGTGTTATCCATTTTTCGATCCTGAAACTTTGATGCAGGTCCCATAGTAAGAAGCCGTTGCCAAGAATACCAAAAAGCATGTTGTTTCGTTGGTCAAATGCATCGAGAATTTTAGAGAATTTCATAAAAATGAGGGAAGCATTTTCGTTTCCGGTCCTTATTTTTGATTGTTGCTGGAGAAGCAGGTCCGATTCAAGATCATAATTTTCAATCTCTTTTAACAGTTTGTGGTATTGTTTGAAAGTGTTTTTTGCATTTCCTGCGTCCCTGTACAATTGGTTTATTTGCTTGATACGAGTCGAGGTCACGACAAGTCCTGCCACGAACCACAATACCAGTGCTGAAAAAGGAAGGACCCCAAAAGCAATTAAACTGATCAGTATTAAGGATAATGCCGAAAACAAACTGGGAAGAAATTTCATTGACCCAGGTAGGCTTGTCTTGTAATTTTGAATCCATGAGACAATAAGTTTATTGTCTACTTCTGTGTCAACCATTCGCGCCAGGGCCATGAATAATTGTCTTTTACCAGGTTCTTTTGCAAGTTCCTGAAGTGCCAGCTGCTTTTTTACAATTCCAATGATATCATTGGAGATCAAAATCTCAGCGAGTTCTTTTTTACCTGATTCCGTGCATGTTCTGTTCAGGTACTGGAAGAAAGATCCTTTGCCAAAAAGATCAATATCGTTGCTGTAAAAGTGCTTTGAATCTATAAATTCACTGCCCTCATTCAGACCTGCTAAATTCCCCGACAAGGCTTCGATTTCAGTTACATTAATTTTGAGCAAATGAGTGACCAGATCTCTTTTATAACGAAGTCGATCATGAGACAGCACGAGCAAAATAAAAAGGGCCAGACCCGTGAAAAGCAAAATGACCAGCCAAATTGTATGATCAACCATGAAATATGCAAGCAGCGCTGTAGAGACGAAAAGACTCGTACGCATCAAACTTAATCGCCCTGATCTCACCCTGAGCTGTTCCAGCTGAATTTCATATTTGGATTTTTCCTGTTGGTAAAATGCTAGAGGCTGGACCATTCGATCATGTGTGATATAGAGTTAAATACGGGATAATTTACATCAGTAGGCATCAATTCCATTTTTCAAACTGTAGACGTTCAAATACGGTAATTCTTTTTTGATCAGTTTAGTGACCTTATAACTTGAAATGCCTTTATGACAAATGATCACAAGATCCCTGTTTTTGACCAGATTCAATTTTGAAACATCAAATGAGGAAACAGGAATTTTTTGATTGACCCCAAAGGGTAAACCTGCTTCAGGATCTTCGATAACCGATACAATATGAAGTTCCTCCTTGTCAAGTCTGTCTTTTAATTCCTTTGCTTTAATCAACAGTTGATTTTCCTGAATTTCGCATCGTTCATCGAAATAGGATTCCTGTTCAAAAATTTCTCTGACCCTTTCTTTATTGAAGTTCTTATTGAGTTTCATGATGAATTGTGAATTTTCCATCGCGTTATAAATCAGGATCTGATTGCTCAGCGGACTGCCGGAACCTGTAATGATCTTAATGGCTTCATTGGCTTGCATCATGGCGATGATACCCACAATGGGGTTCAAGGTTCCTATTTCTGCACAATTCGGGATATGTTTTTCAGGAATCGATGGGAAAGCATCCCTCAAATTGGAAGAAGGGGAGCCTCCAGAATTTGTATTGAATGTCCCCACATATCCGTCATGTTTGTATAAAGACCCGTAGATCAATACTTTGTCTGAAATGACGCAGTAGTCGTTGAGTAAATATTTTGTTTTAAGACTATCGGTGCAATCCATAATGACAGGATAATCGCCCAGTTCGCTGCTGATGGTGGCCTTGGTCACAGGTAGCTTGCTGCATGTAACCTGAACAAATGGACTGATCTTTAAGATATGATCCTTCAGGATCGTTGTCTTGGGTTTGCCAATGTCTTTTATTCCGTAAAAAACCTGCCTGTGGAGGTTACTCTTATCTATCAGGTCATAATCTATGAGGTGCAAATGCCCGACCCCGGAAGCAGCCAGGTAGACGGCCACTGCACTGCCAAGACCTCCGCAGCCAACAATTGCAATCTTGGCTGAAAGCAATTTTTGCTGACCTCCGGGCCCTATTTCAGGCAAGGTGATCTGTCTTTGGTACAGTTGTTCTCTGGAGACATTCATGATGTTGTAAGGGGTTTTAGCTTGCTCTTATGTTCCCAAATCTTTTTTTACCGCAGTAAAATCTTCAGGTGTATTCACGTTGAAAATATATTCATCCTCTACTTCTACGACCTTTACATCTGAATTGATCAAAACTTTTCTGGGGCATGAAATACCCTGTGCAAGAAACTGCAGCATAAGCGGATAGGCCTTTGGTTCCCATATTGTGATCAATGGCTCAGGAAAATCTTTTTGTTTTCCCTTAAGCGCAGTAGCGATCTTTTTAGGATCCCTTTGACTCAGTAAAAGTCGAATTAATTTTTCATCCACATAAGGCAAATCAGTCGCCAGGGCCAACCAGGCTTTATTGGGTTCCTGTTGAAAGGCCGAACAAATGGCACCAAAAGGGCCCAATCCAATAAAAGTATCTACAATAGCATTTTTCTCTGTTACTTTTTGCTCTTTTCTTACAGATAAAAATGTTTTTAAATTCAGTTTCTCAAGTAATTCAGCAGAATACAATCTTTGAGATTTCCCAAAATAATCAAGCAGGCCCTTGTCCTGTCCCATCCTCATACTTTTTCCGCCTGCCAGAACCAATCCTTGCACAGCAGCTGTGTTTTGATCCACTAATTTGCTCATATGTCTGCTGATCCCTTCGGTGTCATCAATAGAATAAACTTTCAAGTTTTTGACCTCAGGGTATTTGTCTTCAAGAAAATCAAAAATTTCTGATTTGTAATTCAAATTGATCAGGAACTGAATATTGTTCAACTGATCCAGCCTTTTCAAGACAGAAGCCTCTTTGTCCTGATCAAGAATCAAAATTTGTTGTGCTCCCGGATAATGGTTCCCATTTATAAAAACAAGATCATAGCCAGCAAATTTTATTTTATTGAGATAGGGATTCATTTGGTATGCTGAAGTACAGTCCAAAATTCCTGAATCATGAAAAGTAAATTGATCAGGCTCCGGAATCAATTCATCCACACTGTGGGAAGCATCCGCATAGGCAAGTTTGAAATGCTGCTGCATTTTGAGAGAGACTTGCTGCACCAGTTCCTTGATGACAGAGCATTTTGTTCCAACTATAGCTACTTCAAAGGGAGCCATGTTTCCATATTCTCTCCTCGTCAGGTTGGCGTGTTTACGATGCTTGCTCATGAATTTTCTTTCTATATTTTTTTAAAATCAGATTTTCCGCCCTTTTTTTCAACGAGTCTGACCTCTTTAATGATCATATTTTGGGAAATGGCTTTGCACATGTCATATACTGTAAGAGCGGCTATACTGACGCCTGAAAGCGCCTCCATTTCCACACCTGTTTTTCCTTCCATTTCCACGCTGCAAAGGAGGATGATATGTGATTGATCCGAAACCTCAATTGAAATATCAATGCCATCAAGGGGCAAAGGGTGGCACATGGGGATCAAATCTGCAGTTCTTTTTACTGCCTGAATTCCGGCGATGACCGCCGTTTGAAACACAGGCCCCTTTTTTGTATTGATCTCATCGCCTTCAAGTAAAGCGATAATTTCTTCTCCAAGGAACATTTTGGCCTGAGCCACAGCGCGTCTTTTGGTAATAATTTTGTCAATTACGTTAACCATTTTCGGCTTGTTCTTTTCGTCTATATGTGAAAATTTTTCCAAATGATGATGTGTTTAAAATCTATATTGAATGACAGGAAATACAGAACCTTTTTTAAATTCACTCTGATTTGAAGGCAATTCGAGAAAGGCATCGTTCAGCGTTAAATTGGCGAGATCCCCTGATCCGTTTCCAACGATGGGATGAGCCATGACAACCCCGTCTTCATTTTTTAATTTTACCTGCAAAAAGTAGGTCAGTTCGGGTTTAAATATAAAGTCTGTTGACAATATGGCAAAAGATTTTTTGTCAATACGTCCTGATTGGGAATAAGTCAGCCATGGTAAAAAATATTTCAAACAACTGACGTAAGTTGATACTGGATTCCCAGGGAATGCAAATACAGTAGTGTTGTTTTTTTTCCCAAACCAGAATGGTTTACCGGGTCTTTGCCGAACTTTATGAAACAATTTTTTCACCCCTAGATGGTCCAGAATTTCAGGCAGATAATCAAATTTCCCTTTGCTCACAGCGCCACTGAACATTAAAACATCATAGGTTTCAAGATACTTTTTGATCTTTTGTTTCAGTTCTGCCTTGTTGTCCTGCAAATGAAATGATTCAGCCTGAATGCAATTCGTTTTAAGCAATGAAATCAAACTGTGTACATTGCTCTTTCTAATCTGGTATGGCTGGGGTGTTTGGTTTACGCTTACGAGTTCATCACCGGTTGATATAATAGCAACTTTGGGCAAAGCGGCAACTTTTACACTTGTTTTCCCAACGGTGGCCAGAACACCGATTTCAGCCGGGGATATTTTGGTGTTTTTTTGAATCAACACCTCATCCTTTTTTCGATCAAGGCCCTGTTGATGAATATTTTGAAAATACTGAACATCTTCAATGTGTACCTTTGCCAGATTATTCTCAATGGTAATAAGTTCATAGGGAATGACAGCGTCGGTTCCGAAAGGAAGCATTGCTCCAGTCATGGCTTCTAAGCAATGTTCCGGATCGGCAAGGGATAACTGAGGGCTTCCCGCTGCCTGAACACCTTCAATGATGTATTCTCTGTTCCCGGATTCAAAAATAGACGTATTGATGGCGATCCCGTCCATGCTCACCCTGTTGTAGGGAGGCATTTCACGGTCTGCCATTATAGGTTCCTTTAAAATTCTTCCCAAAGATTCTTGAAACGGAACTTCTTCAACTCCGAAATCTTCTGCTGCCTCAAGTATGATCGCAGAAGCATCTTCAACACTGATTAACTGTTTGTGCTCTTTCATCTTATCGTTTTAACCGCCAATCGTGGACATACTTTCTGAAACTTTTCCTTTTTTCCTGTTGGCCTCAGCTATAAATCCATTCAGAGGCTTTTGCTGGACCGTTGCGATGAACAAGGCCTTCAAATCATTGTCACTGGCACCTTTTCGGATAAAATTCTTGAGGTTGAAAACCCCGTCGTCAAACAAGCAATTTTTGAATAAGCCGGTGGCTGTGATCCTGATTCTGTTGCAGTCAGTGCAAATTGACCTGGTAAAGGCAGGGATAATTCCAAATGTTCCCTGATAGCCTTCAATCCTGAAATTTTTCGAGGTGGAAGATTTTGAAGCCTGAACCGGGATGATCTTATCGTATTTCTGAGTAATTTCCTTTAAAATCTTATTGTAATCCCACACTTCTTTTACCTGTCGAATTCCCTTTCCGTTAAATGGCATTTCTTCAATAAATCTGACGGAGACCTTGTCATTTTTTGTCAATTCGATAAAATCATTTATTTCCTTCGTGTTGACACCTGATTGAATGACCACATTTAATTTAAGGCGTAAATTACTGTGAAGCAGCTGTTGGTAGGTTTCCCAAACTTCGGGGAAAACATCCCTTCGTGTGATCTCAAAAAATCTTTTTCGATCAAGACTGTCGATGCTAAGGTTCACAGCATTGATCTTTATTCTTTCCAGCAACGGAATATGATTTGCGATAAGGGCCCCATTGGTGGTGATGTTAATCTCCTTTAGGTTTTTATTGAAAGACAGGGACTCCAGAAAATTGACAAAATCTTTTCGTACAAATGGTTCTCCGCCTGTTAACCTGATCTTGTCAACACCCAGCTCACTCAATACACGAGTGACCCTATACATTTCTTTATAGCTGAGCAATTCTTTTCGGTTAACGATGTCTATTCCTTTTGCAGGCATGCAATATTGACAACGCAGGTTGCATCTGTCGGTAACCGCCAGTCGCAAATAGCTTATTTCCCTTCCGTATTTATCTATTAATCGAGTCATTTAATCAAATTGCCTGTTCAGAGCCAAATTTACGAAAATGCCATGAACTTCATCAGGATATAAAGAATTCAGGCCAAATGAGCCTGAATTAAAAATTAATGGGGTAGTTTGTGCTTCATTGCATGGTATAGAAATGCACCAAGATGCGCGCCGAACAAAACAACAATAATGGCTACAACACCTTTGCCAAGAAGGATATACATAGGACCGGGACAAGCTCCGCCAAGTGCCCAGCCCAAACCAAAAATGATCCCTCCGAGAAGGTTTCTGGGAATGCCTTTTTTCTTTGGTTCAACAATTATTGCCTTTCCGCGGATCGTTTTTAATGTTTCTTTT
Source organism: Flavobacteriaceae bacterium (assembly GCA_024644745.1). GTDB lineage: Bacteria > Bacteroidota > Bacteroidia > Flavobacteriales > Flavobacteriaceae > Lutimonas. The sequence goes on from JAHEHF010000049.1 coordinate 7,215, forward strand.
TTAAATAAATAGATCACCACAACGCCAATGGCAACTGCAGAACCTATGACCCCATACATATGGAAGGACTGAAGTTTGAACATTTCATAAATTCTGAACCACGAAATCACCTCTGCCTTGCTCAGCGTTATTCCAAAGAGGATCCCAACCAGTAAAAATTTAATATATTTCATGATTCAAAAGCTTAAAATATAGGGTAATAGGAACCAGGTCATGATCAAACCGCCGATGAAAAATCCGCCAACGGCAATAAAAGATTCTAACGACAGGCTGCTCAGTCCCACAATGCCATGGCCGGAAGTACACCCCCCTGCATATCTGGATCCAAAACCGACCAATATACCTGCGACAAGTAGGATCAAAAATCCTTTCACAGTTAGCATGCTCTCAATGCTGTAAATTTCATCCGGTAAATATTCTGCGCCCGCGTTGTAGATTCCGATTTCTGCCAGGTCTTTTACTGTTTCAGGATTAATGGCTACCGCTTGTTCCGGGGTCAGCCATTGGTCAGCAATAAAGCCTCCCACAATCAACCCAATCACAAAAACGAGATTCCACTTGTTTTTTTTCCAGTCAAATTTGAAGAAATCAACAAATTTTCCGGCACCACCCATAGAGCAAACAGTTTCCAGATTTGACGAAACACCAAATTTTTCTCCAAAGAAATACATCAGATACATGCACAGTGCAATAATAGGTCCTGCCACATACCAAGCCCATGGCTGTAATATAAATTCCATATTATTTAATGGTTTAGATGTAAATTTAATTGATTCAGTGCTTAAATAGGTAACATTTGTTACACTTTAAAAATCGAGCACTTCAATTTTATTTCTATACAATTTGATCTTACCTTCATTTTCCAATTGCTTCAACAATCTTGAAACCACAACTCTGGACGTATTTAAATCAACGGCAATTTCCTGATGTGTTGTGTTGAGGCTGGTACTCCTCATAATTTGAACCTTATCTGTAAGGTATTTGAACAGGCGCTGGTCCATTTTCAAAAAAGCAAGAGTATCAATTGCTTCCAGCATTTCCCCCAGTCGAATATCATAACTGTCTATGACAAAATTTCTCCATGACTTGTATTTTACCATCCAGTCCTCCAGTTTCTCAACAGGAATAAATATCAGTTCGGAATCTTTTTCTGCAACGCCGCGCACTTTGCTCTTGCTGCTGTTCAGTCCGCTACCGAAAGTAATGGTACAGGTGTCTCCCCTTTCGAGAAAATACAGCACAATTTCGTCTCCTTTTTTGGTTTCTCTGCTGATTTTAATTGCACCGGTAAGGATCAAAGGAATCTGGTGAAACTTATCACCGATGTCAAGCAATAGTTCATTCTCCTTCACTTTCTTATAGGTTCCTGCCTGGGCTATTTCGTCAAGTAAATCTTTTTCAAAAACGACGCTGTAATATTCTTCAAGTTTTTCTCTGATCATCAGTTCAAATATTTAGCATTACAATTTAGTGATTAATCAAATCTTATCGTATATATAGTTCAAAATAATTTTCGTTGCACCCAATTGTTCCCTGATATAATTTTCGGCTTTTGATCCCATTTTTTTTCTTAATTCAGATGACGAGATCAAGCTGTCACAAAGTTGCAGCACATCCTTCTCTGAGTCCGCTACGGCACAGGCCTCTAGACGAACAAGATCTTTGGCTTCCTCAAATTTCTCGTAAATGGGCCCGATCACCAGCGGAATTCCAAATACTGCCGGCTCAAGGACATTGTGTACTCCTTCCTTGCCAAAGCCCCCGCCAACATAAGCCAAATCAGCATAACTGTATATTTTTGTGAGCAGACCTACGGTATCGACAATGAAAATTTTGGTTTGACCGTCGGGAATTCCTTCTGAGTAAAGTGTCGCTTTTTTATCAAAAGCCTCTTTTAAACCGAGAATATCCTTTGTGTTTATATTGTGCGGGGCAATGATAAAGGCAACATTTTCATAAGGTTTATGATTGATGAGTTGAATCAGATGAGCCTCATCTTCAGGCCAGGTACTGCCCGCAACAAATACAATTTTATCTTTTGTGAATTCTGTCAGAAAATCGAGTGAATTGTCTTGCTTTAAAATGGAAGCTACCCTGTCAAACCTGGTATCACCACTGACAGTAACATTGGTAAAACCTGTCTGCTCAAGCAAGGATTTGGAGAGCTCATTCTGAACGAAAAAATGGTCGAAGGCATTCAAAGACTTTTTCAGCCAGACCCCGTATGGTTTAAAAAAGAGCTGGTCCTTTCTGAAAATTCCCGAAACCAGCAGGGTAGTTATGGCTGCTTTCTCCAGCTCTTTAAGGAAATTAGGCCAAAACTCATATTTTACAAAAATAACCATAGAGGGATGCGCCAGTTCAATGAATTTTTTGGCTTTCTTTCGGGAATCCAAAGGCAAATAGACAACCGCATCGGCATGCTTATAGTTTTTTTGGACTTCGTATCCCGAAGGAGAATAGAAAGACAGGATGATTTTATATGCTGTTGCAGAATTCTTCAGGCCCTCAATGATGGGTCTTCCCTGTTCAAATTCTCCCAGTGAGGCACAATGGATCCAGATGGTCTTGTCATCCTCATGAATTGCGGCTTTTAATTTAGGAAAAGTATCTTTTCTTCCCTCGACAAAAAGTTTGATTTTCTGGTCAAAAAAAGCCAAAAAACGGACAATAAGCCCAAAAAGGAAAATGACAAAATTATAGAGTTGGTTCATCTGTCAGCTAAATTAAAAATTTAGAAGAACAGCGCGCAAAATATTTGTATTTTTGTCTGGCTGTATATTGAAATAAGAATAAAAATTACCCGAAAATGAAAAAAATCCAAATGGTTGACCTGCAAAGTCAATATGAAAAAATCCAGCCGGAGGTGGATAAGGCCGTACATGAAGTCATCTCTTCAGCCGCTTTTATAAATGGTCCGGAAGTAAAGAAATTTCAAAATGATCTGGAGGCATATCTGGATGTAAAACATGTCATTCCATGTGCCAATGGGACAGATGCGCTTCAAATCGCCATGATGGGGCTTGGTTTGGAACAGGGAGATGAAGTGATCACTGCCGATTTTACCTTTGCCGCAACCGTTGAGGTCATTGCTTTGCTCAAATTGACACCGGTTTTGGTCGATGTTGACCCAAAGTCTTTTAATATTGATCTGGATGCGCTTGAAAAGGCGATCACACCAAAAACGAAAGCTATTGTTCCGGTTCATTTATTTGGACAGGCAGCCAATATGGAAGCAATTTTAAAGATCGCATCAGCGCATAATTTGTATGTCATTGAAGATACGGCACAAGCCATAGGAGCAGATTTCACTTTCAGTGACGGATCGACCAAAAAGGTTGGTACGATTGGAACCATAGGAACCACTTCATTTTTTCCTTCCAAAAATTTAGGCTGTTATGGTGATGGCGGTGCCATATTTACCAATGATGATGCCCTTGCCCATATCATAAGAGGAATTGTAAATCACGGGATGTATGAAAGGTATTATCACGACGTGGTCGGGGTAAATTCAAGACTGGACAGTCTTCAGGCAGCCGTATTGAGATTAAAATTGCCGCATTTGAATGACTATTGCAATTCCAGAAGAGAAGCGGCCAAATATTACAATAAAGGTTTCAGTGCAAATCAGCATATCATTACCCCCGTAACTGAAAAATGCGGAGAGATCTGTGACACTTGTAATTGTCACGTTTTCCATCAGTACACCTTAAAAATAACAAACGGGAAAAGGGACGAACTTCATAAACACCTGCTGGATCAGGGTATTCCGAATGCCATTTATTATCCGGTTCCGTTGCATAAGCAAAAGGCCTATGCAGATGAACGTTACAATGAAGCTGATTTTGAGGTAACGAATGATCTGGTAAAAACGGTAATTTCATTACCAATGCATACTGAGCTTGACCATGAACAGCAGGACCACATCATAGAAACGATTCTGAATTTTGTTGGATAAAGCGGGATCGAATTGAACAGAAAAACAAAAATTAAAAATTGAAATGAAAAAAGGCAAGATACTGGTAACGGGCGGACTTGGTTTTATTGGTTCTCACACCGTTGTGGAACTTCAGAAGGAAGGTTTTGACGTT
>JAHEHF010000049.1:11405-25295 GCA_024644745.1 Flavobacteriaceae bacterium
AAAACAAGTCAAAAATGGAGTTTTTCAATATTGGTACCGGAAAAGGAAGTTCTGTTCTGGAAGTCATAAATGCATTTGAAAAAGTGAGTCAAAGGAAATTAAATTATAAAATCGTTGGCAGAAGGGAAGGAGATATTACGGCAGCTTATGCAGATACATCCCTTGCGAACAAGGAATTGGGCTGGAAGGCAGCATTGGGTTTGGAAGAGGCTCTTGCCTCCGCCTGGCAATGGCAACTGAATCAAAAATAATGATCGGAAGCATAGGACCAATACACAAGCAGAAATACTGAGTTTTAAATGAAAGGGCATGACTAAAGCAAGAAAGAATATACTAATTACAGGCGGAGCCGGATTTATAGGGTCTCATGTGGTTCGCCACTTTGTTCATAAATATCCGGACTACCAGATATACAATTTGGATGCCCTGACCTACGCGGGAAATCTGGAAAATATAAAAGATTTGGAAAGTGCACCAAATTATCATTTTATAAAAGGGAATATAAAAGATATAGAATTTATCAACGGCATCTTTGAAAAACACCAGTTTGATGCTGTCATTCATCTCGCAGCCGAAAGTCATGTCGACAGATCGATCACCAATCCGAATGATTTTATCGAGACCAATGTTTTAGGCACAGCAAATCTTCTCAATGCCTTCAAGGCATCGCATGATCTATTGGAAGACAAACTATTTTATCACGTTTCTACAGATGAAGTTTACGGATCTTTGGGAAAGGAAGGTTTGTTCACAGAGACAACGCCTTATGATCCCCAGTCTCCTTATGCTGCTTCCAAGGCAGCTTCAGATCATTTTGTCAGGGCCTATGGAAACACCTATGGATTGCCATTTGTCATTAGCAATTGTTCCAATAACTACGGTCCCAATCAGTTTCCTGAAAAGCTGATCCCACTTTTTATTAATAATATAAAGCACAACAAACCCCTTCCTGTTTACGGCGATGGCAACTATACCAGAGACTGGTTATACGTGCTGGATCATGCCATAGCCATCGATGAGATCTTTCACAGGGGAAGCATGGGAGAGACTTACAACATTGGAGGATTTAACGAGTGGACCAATTTGAATTTGATCCAATTGCTTTGCAGCTTGATGGATGAAAAGCTCAAAAGACCGAAAGGGAGCTCAGAGAAGTTGATCACCTATGTGAAAGACAGGGCGGGTCACGATAGACGATATGCCATTGATGCAGGAAAAATCAACAAGGAATTGGGTTGGAAGCCCAGTGTCACCTTTGAGCAAGGATTGGAAAAAACATTGGATTGGTATTTGTCAAATGACGAATGGCTTGAAAATGTTACTTCAGGAGCCTATCAGGAGTATTATCAAAAAATGTACAGTTAAACTTTTTTAGAAGTCGAATTTATATTTTAAACCTGCGAAGAACTGAAAGCCCTGTACCCTGAAGTTGGTATACACTTGATAATTGGTGCTAAGAATATTATTGAAATTGACAAAAACATCAAATTTATCATTGATGTGATACACACCGTTCAGATTCATGTCGAAATAGGCCCCATTGGTAATAATGCTTCGGGAGGAAGGAATGACAGACAATTCATCTTTACGGTCGCTTGAAAAGAACAGGTCAGCTCCGGCACTCCATTTCTTTTTTGTGTATTTGGCAAGCAAAGCAGACCGGATCAAGGGTAAATTCCAGGCATGCGCCTCACTGTTCAGGCTGTAAGAGTTAAACTCGATATTCCCGCCGAACTTGAACTCCTGAAAAAGGTCAAAAATGATTTCTCCGTTAAAATGAATGGTATTCACATCGTCATAGATCACCTGAAATGAATTTGCTGCTTCATAGCCTTGTGTCACCTCATTCGTTCCGTCGGTCAGGGAGGGATTTAATTTGAAAAGGGGTTTGTCTTTTTCACTGATATAAGCCGCTTTCAGGTTGAATCTTACTTTTGAATTTAAAAGGCCCTTGATTCCTGCGTATGCATTATATTGCTGATTCGTACGCTGGATGAATAAAGTTGGAGAAACAAAAGGGTTCTTCTCGACGAAGTTCTTATAACTGTTTTGTTCCAGATTACCCACCACTCCTGCATAGGCGATCAGCGCTTCTTCACTGATATTATAGGATGCTGTTATATTGGGATATATATAAAACTTACTGCCATCAAAATCATTTGTGATACTGTAATAAAGCCTTGCACCGGCATTGACCGTAAGATTGTCTCTGAGGATCTCAAAGTTAGGGCTGAAGCCAAGATTGAAATAGGTATAGCTTAAATTGTCGGTCTGAAAAAAATTGTTTTCAAACTTGCCATTTAAAAACTCAAGGCTGATTTCTGAATACATGAGTTCTTGTCCGATTGGAAAATCAATGACGGTATTGAGCTCCAGGTGGTTTTCTTTGCTGTCGAATTTATCGGAAAACCTGTTCATTGAAATATCACCTGTGTGGATCAGGGCATCAAAAAATGCTATTTCTCCCTGGAGGTACAGATTCGTGTAAGATTGCTTTTCTTCAATGGAATTAATGGTCGATTCAGAATAATCGATTTGGTCAGAAAGCCCGTACCAATTGTTTGATAATCGCGAAATCCCTCCGCTGGCTTTCCAGTCAAAGTTTCTTTCTGACTGTTTATAGAAAAGGTCAATATCCAAATTCATGAAATCGTCATCAAGGAGAACACCGTCGACACCTCCTCCGGAAGCATGATAATTTAAAAACCCGCCCATGTCATTGTACCTTGATGAACTTCCGTGGGCAAAGATCTCTATGATAGGTGTGCTGTAATTACCAAAACCGGCCGATATAAAATTATTGTAGAACCTTTCATTAGGGACCCTTTTTAAGGTTTTTGCCTTACCTTTTGCCGGGGTAAAAGTCGAAGCGACGGGTATGGAGTTTATGGAATAGCTGACATCCTTTTTTGGCCATAGCTCTATGCTGTCAATTTCAGGCTCAAGATTGATCTTGAATGCTTCAGAAACTGTTGGAGAGAAAGGTTTGACCACATTGATCTCTTCAGTTGCTATTTTATCTTTTTTCTTTTTTTGAGAAAAAGCAACACCTGTGATCAAAAAAATGGCCAGGAATATGATGGTTCTTATTATTTGTGTTTTTCCCCCTTTAATCATTATTTTTCTATAATTACAGATGAATTGGTTTTGGATTCCTGGGTCTTGATCCTGTTTAATTCGGTTTGTGCCTCCTCAACAAGATCTTCAAATTCTGAAAATTTTTGGATCACACTTTCCAGAATATAGGTTGCCTGATAGGCATCTTCCAGCTCGTAAAAATTTTTGGCCATAATGACCAGTCCTTTCCCTCCCCAGTAACGGAATGAAGAAAAATCTGAGGCGAGTTTCTGGACCGAAACATTTGATAATTTATAATTGCCATCTTCATGTTTGAAGAATGCATCATAGTAAATGGCCTCTGCCTTGAGGGCTCCTGTTGCTGTTTCTTCAACTATTTGGAAAGCATCACGGGCTTTATAGAGGTCTCCGGTGGCAAAGGCAGATCTTGCAATGATGACCTGGGCATCGGAAATGATCTTTGGCTCAAGCTTTTTATTTTCCAAAACTTTCTCGGCATTGGTGACGGCAAGGTCAAAATTCTTGAGGGCATAATTTCCTTTCATAAGATTGCTTTGGGCGAATATGATATTTTGTTCTGTTTCTGCTTCTTGTTCAAGTCTAACAAGCAATTGCACTGCTTTTTCCCAGTTTTCCTGATCCATGTAGAATGTTGAAACCCTGATAAGGGATCTTTCGGTATACTCGTTTTTGTCCTTGTCAATAATGAACTGATCATAGGGAATCGCCTTTTCTGTTTGATCGGATCTGTGATAGGCGTCAGCCAAAAAAAAGTTAGAGGTCAGAGCATTTGCTCCATTGGGATACCTTTCCAGATATTTTTCAAATGACTCAATGGCTTTAGTCAGGTTGTTGGACAGGTAGAATTGCTCTGCTGAGGCAAACATCGTATTTTCAATTTCATCATCGGTGACATTGACGAAATCAACATTTTTTATAAAACGCTCGTATTCATCAACCCTGCCTTGTTGCACATAAATCTGTTTTGCATTGGCTATGGCTTCTCTGGCCTCTTCGGTACCGGGATAATTGCTGACTACGGTTTTATACTTTTCAAGGGCTTTGTTACCTTGATTTGTATTGAAATACACGAGTCCCTGTTTCAGCAGTGATTTGGAAACCAGAGAACTCATTTTATAATGAGTGATGACTTCATCGTAAGCCTCCAGGGCCATGTCTAATTCATTTTCTTTTACATAGGAATTACCCAACTCATAGAAAGCATCGTCTCTCAGGGTTGATTTTAAATTTATCCTGGTAAAATCGCGAAGGGTCTCAATTTTTTTATTGGTATCTCCCATATATCCATGACAAAAAGCAATTTGCAGCTGGGCATAATCAATATCGTTTTCATTCGCCTCAATCACTTTTTGATAGGCCGGAATGGCTTTAAAATAGTTGCTCAGGGCAAAGAAACAATCTCCCAGGCGCAAATAACTGTCATTGATCAGATTTTCGTTTTCAGAAGAACTGATATACTCATTAAAGTGTCCACCCGCCTGGTTGTAATCTTTTAATTGAAAAAATGTATATGCCTGATGGTAAAGCAGGTTGTCAAGCTCCTTTGTCTCTTTGGATTCAGGAAGGTCTTTAAAACTGTCAAAACTCTTCTGGGCTGCTTCATAATTTTTAAGCCTGTATAAGGACTCCCCTTTCCAGAACAAGGACTTGGCCTTGTATACGGAATTGGAAGAAGTGTTGATGGAAAGGTCAAAATTCACAACAGCATCCTGATAATTTCCATTTTGAAACAATTGAATTCCATATAAAAAAGCTACCTTATGGTAAGCATCATTGTCTTCAGAGTCAGCTGTTTTAAGATAGTCCAGTGCTCCCTGATAATCATTGGTTGACAGATAGGCACTGATGAGGTATTCCTTGATTTCAGTGTGATCACTTCCTTCAGGATAGGCTGCAATGTATTCCTGTATCACTTCGGCAACGCTTTTATAAGGGTTGCCAATTTCATAGCTTAATTTGGCATAATTCAACCAGGCATCCTGTTTGATCTGAGCATCGAAATCCATTTGCTTGGCGTTTCTGAAAGCATTTAATGCTTCTTGTTTTTTGTCGCTTTTCAGGTAACATTCTGCCAGATGGTAATAGGCATTCTGTGATACGGCATTGTTTCCGTCAATGATCTTGGTGAACCATATCAGTGCCTCTTCGTAATTTTTTTGCTGGTAATAAGCATATCCCAAAAGATAATAATCCGTATTGTTCCACTTTCCTTTTTTTCCTTGGTAGTTCAGCAGGTGGGGTATGGCCTTTTCAAAATCATTAAGGTTAAAATAGCTCTCCCCAATGATTTTGGAAAGTTCTGAACGCTGTATGCCGTTGGATTTTTCCAACAGAGGCAGTGCCGCATCAATGGCCTCCTCAAACTTCCCTGTTTTGAATTTGATATTCGCCATATAATAAGGGATCTCATCATCAAATTCTTTATTGTCGGCAACCTGATTCAGATATTTGTCTGCTTCTACATAATCGTCATCCTGATAAGCTATATAGCCGGAATAATATTTCGCCTGGGCACCGTATTTATCTGAATTGAGCAATTGAGAAAAATATTTTTTTGAATTTGCAAAACTGCCAACCGCGAACATGGCGTAGCCCTTTTTAAAGGTGAATTCCTCCTGATTGTAAAAGGTTAAGTTCGACTCATTGACCTTTGAGAACCACTTCAGGGCATAAGGGTAATTGTTGTTGTTGAAGTAGTAATCTCCAACCTCCAAAAAGGCAGAATTTCTTTTTGTGCTTGTAGGGAATTTTTGAAAAAATGCATTCATCAGTTCCTCAGCTTCAGGTTGCTTCAGTCTGATGGCACAAAACGCTTCATAATAATAGGATCTTGCTTTTAATTCGGAGGCCTGATCAAAGGTGTTTTTGATTTTCTTGAAAACCATTTGAGAGGCCACATAGTCCTTGCTCATATAAAGGTTCATGGCATGGTTATAATCTACCAGGTCATGGGTGTAGATCTTCGATTTTTGGGCATGCCCTAAGCTTATCGAAAGGAGTGTAAAAAACAGGAATCTCTTAATAATTTTCATTGATAGCAATCTGTTAGAAAGATCAAAAATAGCATATACGATACTTAGCTAACGTCAAAAAAGCAATAAATTGTAAAATTGTTGATTAGTTAAACAGATTGTTGAAAAGTCTTTTATTTGTTCCGCAATAAAAGTGATCATTCCTCTATGAGGTCTTTCATGAATTGGTTGAAATCATCAACAAATTCTTCATAATACGAGCCAGTAGCCGGACCGGAAAACCCGGTATGGATTCTTCTTACCGTTCCTTTTTTGTCAATGATAATGGTTGTTGGAAAAGAAATGACCTTGTTAAGCATGGGTAAAGATTCAGAAGCCGACTTCGTTGAAGAGGTTCCTGCAATCAGAAAATCATAGGGGACATTTAACTTTTCTTTCATGGTCTGAACTCTATTTTTCGCGTATTCAAATTCGGGTTTAATCTCATAGGCAAGACCAATGATCTCAACCCCCTTTGAAGCGTTTTTTCTGTACCATTCTGATAAAAATTTTGTCTCATCCATACAATTAGGACACCAGGTACCTAGAATTTGCAAAATGATGATTTTATCTCGGTAGCGCTCCTCGTCAAGTGAAGTGAGATTTCCCTCCAGGTCCGGAAAGGAAAATTCTATTTTGTCAAATCCTTCTTTCAAATAGGTAAGGGTTTTGGCATCGGGTAAGGAAGCAGTATCATTTTTTTGAGAGATGAAAGTTTTGTAACTCGTTTTACCAGACCAGTATTCACCTTTCAAAATGGAATCAGATTCCTTAAACGCCCTGAATCTGTAAATATGATTCCCGTCAAAAGTAAACAGATACATCGTGTCTTTAACCGTGTACCCGTCAAGAAACCTGTAATCTCCTGTTTTTGTTAAAAATGTTCCTTTCAGGACACTGTCCTGGGCCTTAAAAATTCCGACAGCAGGTGTTTCTTTCCCATCTTCAGTTTTAAAGGTGGTTTTCCAGGTTCCGTCAAAATCATTTGAACTGCTGACGCCGTCAAAACGTCCTTTTTTCCCGTAAACAGCCTTGAACGGAAGCACATAATTTTTTGCATAATTTTTCGTGTAGGTTCCTGAAAGACTATCTTGAAAAACTTCGGCTTTGATGCTGATATCGAAAATATGCATATTGAAAAAGAGGGAATCCCCCAGAATATCCACGCCTTCAATTCTTAATTTTTCATCCCCATTGATCAGGTTGATCTTGTAAGCACCATCTTCCTTTTCAACTTCAAAATTAAACGGGATCTTATTGCCCTGGGCTATAATTTCTCCCCTCCAAATTCCTGATTTTAACCCGGCTTCAGGAAGTTGTTTTTCACAAGAATTCAAAACCGTCAGGAACAAAAGGCAAAAGCCACTTAAATATATTGATGTTTTAAATTTAAAATTTATCATTTGTTTGCTAATTAATATTCATAATCTGATGTTGAAGAACTTTTTCATTCATGAAATGTCTTAGTCGTTTCCATGACCTGTTCCTCTCATTAAAAATGTAATTTCTCAATTAAAAGTTCTTTTTTGAAAACAATTCAGGTCCTTATGAAGCATGGCAGGTATTTTTTGGTATTCAATATTGTGTGAATGTAAAAGAAGCGGTTAATTATCGGAATCAAATATAAGGAACTTTAATATTTCAAATTTAAACATTAAGTTTGTCAATGCTTAATAAAATTTAAGTTAGTAAAAAGAAAGGGTCGTACCATCACCATCAAATTTTTTAACATGCTTCAATTAAAGGATGCATCAATTTTTCAAAGAGAAAACCTGATTTTGAGTGATATAAACCTTGAGATTCAGCAAGGTGATTTTAATTATATCATAGGAAAAACAGGAAGTGGTAAAAGTAGCCTGATGAAAACCCTTTACGGGGACCTTCCTTTGCAAAACGGATCGGGGAGCATCGTAGGGTTTGATCTTCGAAAATTAAAGGAAAAAGACATTCCTTTTTTAAGAAGGAAGATCGGGATCGTTTTTCAGGATTTTCAATTGCTCAATGACAGGTCAGTATATGAAAATCTTTATTTCGTTTTAAAAGCAACGGGCTGGAAAGGAAAGAATCAAATGGATGAAAAGATCAATGAAGTGCTCGATAAAGTTGACATGAAAACCAAGGGATTCAAAATGCCCTACCAGCTTTCTGGAGGAGAGCAGCAGCGGGTTGCCATTGCAAGGGCGCTGCTAAACAAACCAGAAATGATCCTTGCCGATGAGCCTACCGGAAACCTCGATCCTAAAACATCTGTAGAGATCATGAATGTTTTGGAAGAGATCAATAAAACCGGGATAACCATTTTAATGGCTACGCACGACTATGCCTTAATTTTGAAATTTCCGCATAAAACCATAAAATGCGAAGGTAACAAGGTCTTTGAAGTAGTCTGATTCAGACATTCATCTGCATAATGATTTTTTTGACATTCTCTTTGTTGTTGAATTGCTTCAACAATGTTTTCCGATTTGAAATTTCTTCTTCTGAAAAATCAAGAAGGATCAGTTTTAAAATGCATGAACGGATTTCATCCTTATGATTTGCAATGTGGCACAGGGTTTCCAGACCAGTGCCTGCCGTTATTTTTGAGTTCGCCACCACGTATCTGCTCTGGAAAAGGGCATTGACCAATTTTAATTTGATTCCGGACTCCTGAAACGAAAACAGAATATTGATATGGGCCCTGTGAAACAATTCCAAAAGATGTGCGTCATTTTTTAAATGAATAAAGCTGATATTTTTGGCTGATTCAATTTTTGAAAGTAGTTTTTTATGCTGGCTCCTTCCTGCAATGACCAAAGGATAATCGAGATTTTCAAAGGTCTCGATGAGATAATAGGCCGACTTTAAATTGTCTGCCACGTTCAGGTTTCCGTGCCACAAGGCAAAATACCCCTTTTTTGATAGCACCTTGATCGATTCATTGGGGTGGAAGGCAGGTAAATAGCTCGCCCTGTCTCCATATTTATTTTTAAAATATTCATTTTCCTTTTCTGAAATAGAAAAAATTTGGTCACAATTTTTCAGCACAGACTCATAGAATTTCAGTTTAAGTGCCTCTGCTAAGTTGTATATTTTTTTCAGGATATTCATTTCGGTCTTTGCCAGCTGCGCGTAATAATGATGTTCAATATTATGGGCCCTCACAAAGGTTTTTCGCTCTTGAAGATCCTTGTGATTTAAAAGGAGTGTGGTATGAAGCCCTTCAAAGAATATTGGAGCCTCAACGGCCTTAAGGTTATTGATCAACTGCGGATCATTTCTTGTTACAACGATAAAAGGCAAGAAATGAAGTCCTTTGCTCAAGGCCATTTTTCTCTGATAATAATGAACTTCTTTACAATACTTTCGAAGTACAGTCTGTTCTTTCCTTTTATGGGTGTACAAGTGCAAGTAAATTTCAATACCACTTTCTGCAAGGGATTGAATTTTATAATAAACGTCCATAACCCCTCCATAGTCGGCAGGATAAGGCACATCAAAGCTCACTAGATGTAATTTTTTATTCAAGGTTTTTGATCAATTCAATTAGTTTCAGTTTTTCATTGTCCCAGTTATAAACTGAGGAAGCCTTTTTTAATTCCGGCTGATAATTTAGCCTGTTCTTTACGATTTGCTCAACCTTCTGAGCGACACTTTCCGGATTTCTCGTTTTCAGAATCTCTCCGATTCGGAATTCATCGAAAAGTTGGTTATACAGAGGAAGGTCAGAGGCCAGAACGGGAACACCTGCCTGCATATAGTCAAATATTTTATTCGGTAATGCATACCTGTAACTCAGCCCAAGGTCTTCTTCCAGACTTATGCCCAGATCTGCCTTTCTGGTAAAACCATGTAATTTTTCCGGAAGGACTTTACCTAAAAATATGATTTTATCCCTTAAATCCATCTTCTTAACTTTCTTTTTTAAATCATCAAGAAGATCGCCCTCACCTATGATGACAAAGAGGTAGTTTTTTAGGTATTTCATAGAATCGATCATCAATTCCAGACCCCTCCCCATATTCAGGGAACCCTGATAGAGAATGATTCTTTCCCCAGGTTTACTGAATTTAAATTCTTCAGTATCAATATTTGGTTTGATTTCAGGAACATTTTTAATCACCGCCACAGGAACCCCATATTTTTTCTGGTACAACTGCGCAAGGGTTTCGTTAACTGTAATGACATTTTTCAGTTTGGGGAAAATAAATTTTTCAATACCGAGCCAAACCGATTTTACTTTTGGTCTGTTTAACAGTTCAGGAACCTCGGTAAAATATTCGTGGCTGTCATAGATCAGCCTGTTTGACCGAATCTTACTTACAAGAAAGTTTGGCAACAGGGTATCAAGGTCGTTTGACAATAACAGACTTTTCTTTAAAAACAGCAATTTGAAAAATAATCTCAGGTTGTATTCAGCATAAAATAAAGCCCCTTTATTAAAATAAAGACTGAACCGACAGGTTTTATAAGGGCTATGCAAAGGAAGTCCATTTTTTATTGAACGCCCTATTAACAATATATCATAACCCAATTCGTTAAAACAATCACTGGTTTTTTTTATGCGTTGATCGGTCGTCAGATCGTTGGTGGCGCTAATTATAATGCGGTTCAAATGGCAATAAATTTGGAATGGTAAAAATACCCTATATTTTTCGATATAAATTGTAGGGTAAATATATTAAATATTATATTTGTTCATCTGACCGAAATGCCCCGAATAGCATGTTTTATTTATTAAAAATACAATTGACTTATGGATTTGAGTAAACCTGAAGAAGAAAAAAATTGGTATGCTATATTCACAAAACCAAGATCTGAGAGAAAGGTATTACAGCGGATGCTGGACCATGAAATTGAGGCTTTTTTGCCTTTGGTCAAAACTGTAAGGCAATGGAGTGATCGCAAAAAGACTCTGGAAGTTCCTTTGATCCCCTCCTACGTATTTGTGCATATGCCTGAGAAGGACCTTTTTAAGACGCTGCCGATACAGGGAACTGTGAATGTGTTAAAACATTTGGGAAAACCGGCAAAAATAAGGGAAATTGAAATTGAAAATTTGAGAATTTTAAGCGGTAACGGTGAGAACCATCAGATTTCAGGATGTGTAAATGTGAGCAGGGGAGATGATGTTGAGGTTATTAACGGTCCTTTCATGGGCTTGATCGCCACTTGTTTGCAGGAGGGTAAAAATCACAGGGTTATCGTCAACATTGATTCTTTGGGAAGTTGTTTTAATGTGAACATCCCGATGAGTTTTTTGAGAAAAATAAACAAAAAGGAAAATTTAAAAGTTTAAAATGAACATTACAGTTGTAGGATCTGGATATGTAGGATTGGTCACGGGGACCTGTTTTGCTGAAATGGGAAATCGCGTGACCTGTATCGATATTGATAAGGGAAAAATTGATAAGCTTAAAGAGGGAGTGATACCGATTTTTGAACCTGGACTGGATGCCATGGTTCTAAAGAATGTTGAAAATAAGAGCCTTCACTTCAGCACGAAGTTAAAGGACGGATTAGACAATTCGGAGGTCGTATTCATTGCAGTGGGAACTCCTATGGGGGAAGACGGGGCTGCCGACCTGCAGTATGTTTTGAGTGTTGCTGCTGAGATAGGCCATACCATGACCAGACCGCTTATTGTGGTCGATAAGTCCACGGTACCTGTAGGAACAGGTGACAAGGTGAGAAGAAAAATTGATGAAGTCCTTAAAAAAAGAGGTGCAAGCATTGATTTTCATGTGGTCTCGAACCCGGAATTTCTTAAAGAGGGAGCGGCAATCAACGATTTTATGAAGCCTGACAGAATAGTAATTGGTGCCGACAATGAATTGGCCTTTCAGGTGATGAGAGACCTCTATGCACCTTTTACCCACAACCATGACAGAATGATCGAAATGGACATCCGTTCGGCAGAGATGACAAAATATGTTGCAAATGCAATGTTGGCGACCAAGATATCCTTTATGAATGAAGTGGCTAATATCTGTGAACTGGTGGATGCAGATGTCAATCAGGTTAGAATAGGGATCGGTTCAGATTCGCGAATCGGATACAGTTTTATTTATCCCGGGAGCGGTTATGGCGGTTCCTGTTTCCCGAAGGACGTGAAGGCCCTGCAAAAAATTGCAGAAGATGAAGGCTATCAGGCCAAATTAATTTCCTCGGTTGAAGCGGTCAATGACAGGCAAAAACTGGTCATCGCCGACAAAGTGATTAAAAGATTCGGGGAAGATCTTTCCGGAATGACCTTCGCCCTGTGGGGCCTGGCCTTCAAACCGGGAACGGATGATATGAGAGAGGCTCCGTCTATATATGTGGCAAAGGAACTGATCAGGCGTGGCGCAAAAATAAAGGCTTATGATCCCAAAGCTATGGAAGAGGCATCAGACTTTTATTTAAAGGATGAAACTGACATCAGTTATCATGATTCGAAATATGAGACCCTTGGGAATGCCCATGCAATGATCCTGCTTACGGAATGGAAGGAATTCAGATCTCCTGATTTTGAAGAGCTTAAACTTAAATTGGTGAACCCGGTCATTTTTGACGGCCGCAACCAATATTCACATTTGCGATTGGAAGAAAAAGGATTTGAGTATTATCAGATTGGAAAAAAATCAGCAGCAAAAGGCATGTAAAATGCTATCAGGCAAAAGTATACATTTGAATTATTAAAATAAACTAAGTATATTGGTCAAAAAAAAAGCCCCTCGTTATGAAAAAAACAATTACCCTATTCCTTCTCGGCATTTTCTTGTTTTCATGTGCCACCAAAGACGATGTCGTATATTTTAACGGCGTCAGCAGCGCTGATAATTCAATTGGCCTTGACAGTTATTCACCTACGTATCATATTGATGATGAGCTTGTTATTATTGTAAATGCCCTTGATGCTGAAGCAGCCAGACCCTTCAATAAAGCTTCTGTTAGTGTTTCTCTTGATATTCTTGATGCAAGAGGTAGAGAACGAATTCAGACCTACAGGGTAGATTCAGAGGGAAATATTCAATTTCCCGTCCTGGGTAAAGTAGCCATTGCAGGGCTCAACAGAGCGCAGGCGACTCAAATGCTCCAGGAAAAATTATCTGACTATATCAAGAACCCTATCGTGGATATAGAAACCGTTAATTACAGGATCACAGTTTTAGGAGAGGTGAACCGCCCGGGGACCTATACTGCATCCAATGAAAGAATCACCCTGGTGGAAGCGATATCTCTTGCTGGTGACCTCACAATCTACGGGGAGCGTGAAAATGTCCTGGTGATCCAGGATTACGACGGAAAAAAAACCTATACCCGGGTCAATTTAAAATCGACAGATTTGTTTAATTCTCCGGTGTACTATTTGTCTCAAAACGACGTGGTCTATGTGGAACCTAACAAGACAAGAGCCAAAAATTCAGCGATTGGAGCCCAGACAGGCGTGTTATTATCGGCTTTCGGTCTTTTGATCTCGGTATCAGCCTTGGTCGTCACTATAATTAATACTTCTTCTAATTAGAATTGAAAAAAGAGCTCTTTTAAGAGCTCTTTTTTTCTATATATTTTATCACAGTAGTTATTTCAGCAAATTGACGGAACATTTCCATGACGCCACAGTATTTTTCGGCTGACAGCTGAATGGCTTTTTCGATTTTATCCTTTTTAAGGTCCTTCCCGTAAAACCTGTATTCCAGGGTAACTTTGTTGTAGTACTTAGGGTGTTCGTCAGTTAATTCGCCGGCCACGTCAATCTCCAGATTGTCCACCTCAGCCCTCATTTTTTTTAAGAGTGAAACGATATCCATTCCAGTGC
>JAHEHF010000050.1 GCA_024644745.1 Flavobacteriaceae bacterium
AAAAGCTTTGCAAAATTTGCAAAGCTTTTTTTTTGGATTTATTTGAGCTTGCTCAAAATAAATCTGGAAAAAAGATTTATACGACCCCTGGGAGTAAAGCTTTTATTGGAATCGAATCCAAAATCAGGATCACCGACCGCAGGGAGGTAATCCGGCCGTTGAAAGCTTGCTTTCAAAAGGGATGGAAACAAAAAAGACCCAATGCGTCAGCATTGAAAGGATTTTATTTTATCATCGCCTCTCTTTTCAGGATCACCGACCGCAGGGAGGTAATCCTGAGGGAAGTAAGAATTCAGATTTGAGAATTAAGATTGAATATTTTGAATATCGAATAATGAACAAGGAAAGTTGAATTTAGAAGTAGGATGGGAAGAAGATTGCCTCACTCATTCCTTTTATATTCAGATGTTTATGCATAGGCCCCAAAATCAGGATCACCGACCGCAGGGAAGTAATCATTAAAGAGCGAAAAATATAGCATAGCGAAATTGGTAGCTTCGAAATCTGCTTTAGTTGGCATTAATGACACTCCCGGAACCTGATATACTTGTATTGATTGCAGGACTCCCTTTATAATGCACATTACCACTGCCTTCTATGTTTATATCCAGATTATCTGAACAGTGGATAAACACTGACCCTGAACCTTCAATGTCAATGGAACAGTTTTCAATAAAAAAGTTGAAAGCCAGAATATCTCCGGTGCCTTCATCTGTAATACTTAAATTGGCTGCAGAACCATTTATGGATATATCACCTGTCCCAAAATTATCAATTGAAAAAGCACCATTTTCATCCACATCATGTACAGACATATTTCCAACACCTGAATTGGTAAGGGCATTAAGACTTGTCGTTGTGATATTGGCTCGAATTGTAATACCGCTATAATTGAAATCATCATCCAGATAAAGCTGCAATTCATTGTTAATGACTTTGGTCTTAACCTGGTTTATAATATTGTCATCGGCAGTAATCTCTACCGACTTTGAATTGCCCTGGGTGATGGTTACGTCAAAAACGCCTTCACTTCTTACTTTTGTAAAAGAATCAACATCTCTGGATTCTGTGATCAAATTTCCCGAGCCGGAGATTCTTTCTTCATCAGAACATGAAGTGATAAGTGCGAACATGAACAGGATTGGAGCAATAAATTTGTATTTCATTTTGTTTGTTTTTGAGTTTAATTCAAAATTTATGGGATACCATTTTTAATATTTTCAATTAGAGCAAGTAGCTTTGCTTTTCAAAAAACAAATGCTTGACTTGATCGACTCTCTTATTCTCAGACACATGTAATATATACTTGACTGATAATTGCTGCAATTGTTACAATTTTCATGTTAGAGATTGAAGATTTCAATAATTCATCCATTGACTTAATCTTCATACATTGAAGCAGGACATTATTGCTGTATTGAATTTCACAGGACCCTGGACGCTACAGAATGAAAATTTTGTGGTTTTAAAGCAATCATGTAGTTTAGATTCTCATATGACCCGGGATATTTTAGGAAATCTATGAGCGAATTCTTCATATCTTGGATCCGCGAGACATTAATAATCTGATAAAAACCATGCCATGCGATACATCAAAATTTTGTTGAGTTTCTTAATCATAGGGACGTCAATTTCCTGTAAAGAGTCTGGAGCGGGAAATAAAAGGCCGGAAACAGCAATCAAAAAACCAAATATTGTTCTTATTTATATGGATGATTTGGGCTATGGAGATGTTGGTTTTAATGGAGCCACAGAAATGAAGACCCCGAACATGGATAAGCTGGCAAACTCAGGAGTTCGTTTTACTCAGGGTTATGCGACATCAGCAACCTGCACCCCAAGCCGGTATGGGCTTTTAACCGGGGTATATCCATGGAGAAATACAAAAGCAAAAATACTCCCCGGAACGGCTGCATTAATCATAGATACAACACAAATGACCCTTCCCAGGATGTTAAAGAGCAAAGGTTACCATACGGGTATTGTAGGTAAATGGCACCTGGGTCTGGGTACAGGAATCGTAAACTGGAATGAGCGGATCAATCCTTCACCGAATGAAGTAGGATTTGATTATTCCTATATCATGGCCGCAACACAGGACAGAGTGCCAACGGTATATATCAAGAATGGTTATGTAGTTGGATTGGATCCCGAGGATCCGATTGAGATTAATTACCAGCAAAATTTTCAGGGGCAGCCAACCGGACTGGATCATCCTGAATTATTAAAAATGAAATGGGACCATGGTCATAATAACAGCATTGTGAACGGCATTCCCAGGATTGGTTTTATGAAAGGCGGAGAGGCTGCGAAATGGAAAGATGAAGACATGGCAGACCATTTTTTAAAAGAGGCACAGAATTATGTGAGGGCACATAAAAAGGAACCCTTTTTTCTTTATTATGCGATGCAGCAACCCCATGTGCCTCGCACTCCAAATGAGCGGTTTGTTGGAGTCTCCGGAATGGGGCCGAGAGGAGATGTTATTGTAGAAGCCGATTGGTGTGTTGGGGAATTTGTAAAAACACTTGAAGAGAATGGCTTGCTTGATAATACCCTGATCATATTTACAAGTGATAACGGCCCGGTATTGAATGATGGTTATGTTGACGATGCCGTCGAAAAAATTGGCGACCATACGCCTGCAGGAGGATTAAGAGGCGGGAAGTACAGTTTGTTCGAAGCAGGAACGCGTGTCCCATTTTTCACCTACTGGAGAGGTACAATAGAGCCTTCGGTATCAGAAGCCATGGTTTGTCAGATCGATTTATTGTCGTCCCTGGCCCAATTGGTTGATAGTGATACAAGAGTAGGAGACAGTCAGGAATTGTTGGATACCTTTCTTGGAAAAAAATCTAAAGGAAGGGACCATCTGGTTATTGAAGCAACCTCCAGAACGGCATTCAAACAAGGGGATTGGGTCCTGATACCTCCCTACAAAGGACCTGCCGTTAGTAAGTTTGTCAATATAGAAACAGGAAATTCGAGTGAATTTCAGTTGTATAATTTGAAAGAAGATATTGCGCAGGAGCGTAATTTGGCAGGTACCCATGCAGAGAAACTACAGGAGATTTTGGCGATTTTTGAAGGTATTAAAGGAAATCCAGATGCAAAAGGAATGAAAAATCAGAATTAAATTAAGATCTAGGCAGAATTTATAATATTTAAATACCATGATCCTGAACATTTTTAGATTGTTGTTCTTATGGATAAATATTTGAAGATTGTAGCAAAGGAATGATTCAAATCTTCCTTTCTTTATTTAATCTATGTATCTGGAAGGTGCTGAAGGTCCGGTCCTTGTTGCTTTCAGGGTTCAGTGGCTCGGCCCTTCACATCATATACATTTATCGGTCAAAAAGTCAAGTAATTTTTCAATGAGAATTTGAGTTTTTCAATATTTTGTTGTAGCTTCGTTTCACTAACTAAATCGGTTTAGTAAAATTGAAAAAGATCTTTTTAAAAGATATTGCAGAAGCCTTAGACCTGTCAAAGACAGCAGTTTCTTTAGTGCTCAATGGAAGGGGTGACGAGAATAAAATAAGCAAAGAAACTCAAAAAAGAATATTGGATTTTGCTGAGCAGAACAGTTATCGGCCCAATCAAATGGCAAGGGGTTTGAGTTTAGGTAAAAGTGAAACCATTGGCCTGATAATTCCCAATATTTCAGATATTTTTTATGCCAGGATTGCCCATCATGTTGAACTTCGTGCGAAGGAATTGGGTTATAATGTAGTATTCAGTAGTTCCAATGAAAATTCTGAAACAGAAAAGGAACTAATTTATTCAATGTTGAACAGACAGGTAGATGGTTTGATCATTGCTTCTACTCAAAAAAATCAAAAGGATATATTAAAATTGACCGAAGCCGGTTTCCCATTTGTGCTGATAGACAGGCATTACCCTGATATTGAAACCAATTATGTGATTGTGGATAATTTTGGAGGAACACATAATATGACCCGACATTTGTTGAAAAATGGGAGAAGGAAAATTGGTTTTATAAGTATTAAGAGTCAGTTGGAGGCCATGGTTCAAAGGCGGTTGGGATATGAACGGGCAATTTCGGATGAAGGGTTTGAGCTATTGAAATATCATACGAAGACCATAGATCGTTTCAATTATCAGTATGAAATGAAAGCGGCTATTCAAAGCATGGTTCAGAGTGAACAGCGGGTAGATGCTATTGTGTTTACTACGCATTACCTGGCAGCCTCAGGTCTTCGGGAGCTTAAACTGCTGGATATAAAGGTGCCGCAGGAAGTGGCGATCATCAGCTTTGATGAACTGGGTGCGTTTGACCTGGTAGATCCGCCAATAACTTCAAATAAACAACCGGTTGATGCTATGGGTAATCACGCGGTTGAGATATTGGTAAATGAAATCGAAAAAAAGAATTCAATGGTTGATAACAAAAGAGTTTTAAGGACACAACTATTGATTCGAAAATCTTGTGGAGCATAATTTTATCATAAAAATAAACCGATTTAGTAAAATAAAATCTTTCGTAATGAAGCAATTGAATAAACATCTGATTTTTCAAATATCAAGTAGCCTTTGTTTGTTTTTTCTAACTGTCGCCGGTGCCTATGCATTTGTCAATGAACCTGTTCCAAATAATTCTGTTATTGCGCCTTTACATGAAGGTAATGGCAATAGCCACATTCAGGAGTTAAACACTAATTATGGCCTGTACAATATTTGTAAAGATGATATTGAAGGGTATAAGAAAATGCTAACAGGGTCAGAATTCTTTCTATATCCCTCTTTAAGGGAAGACGTTAACGTATCAATGATCGCCAGGGCCACTACAGGTGAAATGGGATTCGAATTTCTTACCGGTGAAGTGCCGATAAACTATTCGTCGGATCAGGTAACCTTTTTAATGTTGAGTGATATTGATCTTAATTTAAGGGAGTCTTTTGATATTCTTGTGAATGACAAACATTTGCTTACCTTCAATTCAACAGAAGATGGCAGTCTTAATGTAACTGACAATCCTGGTGATGGAAATGCTCAGTATATTTTGGTAAAAAGAGATGGTAATGGTGATGGCATAGGGGTTTTCCGTTTAACTGTTCCTACTTCAATTTTGAAGAAAGGGGAGAGCGCAAAGGTCAAGTTCAGGGGTCATAAAAAGAATTCGAATTGCTGGGTCATGATTTTTAAAGCAACCGATGTGGTTGAGCGCATCAAAATGTCGGTTTCAGATGAAGCCGCATTTGTGATTAAGGAAAGAAATGATTTGATCTATGTTGATGCGCCAACACATTTTAATGGAAAATCGGTTTATTTATTGAGTGATGGAAAAAAGAGCAAAATCAAAAGATTTAAAGCTCAGGGAGAAATGTCTAAAGTTTCCTTTGCCATAAAACCTCCAAAAAACAGTTTTTCGATTGTATATGATGGCAAAGAAATAGCACTTACATTCAAAAATGGAGATGGGAGTATTTCAGTTACAGATATTGAAGGAAACTACTTAAATCATCATAAGGCTCATTATAATAATGGATGGCAGGCTGCTTTGACAAGACTCTATAAGCCTGAATTTTTTGAAACCTTTGATAATTTCTTTGACAAGAAATTCGAAGACGGATTGGTATCTATTATGAATTCAAGTCATCAAGATATCGCCTGGGTTGATCGTCCAGAAGTTTGCATCATTCTTAGAGATACCTTATTGTTGAAACCAGTGATTGATGATGCTTTCTTAAGGGAGGATTACGGTTTCGATATTGAAGATGGGCTAATTCTAAGAGAATATTTACAAAGACATCCAGAGGCCAAAGAACGTTTGACCACGTTATTAAATAAAAAACTACTATCCGTAGGTGCTACTTACAATTGTCCTTATGAAGACATGTATGATGCAGAAGATCAGGTAAGACAACTGTATTTGGGTAAAAAGTGGGTCAAAAAGACGTTCGGAGGTTACGACTCTAAAGTATATTGGAATGTTGATGTTCCAGGGAAATCTTTACAAACACCACAAATTCTTAAGAAGGCAGGAGTAAATTACATGATTATTTCACGACACGCGAAAGGGATGTTCCATTGGGCGAGTCCGGACGGCAGCTCGGTTTTTACGTATTCACCGGGCCATTATGGAAACGATCTGCTTTATCTTTCAAGGGATTTGAATAATCAAATGAAGTACGGTGCCGAACAGGTGCTGTATTGGGAAAATAATTTTGAAGGCGGTAAAATTCATACGCCATTGTTATCAAGTCAGGATATGCTGCCGGCCATTGATTATTCAGAATTTATTGATTCGTGGAACTCATTTGATAAACTCAAAGATGATCAAGGAAATCAGAAAGATGTGTTTTTACCAAATATGGAACTCATGACGGTTGATGAATTTATGCCATTGGCAGAAAAAAATGCCACGAATGTAGATACCATTATGGGAGAAAGACCAAATGTTTGGGTCTACATTCACGGACCAGGTCATCACGATGCTTTAACGGCGAGCAGAGAGGCTTCTAAATTACTTCCGGCAGCCGAAAAATTCCTCTCTGTGGCGAATATCATTGACCCCAAAAAAATGCCATATCCATTTAAGGATTTTGATCAAGCATGGCAAGCCAAGATCTATCCCGATCACGGCTGGGGTGGTCATGATGGCGATATCACAGACAATTTGTTTAAGGAAAACCTGGTAAAATCTAGAACCATGGGACAAAACTTATTGAATAAGGGTATCGATTTTTTGTCAGCCAGAATAAAGAAAAACGAAAAGTTAGGAATGCCCATAGTACTTTTTAACAGCCTATCTTGGGAAAGAACGGATCCGGTTACCGTGTCCATGGAATTTCCAAGGGGATTTGCGCATAGCATCAACATTCTAACGGCAGATAAAAAAGTTTTAAGTTCTCAAAACACCAATCAAATTTATCATGACGATGGAAGCGTAAGAAGTGCCGATATTACCTTCATTGCTGAAAATATTCCATCAATAGGATATGCTACTTATTATGTTGCTGGCAGCAAAGAGAAGCAACCAGAAGCTGAAAAACAAATGTCTTTGTCAAGTTATGAAAATGAATTTTATAAAATTTCATTCGAAGATGGAGGTATAGCTCAAGTATTCGATAAGGAATTTAAAAAGGACCTTCTGGATACTAAGAATCTTAAGGGAGGAGAAGTTTTCACCCTTCAATCTGTTGGGAATGGTGCGGGAGAATTTGGGGACGTGCAACAGGTAAGTATGGTTGATTTTGATAAAATGAGCCTTCATGATCCCGAATGGGAAGTCTTGGAAAACGGACCGGTA
The DNA here is from genome assembly GCA_024644745.1 of Flavobacteriaceae bacterium. GTDB lineage: Bacteria > Bacteroidota > Bacteroidia > Flavobacteriales > Flavobacteriaceae > Lutimonas. The sequence goes on from JAHEHF010000050.1 coordinate 7,277, forward strand.
TATACCAAATACAGGCTTGAGCAACAAGTTAAACATGCCATTGTAAGACAAGACGTAACAATTTACCATCACCTTAAACGCATCTATTTTAATACAGAACTAAGAAATTGGTCGGGTGAATTATACCGAGAATTCAGAACAGCATTTCCGATCAACATGAAAGATGCAGAAATTGCTCATGAAGTTCCTTTTGGAAGTGTCAGGGTAGGTAAGGATGAAATCAAGACTGCCGGAGAAAGATATACTCCATTATGTAAAGACGTACACCCGCGTGCCATTATTGACTGGATTTCAGCTACGGATGATGATATTTCGGTTACTTTGAGTTCGTCGGTTGCCGCTGCAGATTGGATTGACCCTACTGCCCATAACGATAACAAAGCTGTATTGCAACACATACTTTTGGCAAGCAGAACGTCATGCCACTGGGAAGGGAATGAATACTCACAGGCAGGTAACCATGACTTTCACAATGTCTTTACTTCCAACAAAGCGGGAAGTATTGCGGGACAGCGAATTGCCAAACAGGAAAATGAACCTATCAGTGTAGTGATTTATCCTGAAAATTCAACAGATTCATTTTTGCCTGAATCCTTGAGTTTCTTTTCTATTGATTCTAAAAACGTAATAGTCACAACCATAAAAAAAGCCGAGGATTCGGAAGAGGTTATTGCTCGCATGTATAATGTAAAAGACCAAGATGAGAAAGTAAATCTTTCGTCACATTTCGATATAAGATCTTACAAACAAACTAATATAATCGAGGAAAATCCAATTATGGTTTCCCCGCAATTAAAGGTTGGTGAATATGCCATTGAAACCTTTAGCTTGGATATAGAAAAATAATTGACAATTAATTAAAATCGACTGGATGACAACACTTTGGAAAAATGACAAAGAGCTATTTGATATAGCCAAAAAGGAGCTTTTTGTGGCACTGGTAGGTGATGTTTTAGACAAAATGGGATACTTGCATCAGTTTCTTCCTCCGAACATAAAGCCTCTTGATGATGATTTTGTCGTCATTGGCAGGGCTATGCCTGTGCTGGAAGCGGATGTGTTTGAAGAGGTAATTGAAAATACTGATAACCCCTTGATGGGAAAGCCATTTGGGATTATGTTCGAGGCATTGGACAGTTTAAAAGAAGGCGAAGTGTATATCTGTTCCGGATCATCACCCAATTATGCCCTTTGGGGTGGTTTGATGAGTACAAGAGCCATCAAATTAGGTGCCGCCGGTGCAGTATTAAATGGCTGGTCCAGAGACACTAAGGAAATTCTTAATCTTAAGTATCCTACCTTTTCATTTGGTGGTTATGCCCAGGACCAAGGACCTCGTGGCAAGGTGATCGCTTACAGGGTTCCCATAGAAATTGGAGGCGTCCGAATTAAACCGGGTGATATGGTTTATGGCGATATTGATGGTGTTTTGATCATACCTGAACAGGCTGTAAATAAGGCTTTTTCAGGTGCTATTAAAAAGGCGAGGGGTGAACAATTGGTTAAAAAAGCACTGCAGGACGGCATGAGTACGGTAGCAGCGTTCGAAAAATTTGGAATCATGTAACCTTTAGGCAAAACCTTTTAAACTGCATTCAATGAAAAATAAGGCTTCTTTTTATCTACTTGCCATAAGTTTTGTATCAACCATAGGTGGTTTTTTATTCGGTTATGACACGGCAATAATCTCGGGTTGTAATTCCTTTTTGGAGACCCAATACAGTCTGACGGCCGGAATGTTGGGATGGGTTGTTTCATCAGCATTGCTGGGAACTATTTTGGGTTGTATTATTTCAGGAAAGGTCACTGATAAATACGGACGTAAAAAAGCATTGATTTTGGCGGCTCTTTTTTTGACAATTTCGGCTTTTGGTTCGATGCTGCCACCCCAGTTTTCAGGAAATTTAGAGTCATCTTATTGGATTACTTCCAGCGTGGATTCCTCGTTTTTAACTTTGATCATTGTTCGTATAATAGGGGGTATAGGGGTTGGTATCACTTCTGTGGTGGCACCAATTTATATTTCTGAGCTTACCATGCCCGAGAAAAGGGGTAAAATGGTTTCCTTATACCAATTATCCATAACCTTAGGTATTCTTCTTGCTTTTTTAGTCGATTGGATCGTGCTGAATCAAGCCGGGGAAAATGCGGGTATCATCAGTGGTGAAGAAGTAAGTATTTGGGATTGGTTGTTTGTTGAGGAGCTCTGGAGAGGTATGTTTGGTACTGAAATTCCCATTGCTATTCTGTTTTTGATATTACTCCTGTTCGTTCCTGAAAGCCCGAGATGGCAAGTGGTCAATGGGCAAGAAGATAAGGCTTTTTTAACAATGCTTAAATTAGAAGGAACGGCACAGGCGAAAATTCAAATAGCCGAAATTAAAGAAGCTTCAAAGGAGGAAACACAAGGGTTAAAGGAATTGTTCAAGCCATATTTGCGCAGGCCTTTTTTAATAGGGATACTGCTCCCGATGTTTGCCCATTTGAGCGGTATAGCGGCCATCATGTATTTTGCTCCCAATATCTTGAATGAATCGATAAAGAGTGTCGAAAGCTCTTTTTTGGGTGCTGTTCTGGTTGGCTTGGTCAATTCAATTTTCACCTTTGTCGCCATATTTAACATCGAACGATTTGGAAGACGTAAATTACTGCTGATTGGGGTTACAGGTGCTTTCATTTCTCTGGCCGGGGTTGGGGTGTTGTTCTCCATCGGTTCAAACTTAGTAATCATTCCGCTCCTTGTATACGTAGCCTGTTTTGCCTTCTCTTATGGACCTATTGTCTGGGTCATCATCAGTGAAATATTCCCGACAAAAATAAGGGGGCTTGCTGTAAGCATAGGAAGCTTTTCATTAATGGTAACCGGTTTTTTCATTACCCTTACGAATCCAGTATTAGTGGAAAACATTAAACCGGCAGGCACATTTTTCCTTTATGCCGGCTTGACATTGCCCGCAATTTGGTTCATCTGGAAATATGTTCCTGAAACAAAGGGAAAAACTCTTGAAGAGATTGAATTATCATGGAAGACTCCAAAAAAAGGGTTAAAAAAATAAACGAATGAAACTAATAGAACAATATCATATTGGCGAAAAGGGATACCATCCCTTTTTGATTCGGGATGGATGGCAGGTTGCACAATTGAACTATATTCCAGAGCAAGAAATCGGAAATATTGAAAAATTAGACATCCACCATTTAACCGATGAAGTATTTATCCTGCTGAAGGGAAATGCAGTTTTGATCGGGGCAGAGATCAATGGTAATGATGTTAATTTTAAGGTAGAATTAATGCTGCCTCATATCACATATAACATTCCAGTAGGTACATGGCATAATATTGCCATGAGCCAAGATTGTGAGATTATCATTGTTGAAAAGTCAAACACGCATGAGGGAGATTTTGAATTTTTCCCTCTGAGTGAAGAAAAAAAGCAGGAAATGGAGGCATTGGTAAGAGGTGCATTTAATCATTTAGAATCGACTTAGAATTTCAAAGAACCAAGTTTATGATACAAATAGATTTACAAGGTAAAAGGGTGTTGGTCACCGGTGGAAGCAAAGGCATAGGGGCTGAAATTTGCAGAAAAATGGCATCGTGCGGGGCTGATGTTATGATCAACTACAACAGCAACATGCAAAGTGCTCAGGATTTGGCAAATGAAATAAGTGATAGATTCAATGTGAAGGCCAATATCACAGGTGCAGATGTATCTGATTCAATGAAAGTAAGGAAAATGTTTTTGAAGATGGACAAGGAATTTGGAGGGATTGACATCTTGGTGAATAATGCAGGTACAGAATCTATTGATCATGTTTTAAATTTGGATGAAACCGAATGGGAACGCGTGGTGAACGTGAATCTGAAAGGTCCGTTTTTATGTTCACAGGAGGCAGGTAAAAGAATGGAAGTAAACGGGGGTGGTGTCATCATAAATATTTCTTCAATACATGATGTCGTACCGAGAAAAGGCTTGGCACATTACTGTGCTGCAAAGGCAGGTTTGAAAATGCTCTCCAAATGCCTTTCACTCGAACTGGCCGAAAATAATATCAGGGTCGTATCTGTGGCCCCGGGAGCGATCACCACCGAAATGAACAGAGAAGAAATTGCAAGATTTGGTAAGGATAAATTTGAACAATGGATTCCCCAAGGCAGAATTGGTAATGTAGCAGATGTAGCCAATACGGTAGCTTTTGTAGCAAGTGATTTAGGAGATTATATCGATGGATCGGACATTTATATTGACGGAGCTTACATGAACAATACCATACAGTATGATCCGCGCCCACCAAGAAAGACATTGTAATACGGTAGAAGAATGAAACTTTATTTTTTGACTTTAATTTTAAATACCATGCTTATATTTTTCACTGGAAGCTACACTCAGGAAGGTGCACCTGCTGCCAATCCCACAGGAAAAGGGATCGGTTGTTTTCAATTAAATACGGAAACGGGCGAAGTAAATCTTTTACGATATACGCAGCAGCGGAGTCCGAGTTACATGGTGGTTTCGGGCGATAAAAAGTATTTGTATGCCGTTGAGGAAATGTTTGCAAAACTGAATCCTGAAGTTTATGCCTATAAAATAGCTGCGGATGGAGTATTAACCTTATTAAATTCTCAAAAAATTGACGGTGATTATGCCTGCCACCTCGCCATTATTCAGGATCGCCTGGTAGTTGCCAGTTACGTTTCAGGGAACGTATTGTCCTATCCAATACGAGCGGATGGAAGTCTCGCGCCTTTTCATCAGGAAATTAAGCACGTGGGAACCGGTCCCGATGCGGAAAGGCAGGAAGCCGCGCATGCGCATATGATTTATCCTTTCAAAGAAAATCATATGTATGTGGTCGATTTAACCCTGGATGCGGCAAAGGCCTATCAACTGGATGCGGAATCGAAACAATGGCAAGCAAGACCAAAACTGGATATTAAGATTGATGCCGGAAGTGGCCCTCGTCATATGGTCATGGATCAGCAGGAAGATCATGCGTTTGTGTTAAGCGAGTTGACGGGTGAAGTGTATGTGGCTGATCTGCGCGGTGATGAGAGTAAAATCATTCAGAAAATTTCAATCATTCCTGATAAGTATGATGGAGCAGTGGGAGGTGCAGCTATTCGCTTGCATCCCAACGGAGAATTTCTGTATGCTTCCAATCGGGGATCGGAGACCATCGCTGTTTATAAGGTGGATAAAATATCTAAGAAATTAATGTTTATTGACTGTTATTCAACCGAAGGAAAAACCCCGCGCGATTTCAATATCGATCCAAGCGGCAAATGGCTTATTGCCGCCAATCAGGATACCAACACTCTGGTTGTTTTCAAAATTAATAAGGACAATGGCTCGCTTTGTAAAGTATCCGCATATAATGTAATGACACCAGTAAATATTTGCTGGCTATAGGATCAAAGCAATTTTAAACTAAGTCAGATCATGATTGAATTAAAAGGCATAGCATGGGATCATCCAGGTGGGTATGAAACGCTAACAGCTACATCAAAGGAATTTCAATTTGGTGATACACCTCAAAAAATTGACAAGCCTGAGCCATGGCGAATTCAGCATGCCGAAGAGATATTGAAGTGTTATTGGGGAAATTCCGATGATGCCATAAAGACATTTTTATACAAAACACAATAAAAAGTAACAAGTTGAAATTAGGATTTGGATTATATCGTCACATGCTCAACGAAGCGCATTATAAGTTTGCCAAACAATGTGGAGCAACACATCTGGTGGTGCATATGGTTGATTATTTTGGTAATGCGGATAATGACAAGTCGAATGCCAATCAGCCTGTAGGAGGGAATAGAGGTTGGGGAAAAGCTGGAAATGGGAGACTATGGTCTTTGGATGAACTTTTAAAGATTAAGAAAGATATTCATAATCATGGATTGGACTGGTTTGCTATAGAAAATTTTGACCCCTCAATTTGGCATGATATTCTTTTAAATGGTCCTAAAAAGGAGCAACAAATAAAGTTGGTAAAGGAGCAAATTCGAATTGTGGGGAAGGCAGGAATCCCGGTTTTTGGCTATAATTTCTCTTTGGCAGGTGTATGCAGCAGGGTAGAAAAGCCATTCGCCCGTGGTGGTGCAGCTTCGGTGGGAATGGAAGGATCAGTCGATGAGACACCAATACCAAATGGGATGGTTTGGAACATGATCTATGATGAAAATGCCCCAAAAGGCACTTTGCCAAAAATTGACCACGATGAACTTTGGAAAAGGCTACAATTTTTTTTAGACGAAATCCTACCGGTAGCAGAAGAAGCCGGGGTTAAATTGGCGGCACACCCGGATGATCCTCCTCTGCCTTATGTCAGAGATACACCGCGATTGGTCTACCAACCCGAAATGTATCAAAAACTGATCGATATGAGGCCCAGTCCATCTAATGCCCTGGAATTCTGTTTGGGTTCTATTGCTGAAATGACTGAAGGCGATGTCTATAAAGCTACTGAAAAATATAGCAAGCAAGATAAAATAGCTTATATACACTTTAGGAACATCAAGGGAAAGGTACCTGATTATAAAGAGGTTTTTGTGGATGAAGGGGACATTGATATGTTGAAAATTTTGAAGATTCTGAAGAGGAATAATTTCGATGGCATCCTGATTCCGGACCATACGCCCCAAATGACATGTGATGCGCCCTGGTATGCTGGAATGGCCTATGCCATGGGGTATATGAAAGCCCTGATTTCGATGGTGAAGAGTGAGTATTAATTGTCCTTGAGACAATATTTTAAAATAGTATATAACTGAGATTTAAGTCAATAGATTCATGAAAGCAATAATTTTAGGCACCTTATTAGAAAAAAAGCTTTTTAAAGTTATCCTTATTGGAACATTAATTTTGGGAATCAATATCAAAATAACGGGTCAAAAACAGGTTACCCCTGAAGATCCTGAATACTACGCTATGGACAGGGAGCACATTGCTTTTGATGATGAGCATGTTCTGCTGTTCAATCATCGAGGATTTGTTTCTCCACGTCAATATAGTGTAACACAATTCACTAATGTTTGGTTTTTACCTCTTGGCTCACCGCGTTATGAATTCAATTTAAATTTTTTTGATAAAGGTACGGGCCGTTTAATTGAAGATGATGTTCCAACCAAATGGAAATCCTGGATCGACGATGGAGGCAGTTATGACCCCCTTGGTTCTAATTTTCGTCCTAATTCTCCGTCAATTATGGTGACACAAGATGAAAAATGGCAACCTAATCAATATGAAAGAACCGCTACATTCCATAAAGAATATGACAAAAAATGGGTTAGTTTTTCTGCAAAAAGCTGGACCAATGTTTCCTTTGAAGATGATGAAGTTTTTATAAAACTTACTCTTACCAACCGTAACACAAAGGATTTAGACATGACAATTATTCCAAATCAGGTCGCTGAAATTATGGAACTTTATGCAAAGGAGGGAGCCGTGGAAGGTGAGAATAAATCAGATTTACTAGATGCATTTACTATAGGAAGTAAATTGGCTCATGCCAGGGTGTCTTCATCAATTCAAAAAACAAGTGAAAAAGGTTTTGAAATCAGCATACCGCCAGGAATTACAGAAACCTATTATTTTGCAGTTCAGTTCTATGAGCCTCAGGATGGGGCACCTGAAATTTACCAATCGGATATTGAGGCACGTATGACAAAGGCTGCAAATAAAACGAAGGAAATGTTGTCATGGGCCTATAACAAGCTGCCAAAATTGACAAGTTCCAACAAAAAGCTGGAGTCGTATTACTACCGATGTATGCTATCCGTATTGATGTGTCGTTATGAGAATCCCAGTTATATCTCGAATGTTTTTTGGGCCGTTGGAACATGGCCGTATACCATTAGCTGGGATACTTCCTATGCGTCTGATTTAATTGCCATGCTGGATGCTGAAAGCTTGAAAAATGCAATCTTGACTGACTTTGAACAAGTGCAATTGAAAAAAACCTATGTTGGCTGGAATGGGGCTCATTGGGAAATTCTATATATTCAAGAACCATTTGCACTGCAAAAAATGATTGAAGCCTACATCAGGCATACAAATGATTATTCCATTTTTGATGAGGAAGCAGCTGGAGTTTCTGTTTGGAATTGGATGCAGCGATGGGTTGATGAGCTTCAAAACAAATACAGGAATGATCTGGGTTTAATAGATGTTGGGTACAATACTGAAAAAATTATAGAGATTCGTACCGATGGATATAATCATGCTGTTCCAATCACCAATACGCTGACCATTGATTTATTATATAGGATGTCTGATTGGGCGGCTAAAAGAAATGATAAAAAACTGCAACAAATTTATTTTAAGGATGCCGAAAAGCTTAAAGATTTGGTGAATAAATATATGTGGAATGAAGAATTAGGATGGTTCGATAATTATTATCCCGACGGAACAAAGGGCAGTATTTGGACTTATCATTTGTTCGACCTGTTGGGAACTGATTTTCTTCCTGACGATCAGGCATATCGCCTGGTGAGTCATTTACAGGAAGGTGAATTTTTAGGGAAATATGGTGTGTATTCCATAGCCCGGAGAGATTCAGTGCATTGGGACCTGATTGATTCTGATTGGGGAGGAGGGGGTCAATATGCAGGAATGCCAGGTCGTATTTCCCGAAATTTGTACCACAGAGGTTTTGCCGGGAAAGGTTGGGATGTACTGAAACGAAATATTCGGTATATAGAACATTTTCCTTATCTGCCCCAAAATCCACGCATAGATAATCCAGAGCAGGATCGCTCTTCAATGCCCCTGCAAATTTCAGCAGGTGCTGGTTGGGAAGCCATTGTTTTTGGAACTTTTGGAGTGAAAATAGAAAAAGATACATTGACGATAAAACCATTTAATCATGAAGATATCGGGGAAGCCACTTTAAAAGACATCCGTTGGAAAGGCAGAAATTATGGTGTGAAATTATCACGAAAGACCTTTTCTGTTTATGAAGATGAAAAGTTGATTGCCACCAGGTTTTATGGAGAAAAAGTAGTCGTAAATAAATTGTGATCATACTGAAAGCAAATTTGAATATTTCAAGCTTTGATGAATCATAAAAAGGATAGATATTACAGTTTTCAGTGTTCAATCATTTAGACTTTGTGACGCGGAAATTTAACTGGATGAGCAGCTATGGGTTGTTGAGGTTAATGTGAACAGGTCTGCGAATTGCATGGTATGAACAATTTCAATGCATCCATGCATAGAGGACATCATTCTTGGAAATGCAAATATATACTGATGTGATTTACGATGATCCAGCATAAAAGGACCCTATTATTTTTAAGAGCCTTGTTCATAACTAATTTCGCAAATTTTCAACAGATTGTATATATTTGTTTAAATGTTTAAACATTATAATTTTTGACCTATGAATTATTTTAGATTGGCTTTGTTTTACCTCTGCTTTACAGGTGTTATGCAGGCTCAGAAAATGCCTGTTGACTATGTTGATCCTCAGATAGGTTCGGTTCACGGGAGATGGTTTTTTTACACACCGGCAGCCCTTCCCTTCGGGATGGCCAAACTGGCACCCCATACGAATGCTTACAACAGTTTGGGAAGTTGGGGCCCCACAGGTTATGACGACAGGCATCTGTCTATAGAAGGTTTTGGGCATTTCCATGAATTTCAGATTGGGGGCCTGGTTTTTATGCCAACAGTTGGCGATTTAAAAACGATTCCAGGATCTCTGGAAGAGCCTGATTCGGGATACCGGTCAAGATTTGATAAGTCTGATGAAATCGCGGAAGCAGGATATTATAGTGTCATCTTAAAAGATTATGATATCAAAGTCGAATTAACGGCTACTGAAAGGGTAGGTTTTCACCGTTATACATTTCCTCAAACGAACCAGGCGAACCTGGTCATTGATCTTGGACACAAACAAGGCGAAAGCAGCGATGTAACCATGGCCTCGGGCCTTTGGTATAATGACACCGAATTTGGAGGATTTGTTGAGACAAACCCAGAATATGTAAAATTCTGCGACCCCGGGAAGCGCGTAAAAATGTATTTCTATGCGAAACTCAGCAAGGCTCCCGTATCCAAAGGCTCCTTTGTCAATTCGAAGCAATTCGAATCCATCACTACCCGAGGGGTTGATAACGGGTTACACATGAAATTTTCCATGCAGAAAGATGAAGTTCTTGAGATTCAAACGGGTCTGAGTTACACTTCAATTGAAAATGCGAAGGCGAACCTGCATTATGAGGCCTCAGGTAAAACTTTTGACGAGGTAAAAGGAATGGCCAAACGAGCATGGAATGAAAAGTTAGGAAGGATCAGGATCGATGGGGGTCTGAAGCAGGACCGGATCAAGTTTTACACAGGACTGTACCATGCTTTGTTGGGCAGAGGTCTGGCCAGTGATTATAAGGGCACCTATCCTAAAGTTGATGATGGAATAGGTCAGATTCCATTAAATGAAAACGGACAACCTAAATATCACCACTATAATTCAGACGGCATGTGGGGAGGCTTCTGGAACCTGAGCCAGATATGGGCCCTGGCCTATCCTGATTATTTTTCTGATTATATTCAATCCAATATAGATTTTTATAAAACGAGGGGCTGGTTACATGATGGCGTGGCTACCGGCGTATACACAAATGGGGTCCAGACGAATTTTCAAGGTCTTTTGATCGCTTCCGCATACAATGTCGGGATTCGGGATTTTGAGGTGGATGTAGCTTATGAGGCGGCTCGAAAAAACGAATTGGATTCCAAAGGCAGGAATCTGGGCAATGGGAAGTATGATCTGCATTATTTTGTCAAGGATGCATATGTACCTTATAAAGATACGGTCATTTCAAACGGCTGGGTCTTTAATTTTGGGGCCTCACACACGCTTGAATACAGTTTCAGCTCTTATGCGGTCGCTCAGATGGCCAAAGGCATGGGCAAAGATTCCGATTATCAAAAACTCTCAAAACAAGCCGGTTATTACAAGAATTTATTCGATCCTGAAACCAAATTCATCAGGCCTAAAACAGAAGATGGGAATTTCATCAAAGATTTTGACTCTATGAAAGCCTGGGATGGCTTTCAGGAGGGGAATGCCTTTCAATACACTTGGTACGTGCCACATGATCCGGCCGGTCTCATGAATCTGATAGGCAAAGACCTGTTTAACCAGCGCCTGGAAGATATGTTTGAAAATGCACAGAAAAGTATGTTTGGTGGCGGATCTGAAGAAATTCACAGTTTTTCAGGTGTTGAAAAATTATACAATCACGGGAACCAGCCCTGTTTGCACAACCCCTGGTTATTTAATTATTCGGGTAAACCGTGGTTAAGTCAGAAGTGGACAAGAACCATATGCAATGAATTCTACGGAACAGAACCTTTGCATGGCTATGGAGTAGGGCAGGATGAGGATCAGGGCCAGCTAGGGGCCTGGTATGTCATGGCATCCATGGGTTTGTTTGACGTGCAGGGGCATGCTTCATCAAGACCTTCCTTTCAATTTGGAAGTCCTCTTTTCGACCGAATTACGATTGAGCTTGATCCTGAGTATTATTCAGGGAAGCAACTGGTGATCGAGACTGAAAACCAAAGCGCTGATCATTTGTATGTTCAATCCGCTTCATGGAACGGTAAGGCGATACATAAAAACTGGATGTACCGGGATGAATTAATGAAAGGGGGGAAATTAATTTTTACAATGTCCTCCTCACCTAATACAAAATGGGGGATTTCAACTCCTCCGCCATCCATGGCGGATGAAGCGCTTCAGTCAAAATGACAATTAAAACTGTATAAAGCAAAAGTATATGATAGCAATAAGATCCCTAATGATTCTTCTGGTGATTCTGAATATCTCTTGTGATTCAAAAAATAAAAATGAAGAACTGGTACTTCAGATACAGGAAAACAAAGATTTTGACAGTATTAAGGAAATGGCCAGGGAAGTAATAGCGACCGGTTTTAATGCCGGGGATGGTTACGGAGAAGTCTGGATCAGAGATTACAATACTTTTATCGAACTTGCCTGTGAAGTTTACCCCCCGGAAGAAATTGAGGAAAACCTGTTGGTATTCTTTAAACTGCAGGGAAAGGACGGTAATATCGTCGATGGGTTCATTCCGAAATCCAAAGCGATAGAAACAGAAGGAGGCTATCAGTACATTTATTCTGATCTGGAACCCGTTTATTGTGGTCATAAGAATACCGTTGAGACGGATCATGAGAGCTCCCTGGTGCAGGCTGTGTTCAAATATGTCAAGAAAACAGGTCATCAAGAATTTCTCGAACAGGAAGTAGGTGGGATCAGGGTTGTTGAGAGAATGGCAATGGCCATGGATTTTTTAATGAACCACAGATGGAGTGAAAAATACAACCTGATCTACGGAGCCACCACGGCTGATTGGGGAGACGTGCAGCATCAACATCCCTGGGGCGTTTATATTACGGATGAGACGCACTTTTGTGTTGATATTTATGATAATGCCATGTTCCTGATTGCATTAGACAATTTGATGGAACTTGCACCTGCTTATGAATCCAAATGGAGACCTGTACATGAAATGATATCCAAAAATACAATGAAAACCCTTTGGGACAATGAAAATGAAAAATTCATCCCTCATGTATATCTTGATAAATCACCCTATCCTGATGATTTTGACGAGAATGAGATCTATTATCACGGGGGAACGGCAGTGGCCATTGAAGCAGGTTTGTTAAATGAACGGCAGATCAAAGTTTCACTTGACAAAATGATCCACAATGTGGAGCGGTCAGGAGCAGGCTCCATAGGCCTTACGCTTTATCCTCCTTACCCTGCATGGGCCTTTGAAAACAAAGGAATGTACCCTTACGGCTATCAGAACGGGGGTGACTGGACCTGGTTTGGAGCGCGTATGATTCAGCAACTTGTTCATTATGGGTTTGTTCAGGAGGCCTATGATCAATTGCTTCCTATGACCTCCAGAGTTATTGAAAATGATGGATTTTATGAATGGTATACGATAGAAAATAAGCCTGAAGGCTCAGGAACCTTTCGCGGCTCAGCCGGAGTATTATATAAAAGTATCGCCTTATTGGAAAATTGGGCAGAAATAAATCAGTAGAAGATGAAATATTTAGTTTACGCAGTATTGATCGGCTTGGGGTGTTTTTCAGTTGAAGCGCAAAGAAAGCCCGCAAAACAGGAATTGTTCCTGTCCGGATTTGAAAAGAAGATCGAAGGCAATGAGATCCAATACACTTCAGGTGTGGAAGGGGTCGATAATGCCATTATTACCAGGGCCAATACAGGCAAGCAGGCCATCATCTGGGAAACAGCCAAAGTACCTGCTGACGCTGATGACAAAGAGGTGACGTTTGTTCATTATATCGGATATGATTCCCGAAGGCCGGGCGCTGTTTTTGATTTTGTTGTCAATGATCAAAAACTGGGAGAGCTGGTCTTGCCGAAAAACGACCTGGATCAATGGACCCTTCCATTCGATAATGGTTCTGAACTTCATTTTAACAGGCATTTTACAGATGGTAATCATGATAATTTCGGCTTTTTGTATTATACCGTTCCTGCGAAACAGCTTGAGAAGAACAGGCCCTTAAAACTCGAGATTACAGGAGCCAATGAAAAATCCCTGACCTGGCTGATGGTCTTTAAAAAGGACATGACAGAGTCGTTAAAAGTAGTCGCCATGCCATCGATCATCAAAAGGGACGATAAGCAGTTTCAGACCCTTTTGGCTGAAATTAATTTTTTAAACAAACCTGAAAAGGCATCGCTTTTCATTGACGGGCAACTGTTCAGGGAAATTGATTTAAAAACAGGGATACAATCTGTAGAAATTCTGCATCCCGTTTCAAAAAACAGCAAGACAATTCTTGTGCAATTGAAGGGGAATCATATAGATTTGTCTTACCCCCTTGACATCCATCCTGTAAGAAAGTGGGCCGTCAATTTTGTACAACATTCACATACCGATATAGGCTATACCAGGTCTCAAATGGAAATCCTTGCTGAGCATCTGAGGTATATTGATTATGCCCTGGATTATTGTGACATGACTGATGACTTTCCGGATGAATCAAAATTCAGATGGACCTGCGAAGCTTCATGGGCCGTAGATGAATATCTGAACAGTCGATCTCAGGAGCAGATCAACAGATTAAAGCAAAGAATCAGTGAAGGAAGAATCGAGGTTACAGGTATGTATTTTAATTTCAGTGAATTACCTGATGAGCAATCTCTGGTCGCATCACTGGCACCCCTGAAAAGCATCACTGAAAAGGGGATTCCGGTTACATCTGCCATGCAGAATGACGTCAATGGAATTGGCTGGTGCATGAATGATTATTTTAATTCGATAGATGTTAAATATCTGAATATGGGCACCCATGGTCACAAGGCGCTCATTTCTTTTGATACGCCTTTGGCATTCTGGTGGGAGTCTCCCTCAGGTAAAAGAATGCTGGCCTTCAGGGCAGAACATTATATGATCGGGAACACGGCATTCGGGGTACACCTTGACGATTTTGAATATTTTGAGAGAACCATGCTCCGCTATTTGAACAAACTTAATGATAAGGGTTATCCTTATGACAAAGTAGCCATACAACATTCGGGCTTTTTAACGGATAACTCACCCCCGTCTTTGATGGCGAGCGGTATGATCAGAAAATGGAATGAAAAATATGATTGGCCCAAAATAAAGACTGCGGTTGTCAGTGAATTTTTTGAGGAGATCGAAAGTGAGTATGGAGAGGAATTACAGGTCATCAAGGCCCATTGGCCTGATTGGTGGACAGACGGAATCGCTACAGCGGCACGTGAAGTTGCTGCAACAAGAAAGGCACATGTTGATCTGATCGCGGGACAGGGAGGACTGGCCATGGCCAAAATGCTCGGAGCGAATATGCCGAAAGGAATAGAGGAGAGAATTTTTGAAACGAATAAGGCCCTGTTATTTTATGGCGAACACACTTTCGGAGCGGCAGAAAGTATATCCGACCCTTATAGTCAAACGAGTATGGAACAAAGAGAAATCAAGGAGTCCTATGCATGGGAGGCCACAAGAAGGGCAAAAATGATCAATGAAGAGGCCCTCGGGCTTTTAAATGATTATATCAGCAAAGAGGAAAAACCATCCCTGATTGTATACAATACCTTGAACTGGCAGCGGGAGGGCCTGGTCACCCTGTATATTGATCATCAGCAGATTCCTGTTGGTAAAAAAATGCGTTTGCTTGATGATAAGGGCCAGCAGTATCCCGGGCAGATATTCAAACCATGGCACGGGGGTTCCTATTGGTCCGTTTGGATCAAAGATATTCCCGCATTCGGATTTAAAAAATTTCATATTGACATTTATGATCCCGATCACGCGCATGGTCATTCCCATGAAACGGAAACAGAACACAGTCATGAGGGTGGATTGAATTTTTCTGAAAATGGTAATTCAATTCAATTGGATAATGCCTGGTACTCTATTAGCCTTGATAAGAAGAAGGGTGTGATAAGTCAGATTTATGATAAACAATTGCGACAAACCCTGATCGACGAAGCGTCGGAATACCAGCTGGGTGAATTTGTTTTGGAGAAACTCGGCGGCCGTGAGCAATTACAGAGTACCATGTTACCCAATGGCAGCAGGTTCGGACCATTAACAGATTATAGCAGACATGCCCTTGACTCTGTCTGGTTGTCTGAGATCAGGGAGGGCGAAATCTGGAACACCATTACCTTCAAAGGCAAAACCAACACGGCCTATGAAGCGGAAGATGCTTTTACTTTTGATGTCAGGGTTTTCAATACGACCAAAAGGATTGATTTTGGTTATCAGATAAAGAAGAAACCCATCGTCGATCCTGAAAGTTTTTATATCGCATTTCCATTTGAGATGAAAGGCGGAAAGATCCGTCTTGAGGTAGCCGGAGGAACCATCGAGGCCGGGGTCGATCAGATACCCGGATCTGCCAATGACTGGAATACCGTTCAGAATTTTGTTCGCATCAATAATGAAAACCAGCAGATTGTACTTGTTTCGCCCGAGGCGCCATTGATGCAATTCGGAAATATCAATACAGGCAGATTTGAGTATAGGGCAACCCCGGAAAGCAATCACCTGTTCAGCTGGCCCATGAATAATTACTGGACCACAAATTTCAATGCCGACCAGAGAGGTATGTACTCATGGTCTTACAGTCTTACTTCGATGAACAATAACAGCAATAAGGAGGCTTCCAAGTTTAGCTGGGGGAACAGGGTTCCTTTTTTAGCCCGTGTGATTCCTGAAGGTACGAAAGACCCTGGTAAACCCATGGAATTCTCTGTGCTGTCTGATATTCCAGACAATGTATTATTGATCAATGCAAGCCCTTTGGAGAATGAGGATGCGGTCATTTTTCAATTCAGGGAAACCGGTAATATAAACAGTTCATTTTTGCCCAGCTGCAATTTACTTGAAAAGGCACACTGGACCGAAGTCAATGTCCTGGGAGAAACCATAAAAGAAGTCAATAATTTAAATATAAGCGCTTTAGAAAGTAAGTTTTTTAAGCTTTCATGGTGATTTTGAGCCTTAAACATGAAAAATTTAGTCAGAGAATTTGATCTTAACTCCAATATTCCGCTTCACAGGCAGATTGAAAAAGCATTACGCGAGGATATAGCGACTGGTGAATATGATCATGGAAAGTTATTTCCAAATGAAGTAGCGCTGAGCAACTTGTTTGGCGTTTCCCGCAACACTGTCAGACAGGCCTTTAACGTTTTGGTAAATGAAGGGCTTTTAAAGAGGAAACAAGGAAAGGGTACGACGGTTGTCAGACATACCAGCAATGTGACCCATCTGGAAGAATGGCACTCTTTTTCAATGGATATGGCTGCACAGGGTGTAAAAATCAAGAATTATAGGATCACTTTTGCGAGTGAAAATTGTGACAGACAACTGGCTGAAGAATTGGATGTGGTTTCTGGAACGGAAGTCAAGAAATTAACCAGAATCAAAGGAAATGAATCCGAACCCTTTGTCTTGTTTGAATCCTGGTTTCATCCTCGAATTCCCTTAAGCGAGAATCTTGATTTTACTAGGCCGCTCAATGAAATTCTGGAGACCGAATTTTCAGTCATCGCTATGCATTCATCCGAAGAATTAAAGGCGATAACAGCAGACGAAAGAATCGCAGAATTGTTAGAGGTTGATCCAGGTGCACCTGTATTTTTCAGAAAGAGAAGGGTGTATGATGCCGGAATGAGAATTGTGGAATTCAACAAATGTTACTACAGACACGATAAAATGACCTATAAGATTAATATCAAAAGAACTTTGTAATATGCCTGAAACCAAGCCTGAATTTGCCCTGGGAATTGATATTGGCGGCTCGCATATATCGGCGGCCATCGTAAACATTAAGGACAGGAGAATCGTCTCTGATACCCTGACCAAAAAGAATTTGGACCCAAAACAGGAGGCTTCGGTTATTCTTTCAATCTGGACATCCTGCATCAGGCAATGTCTTGATAAGTTTAAGAATGAACCATTGATCGGAATGGGGGTTTCTATGCCAGGTCCAGCCGATTATGAGCAAGGGATTTCTGAGCTGATGGGCAATGATAAATATGAAAAGCTTTATGGACTCGATCTCCGGCATTATTTCTATGTGCAATTTAAGGACCGGATCAGCCATCCAAAAAAAATAACTTTTATCAATGATGCCAATGGATTTTTGTTAGGAGAATCCTGGATAAAAGATCTCAGGCATGATCATATTGTCGCCATTACTTTAGGAACGGGCATTGGTTCGGGATTTATGCGGAAAGGAGAAATTGTTAACGAAGGCCCCGGTATTCCTGAAAGAGGAGAGGTATTCAATATGCCCTTTAAAAATAAGTGGTCCGAAGATTATATTTCCACACGTTGGTTCCTAAAGGAATATCGGAAAAGGTTGGGGGTCGGGATTAAGAATGTGAAAGAAATTGCCGATCAGGCCGCAGAATCACCTGAAGCCAGAGCTTTGT
>JAHEHF010000100.1:0-1482 GCA_024644745.1 Flavobacteriaceae bacterium
CACTTATGGAATTCGGAGCAGAATCATGGATGCCTTCCATGGTGAGTATTTCAATCGTTAGAGAAATTGGTCCTGTGATCATCGCTTTGATCTGTGCGGGAAGAATCAGTTCTGGAATCGGTGCAGAAATAGGGTCCATGAGAGTGACAGAGCAGATTGATGCTATGGAAGTATCAGGCACCAACCCTTTCAAATACCTGGTTGTCACAAGAATCATGGCGGCAACTTTTATGATCCCATTGTTGATCATTTATGGAGATGCCATTGCGCTTTTCGGCTCTGCACTCATCGAGTACCTTAAAGGGGATGTGTCTTTTTTATTGTTTTTTAATGCGGTGTTCAATGCGCTTGAGTTTGCTGACCTGGTACCGGCTACCATAAAATCATTTTTTTTCGGTTTTGCCATTGGCCTGGTTGGATGTTACAAAGGATATAATTGCACCAAGGGGACCGTAGGTGTGGGTGAGGCATCAAATGCAGCAGTTGTATATACATCCATGTTGTTGTTCATAATTGATTTTGTCGCTGTATTTGTATCTGATATCTTCTTTAACTATTGATATGGAAAATAATACTGACATAGAAGTAATGGTTAGAATCAGAGACTTAAGGAAAAGCTTTGGAGACAATAACGTGCTCAACGGTTTTAACATGACCCTCTATAAAGGTGAGAATCTTGTCATCATGGGCAAATCAGGTTCAGGAAAGTCAGTGATGATCAAATGCCTGATGGGACTGATGCAGCCCGATTCAGGTGCGATAGAGATCATGGGCAATAATGTCCTTGAGTTTGAACATCAGGAGCTGGATATTTTGAGAAAGGAGATTGGTTTTTTATTTCAGGGTAGTGCCTTGTACGACTCAATGACCGTAAGGGAAAACCTGGAGTTTCCTTTACGCAAACAGCGCTTGGAACAAAACAGGAAAGACGAAATGGTCTACAGAGCCCTTGAGAGTGTTGGTTTAAAGGAAGCCCTTGAGTTGATGCCCGATGAACTTTCAGGCGGAATGAAACGGAGGGTAGCTTTGGCAAGGGCCATCATACTCAATCCTAAAATCATCATTTACGATGAGCCCACGACGGGATTGGATCCCATTACAGCCAAGGAAATCATTCAGCTGATGCGTGACATTCAGATACAATTTGGCTCATCGGCCCTGATTATTACCCATGATGTGGATTGTTCAAGAGTGATCGCAGACAGAATGATTTTACTGATCGACGGAATAAATTACGCAGAAGGGAGTTTTAAGGAACTTGCTTCATCAAAAGATAAAAATGTTCAAGCCTTTTTTAAATAGTTAGTCTATGAAAGTAACCAATACACAAAAAATCAGACTCGGCTTATTTGTCATTATTACGGTGATAACCCTGATCTATGCATTATTTTTAATTGGCAAAAAGCAGAACTTGTTTGGGAACACCTTCTATTTTAGTGCCGTATTCAGCAATGTCAACGGATTGCAAATTGGCAATAACGT
>JAHEHF010000100.1:1582-7957 GCA_024644745.1 Flavobacteriaceae bacterium
GAAGACATCAACGAAACGGTTAAAAACATCAAGAAAGGCAGTGTCATGCTCAATGAAAACCTGGAGGCCCTGAAGCACAATACATTTTTTAAGGGCTATTTTAGAAAACTGGAAAAGGAAAGGCTTAAGGAAGAAAAAAAGCGGAAGAAGCAAATGAATTAACCTCAATAGTGCAAAGGCCTATATCAATTAACGAAGAAAATCATGGGTGGAAAAGTTGGAATTGTATTGTCAGGCGGGGGCGTTAGAGGGATTGCCCATATAGGGGTTATCAAGGCATTGGAAGAAGAGGCCATAAGGCCCGAGATCGTTTCGGGTTCCAGTGCAGGAGCCGTTGTTGGGGCCTTGTACTGCAATGGATTTACCCCTGAAGAAATGATGACTTTTTTTAAGGTCATCCCTTTGTTTCATATCAACCGATTTGCTTTTGGCAAACCCGGATTTATTGACACCGACAAATTTTATAATGACTTTAAAAATTATTTTGACAAGGATGATTTCGATGTACTTCAGAAAAAATTATTTGTGACAACCGTTGACATGATTCATGGGAATCTTAAAGTGTATTCTGAAGGACAGCTGATCAGGCCGCTACTGGCTTCATCAGCGTTTCCGGGATTGTTTTCTCCTGTGAGTATCAATGGGGTGCTGCATGCTGATGGGGGGATTCTTGATAATTTTCCTACGGCACCTTTAAAAGAACATTGTGACCGGATGATTGGCGTTTATGCCAGTCCTTTAACCGTTATCAGTCCTGAAAATTTGAAATATTCGGTCAGTGTCCTTGAAAGGGCTATCAAGATCAATTATTCGAAAAGGTCTAATTTGAAATTCGCGGATTGTGATTTAATGATACGTCCTTTAAAACTCGTTGATTTTGGATTGCTCGACGTGAATAAAATGGATCAGATCTATGAAATAGGCTACGAAAGCGCAAAAGAAGAATTATCCCGGTTTCACGACCTGGATCTATTGAGAATGGCAAATTAGGATTTAATTTCTATGCATGTGATTTCCGGTCTCATACCCAGCCTGCCGGGAAAGCCCAGCCATCCCAGCCCGCGATTTACATTGAGGTACTGTTTTCCTTTTTTATGCAGTCCCGCCCATTGTTTGTACTTGTATTTTATGGGGCTCCATTGTTTACTTTTTAACTGAACACCTGCCTGCATTCCATGGGTGTGACCCGAAAGCGTCAGACTGATATCTGTTTTAGTTACGACTTCTTCATCCCAGTGGGTGGGGTCGTGTGACAGTAATATCTTAAAGGGGACATGTGACACTTTGGCCATCGATTTTTTAAGATCACCGTATTTTTTAAATGGAGGGTTGCCCCAGTTTTCAACTCCTAGAATCGCTATGGAATCATTGTAGTTGCCAACTATTTCTGCCTCGTTCAGGAGCAATTTAAAACCAATTTTTTTATAAAAATATTTGATCGATTCAAAATTACTTTTTTTCAGAGCTTTGGTTTTCCAGGTACTGTAATCTCCGTAGTCATGGTTTCCAAGAACGGCAAACTTTCCTTTTTTGGCCGACAATTGTTCAAGGATTTTACTCCAGCCCTTGAGTTCCCAGGCAAAATTATTGACCAGATCACCGGTAAAAAAAATAAAATCAGGTTCCAGGTCATTGATCAGTTCAATGGCCCTGTCAAGGATATGGTACCTGAAATTGAAACTACCCAAATGCAGATCAGAAATATGGACGATCTTAAGGGGTGAAAATGCTTCAGGAAGGAGATCCGACCTGATATTCAGATAATGAATTTTGAACCTGTAAAGCGCCTTGAAAATGGCATATAATATGACAAAAAAAGGAAAAAAACCGGCAAGCAGACCCACTAGCGGAATGACCATCAGGGATTCCTGCTCCGACAGCATCTGATTGGTAAAAAATAAAAATGAAATGATTGCCACGAAGATTACTTTGGGTATAAATGAAGATACAGTAAGACCGTATAGGGAAGTAATCAACAGGTGTTTTCTCTGGGGGTGGATCCTGTCGAGCCTGATCTTGAGGATTACAATGGAAGTGATCAGTCCGATGGTGAAAAACCAGAATAAAATATCAATGGCCAAACTCAGTCTGGGCATGTTAATGAGATTGGTAATAGATTGCAGCCAGTAAAAGGCGAGGATATCGATGATAAGG
Source organism: Flavobacteriaceae bacterium (assembly GCA_024644745.1). Lineage (GTDB taxonomy): Bacteria > Bacteroidota > Bacteroidia > Flavobacteriales > Flavobacteriaceae > Lutimonas. The sequence goes on from JAHEHF010000100.1 coordinate 3,737, forward strand.
ATGGCGAGGCACAGAAAGAAAATCGTTAAATAAGAAATGGTTCTCATGCTGCTTATCCTTTTTTATTCATTTCTTTAGCAAGCCTTCGCTTATCCCGTATGGCCCATGGATAACCTTTGACTCCCGCCACCCATTGAGGATACAGAAAAATCAGTAAAATTTCTTCTATGGTCTCAATGGTTCCTATGATGATCATGGCATAAAACAACCAGTAGACAGGACCGAAAAACAATAACCACAAGATAAACACGGCCTGTGTCACCGCCGATATTTTGGCAAGATAGGTGTGAAATGCGGTGGCTTTTCCGTATTTAATGAAGGCAATGAACATCTGAATGAAGTAGAGAATGAAGGGAATCAGAATCCATTGATAATTAGCTTGGATGAAATTGAATTCAAACATCAGTAAACCAACAAAACCGGTAAAAAGGGTCAACTGATCTCCCATCGAATCCAATTGTGACCCCCTGGGGCTTGTAATTTTTAATTTCCTTGCTATAAAACCGTCAATAGCATCAGTAGCATAGCTGATCAATAAAAGCCAGGTAAATAATTCTCTTTTATCTAAAAAAATAATGATGATTAAAAACGGTGCCGCAAAAATGCGGTAGAAAGAAAACCAGTCAGCAATATTGAAATTCTTAAACGTTAACATTTGATCATCATTTATCTCTGTGCAAAAAATGGAACCCAGTATAAAGTTAAGGTCAATTCTTCATGTTTCAAATTATTTCCTGATATTTTTGCAGGTTTTAAATACCATTTGGAACACTTAAAAGATATCTCTTAAAATGTAAAATTACAATGACAATGATCAGGAAATAAAATGGTCCCTCACTCTTTAAAAAAAAGAAGTTATGAAGCGTCAGTATTCGTTTGAGGCTCCTTTCACGCTGCTAATTCGTGAGTAAAAAAAGGTTCAGTTGTCTGAATCAGGTTGGTGTTGTATCCGCTGAATATTTTTAATCAAGATTTTTGATGATCCACTTTGTGCATTGGTCAAAACTTTCAAAAACATGTTCCTCAGCGATAAGATCTGGAACAATATCAATCGATTTCATCAAATACAGGGGCTGATTTTGAACATCCACCAACAATACAGCGACTTCCTTTTTTTCAAGTTCCAGAAAAACATCCTCTAACACATAAAGTCCCGATTGATCGAGATAAGGCACCAGGTCCATCCTGATAATCACGTGTGATGCAGTGTCTGGAATTTGCTTGGCCAAAATTTGTATATAGCTTGTCGATCCAAAAAATATGGGACCCTTGATATGTTTGATGAAAACCTGATCTTTCATTTCTTCAGGGAAATTAGTTTCATCAGCCCAAGATTTTTCTTCTTTAAGGGGTTTTAGGTCAGATTTATCTGCGGTAGCGTCTCCCATTTTTTTCATGAAGACAAGCGAGGCAATGATCAAACCGACCCCTACAGCATACACCAGGTTCCAGAAGGTAGACAGCAACAGCACAACAATCATGATCAAAACTTCTTCTTTCGGCATGTACGGAATCGCTTTTAACCCTTTGTGGTCCATAACACCAATACCTACCGTGATCAATATCCCTGCGAGAACAGCTGCTGGAATTTTCGAAGCCAAAGGCCCCAGGACAAGGAGGATAAAGAGCAGAAAAACCCCTGCGATCATGCCTGATAATTTTGATTTGCCACCTGCATTAATATTTACTACAGTTCGAATGGTAGCACCTGCACCCGGCAATCCGCCAAAAACACCTGCTATGGAATTTCCAATTCCTTGACCGATCAATTCCTGGTTCGGTTTATGATTGGTTTTGGTCATGTTGTCAGCAACAACAGAGGTGAGGAGTGAGTCTATGGCCCCCAGAAAGGCAAGGGTAATGGCCGTAAAAATATAGGGCGAGATAGTGCCGAAACTGAACTGGGTGAATATGGCAGTATTGAGAATCGGAAAACCTTCAGGGATTTCTTCTATGCGCCTGTAATCCAAATCCATCAGAATCGCTGCTCCGGAAACGATCAGCAGGGCCACCAGCGTGGAAGGAACCTTGGTTGTTATTTTTTTAAAACCATAGATGATGATAATCGTTGAAAGGGCCAGAATAAGTTCCAGATAATTGATGGTTCTCAAGGCTCTTGGCAAACTTTTTATGGCTCCGATCACACCTGAGTTTTCTTTGTTCGCCAGAATTGTGGCTTCGTTCATGATCTCCTCCTCTGTGATCTTTTCTGCCCTGGAAATAGTTTCCTTAAAATCTTCAAGAACCAATAAACCTTCTTCCGCCTCATCCCTCAGAATATTTTCGATGATCAGTTCTTCAGCCTGAGGCTTGAAACTTTGAATTCTTTCCATATCATTATCTACATAATATCCTATAATTGGCAAGATATTGGTAATGATTATAATGACGCCAATGGCTGTCATAAAACCCGAAACCACAGGGTAAGGTATATATTTAATGTACCCTCCCAGACCTATCGCCCCTATGAGTATCTGAAACAATCCTGCGATAATGAAAACACTGAGAATAATGGGCAGGGCCTTATCAATATTTCCATCATTTGCCTGTAAAATTCCTGCAATCAAAATCATGCTAATTGCCGTCATCGGGGCAGTGGGTCCCGAGATCTGTGTTGGCGTACCTCCCAGAAGGGCGGCAAAAAAGCCAAGAAAAATAGCTCCATACAAACCGGCGCTTGGTCCGAGTCCTGAGGAAACTCCAAAAGCAAGGGCTAGAGGAAGGGCAACAATTCCGGCAGTGATTCCTCCAAACGCATCACCTCTGATATTCGTTAGAATATTTTTCATAAGTTTTTGATTTTTTAGTAAGTAAGTGAAAATAGGGATTTTTGATCGGTTTTCAAATCCTTTTTTATAGTTTTGGGTTTTGAACAGGATACACACTGATTTTTTAATTATTTTTTTATGCTCATTATCGGGATAGCAGGAGGTACAGGAAGTGGTAAAACCACTGTGGTCAAAAAAATATTGAATGAAATGCCTACGGCTGAAGTTACAGTGATCTCGCAGGATTCCTATTACAATCAAAACGATCATTTGACCTATCAGGAGCGTTGTAACATCAATTTTGATCATCCCAATGCCATTGATTTTGAACTGCTCATAAATCATATAAAAGAATTGAGAAAAGGGAATCAAATCGAACAGCCCATCTATTCTTTCGTGACCCATAACAGGATTGATGACCGGATCAAGACCTTCCCCAAAAAGGTCGTTATCATTGAGGGGATATTGATTTTTACGAATAAGGAGCTCAGAAAATTAATCGATATCAAGGTTTTTGTGCATGCTGATTCAGATGAGCGACTGATCAGAAGGCTCAGACGCGACATTGAAGAAAGGGGAAGGGATATCAATGAGGTTTTGGAGCGCTACCAGTCAACGCTGAAGCCGATGCACCAGGAGTTTATTGAGCCTACCAAGAATTATGCGGATCTCATCATACCCAATGATACCTATAACACAGTAGCCATTGATATTGTCAGAACAGTAATTAATGAAAGTTTGCTAAAAGATGACCTTTAAACAATTAAAAGAGAACAGAATCATTAGAATCCTGAGTAACAAATATGTTATTATTTTGATACTTTTTGTCGTATGGATGGGATTTTTTGACGAAAATTCATTTATGAATCACCGTGAGCTCGATCAGGAAATAGACAAACTTGAAGATGCCAATGAGTATTACAAAGAGCAAATAGAAGAAGATCAAAAAATTATAGACAACCTCAACGATCCGGATTCACTTGAAAAATACGCAAGAGAGGAGTATAAGATGAAAAGGAAGAATGAAGATATTTATATCATTGAATACGACACAGTCGAAGAAGATTGATCTTTCATTGTTGTAGAATACCTAAAATTATATTTTGCGAAACGAAAATCCAGAGCAGGATGATCTTTACCAGGCATTGATCGCATTGTCTGACCATTTTGCAAGCCATGAAGGAAGAAGGCCACGTATGACGATCGCATCCCTTGGTCAAGGTCTGAAGGCCGAGAGCATAAAAACTTCAAATGAGTTTGCCGATCTTGGTTTTGATGTTGATATAGCACCTTCACTTGATGAAGTGCAACGACTTTGGCAACAGGTCATAGACAATGATGCACATATCCTCCTGGTCCTGATGTGTCATGCCGATCTGGAGAAGTATCTTGATGATCTTATAGAAGTAACAAAAGAGCAGCATCCTGAGGAGGTTTTATTTGTAGTCAAGTC
>JAHEHF010000051.1 GCA_024644745.1 Flavobacteriaceae bacterium
TTCAGCAAAATCATCCGGTTGTAATACGCTATCATGAGACTCTTTATTTGCAATACCCAAATCAATTGACAAATCTGTTGCTATAGTACTAGGCGTTAATGTACAAACCCTAATGTTATTCTTGCGAACTTCTTTCATTAGGGATTCAGACATTCCAATAACGGCGAATTTTGAAGCCGAATAAGCAGATGTGTTTGCGTTCCCATTTAATCCTGCTGTAGATGAAACATTTATAATATCACCTTCATTTTGACTTAATAAATAGGGTAAAACTTCTTTTGTCACATAATACATGCCCATAAGATTGGTTTGAATGATATGACTCCATTGTTTTACATCCATTTCATTAAACGAGCCAAATGCTGCAGTTCCCGCATTATTTACTAAGATATCAACTGAGCCAAACGTATTCATAATCTTTTGTATACCTTTTTTAACATCTTCATAGCTACCAACATCAAATGCTGCATACATAGCCTTAATTCCAAAGGTTTCTAATTCAGATACCGTTTCTTTCAATATTTTTTCATTTCTGCCAGTAATGGCTATGTCAATACCTTCCTTTGCGAATGCAAAAGCAGTTGCCTTTCCCAGACCTCTGCTGCCTCCCGTAATTATCGCTTTTTTATTTTTCATTTTTATCTAAAGAATTTTATCATTGGTTATGGTTGGTCATAATGAAGCACAACTGGTCTGTATATAATAAGTTACTTGGGTTAAGCACTAATGTAGCAAATAAATCACAGATGGAAAGCCCTCACGGTCTTTCCTAAGTAGACGAGAACTAAGCAATTATTTTTGCCCGGTGTTAGCGGTTATTTTTTTTGGATCTACTTTTTAATGTAATTTTTATTTGATTTCCATCATACAATTTAACAAACTTTACTCTAGACCATTATTAGCTGCCAAACTGTTTTAAATGATGGTCAAGGTGTTTGTAGATTAGTCTAGCCCAATCTTTCATGTTTAGTTCTCCAAAAAAGGGATGTGTTTTTAATGGTGTATGTTTTCTTACTTTATCTATATAATTCAGTAATTCGTTTTTTTCCGTTTCAAAGTCAGAAAGAGAAAAAGAGGCTATTTCTGCATTCATTTCAGCAGGAGTATCTGCCCCTTTTGGCCAAGGTACATTTGAGAATAAAAGCCATTTTCCCAACTTAGATCGTAAGAATGAAGGCCCCTGTTGTTTGAATGAAATTTCGCCCAATGCCAGTTTTAATTGTATTGTACAATGGACAAGCATTTCCTGTGTATCCATTTTGCCCCAGAGTGGAGTATCTGTCTCAGATAGTTTTTGGATCCGTCTTTTAATTTCTAAAGAATCCTCTTCATTCAAAATGTTTTTCATGTTTTTTTTAGATTTTAACTGGTTATTTCACGATTTAAATCCGCAAAATTTGTAGTCCAATTTGATGTATATTTTTCGATAAGCATTCTGTTTTTTCCAAATGAAGCACAACGTTCTGGGTATGGTGCGTATTCCGCAGGATATGCATTATACACCTTGTTGTATGCCCTTTATTTTTATGGACTCATATTTTTGCAATAGAATGACTTCTTAATTAAGTATGGATGAATAATGGTTCAATTTCGGTTCTGACAAATACTGACTCAAAGCTAAGTCACAATTAATGTGACAAAACCTCAACTGACCCATTACATAAGGAATACTTTCTGACGCTTCACTTTAAAGTTATGGAAATTCTGAAAATACAGCAAATTATTGCGATTTTGAGGAAGAATATTAAACTTGCGTTAAAAAAAATCTGCTTTTAGAATATAATGGCAAATTGCCTGAAGCTTCATCAATGTTTATCATTTAACAGCAGTATGCAGGGTTGTGAAATTGAAAAGGGGCCTTATTTTTTCTATAGCCTCATCAAAAAGACCAGAAGTGTCTTTTCAAATAGACACTTCTAAAATTTAATAATTCAGACCAACTGTGGGCTCAGCTTAGATCACCCTTCCCTCTTTCATGGCACTGGCATCGAGTCTGCCGCCAATTATAACACCTGCCGCCATTCCAACAGCAAGGCCCACTGCAATGCCTGTGGATCTTTCTAAGCTTGAAAAGAAAATGATGCCAAAAAGAATTCCAAAATTAAGACCCAATGCAAGACCCATTTCAGAATAATATCCTTTTGTAATGAAAGTGAAAGTGTCCTTTAAATATTTTTTGAATTTTCTCAGGGCAGTTTTAAAATGTTTTTTTTGGTTTGCCTGAGCTTTTCGCAAATCAAGGCTGTCGAGTTCTGATTCTATCCATTGAACCTCCTCTGTTGATAAATCTTTGCTTTTTAATCCTGACAGTATACTTAGGAACTGTTCATAAATTTTTCTTTCCGATTTTTTCAGTGATGTAGCTTTTAGGCTTTCAAAAAAAATGTGGGCTTCTTTAATTGTCATAATTGTTATGTTTTATTTAATTAGTAGCTCAAAATCCGATTTATTACACCCCATCCTGTTTTTTTTTGCTGATTATGAGAAATGGTCAAGTAAAAATACTGTGTATCAATCTTTTAAACTTTCTATATCCGCAAGGAGTTCTTCCAGTTTTTTAAATATCCTGCCATATACAAGGTTAAGATCCCATCGGTAAATCCTGCCCCCGAAAAATGCCAGCACCCCGAGAATTAAAAAGAACACAACAATTGCTATCAATGGAATTCCTAAAACCAGATACATATCGGGAAAGGCAATCAGAATTTCATTCACAAGTCTTTCACCCAGATGAATGCCCTCTGCATCCTTAAACCAAAAACCAATAATAAATGAGAGAAAGATAACAGGGTATAATACTCGTGCAATTTGCTCATTTATATGAACCTGCATTTTTATCCATTGATTAAAGGATTTAAGGTAGCTATAACTGCTTTCACCCTTGTCTATTTTTTCTAAACTTTTCAATAATCTATAATTAATGATGACAAGTATATTCAGAGCTGCGAAAAATATGATACCCATTATCGGTATTCCAATGAAAATGGATACGATTAAAAAGATCAATGTGAAGGCAACAATTGCAATCAAATTAATTTTAAACATCCTGTTGAATTTATCAATGATGTGTATCGACTTCTGACTGTACAGGTCATTGATCTTCGGGGCGATCAAGGCATCTTTTGCAAGAAATCCCTCTTTCCAAATAGTTTCAATTGATTTTTCCATCTAATATTTTTTTTAGCCTTTGTTTGATTCTTTTGATCCGCACTCCAATATTGTTTGGGTTGGTCCCTATAATATCAGCGATTTCCTGATATGATTTTTCTTCCAGATACAGCATGATCACCGCCCGGTCTATTTCACTTAACTGCCTGATGGCCTTGTAGAGCTGGTTCAGATTTTCATCGGGAAAGGAATGATCGTCTTCAGTTAATTCAGGAGGAAGGGCATCAGAGCTGAAATGCTGCACATTATTTTTCTTTTTTTTAAGCAAAGTCAGACAGACATTCAGAGAGATGCGATATACCCATGTGCTCCATTCTGATTCTGCCTTAAAATTGTCCTTACTTCTCCAGATCTGAAGACAGACTTCCTGGTAATAGTCTTCAAAATCTTCCTGACAATTGGTATATGCGCGACACAGCTTAATAATAATGCCGGCATAAGGTAAAATAGAATTTTTATAAAAATCGTTACTCAAACTGTTCTTTTAAAAGTTAGTGGCTCAACTCAAAGATTATTACACCCAGGATTCATAATTTTACAATCATATCTCGTAACATTTTAAATATCAATAATTTACATCTTAAAATAGAATCAATTTACTTTAACTCCTATAGTATTTCCCTTGCCAGAGGTCCTTCTCAAGAAGTCTTTTTTCGATCCGGGAAACGATTTCAAAATTTTTTAGCCCTCCCCAATCGGGAGCGATTCGTAAAGAGGCTGGTGCCTGACTAATGAATCTTTCCACAATGATATCAGGACGTAAATAAGCCATAAATTCGGTAATCAGGTCAAGGTATTCATCCAGATCAAACAGGTGAAAACTCTCGGGATCGTTTTTGAAGTCGACGGCCATGCGGGTATGCTTGACAATCTGCAAATGATGCAGTTTCAAAGTATGCAAAGGCAGTTTTGATATTTCAGTGGCGTGTGACAGTATTTCATTTTTTGATTCTCCCGGAAGACCGATGATCATATGCGCCCCAAGAAAAATACCCTTGCCCTGAACCTGAGCATATGCCGCTTTGGTTTCTTCAAAAGTATGGCAGCGGTTCACAGCCTCAAGGGTCCGGTTGAGGGTGCTTTCAACTCCAAATTCAAGAGATATGAATTTGGTTTTGGCCAGCTCAGACAAAAAATTCACCAATTCTGCATTGATACAATCAGGTCGGGTACCGATGACCAGCCCTACAACTGACGGATGACTCAATGCCTCCATATACAGCTCTTTGACTAGTTCTGTATCCGCATAGGTATTGGTATACGCTTGAAAATAAGCGAGATACTCCTGTGTTTTGTATTTTTCACTAAAGAAGCGGATGCCCTGATCAAGCTGGTCTGTAATACTTTTCCCAGGCTTACAGTATTCAGGATTAAAACTGTTATTGTTGCAATAGGTGCATCCCCCGATTCCTTTGGTCCCATCACGGTTCGGACAGGTAAAACCTGTATCAAGGGAGATCTTTTGAACCCTCCTGCCAAAATGAGACTTTACAAAAGAGGGGAAATCGTTATACCTTTTATCTCCGTTGAATTGCATTTTTTTAAGACCATTTTCCTGGAATGCTCCACCATTATTTCCCGCACTCATTCATTTGGAGGCGTGTGCTCCAATAAATAATCCGTAATCAGGGTAAAGAGATGCTGCCTCGTGTTTTTCCCCTCGTAAATGCCATGAGACCTGTTTGGATAGGCCATCATCTGAAACTTCTTATTGTGCAGGATCAACTCATTGATCAACAGTTCTGCACTCTGGTAATGAACATTGTCATCTGCTGTTCCGTGCACGATCAACAGGTTTCCTTCCAGGTTTTTGGCATAGTTCACGGGTGATCCTTTGACAAAATCTTCCATATTTTCCTGAGGAAGACCCATATAGCGTTCCTGATAAATATTGTCATAAACCAACTGGTCCGACACGGCTGCAACAGCAATTCCTGTTTTGTAAATCTCCGGGTATCTGAACAAAAGGTTGAGGGTCATGGTTCCTCCACCACTCCATCCCCATACTGCCGTACGCTCCTCGTCAAGATAGTCAAGCTTTAACACTTCCTTGGCCGCGAGAGCCTGGTCCCTGCTGTTGATCCGGCCCACATTTCTGTGAATGCTCTTGCGCCACGCACTGCCTTTTAGGCAAGGGGTGCCCCTGTTGTCCATGTCAATAACCACGTAGCCTTTTTGTGCCATCATCACATTATATAGACCAACCTGCGTATCGGTTGCCACCTGCCCCCAGGGTTCTCCATAAACATGAAACAATACGGGGTATTTTTTACTTTCATCAAAATTGACAGGCAATACCATTCTTACATCAATTTCAATTCCTTCCTCAGTGGTCACCGCTGTAAATCTAACCTCGGGCAAATCAAGACCTGCCAATTTATCCGCATAGGCCTTGTTGTCTACAACAGTCTGAAGGATTTTATGTTCCGGCAAATTCACCAGTCGAACGGTTCGTGGCATCTCAGCGCTCTGGTGGCTGTGCATTGCATATCGGGCGTCGGGAGAAAAATTATAGATATTGACACCACTTAAAGATTCAGGCGTGACACGTTCCAACTTTCCTTTGCCTTTCAGATCGGTACGATAGAGATACCGCTGTGTGCTATTGTCAGGAGAAGCCATGAAATATAGTTCCTTTTTTGTGGCTCTGCGCATCGAGGCTACGTCAAAATCAAAAGGAGTCACCAGTACCTTTTCCCCTGTGGCGATGTTCACTTTATAGACATGACGCCATTTATCAGTCTCGGTCATTCTTAAAAAAGCGCTTCCCTGTTCTACAAGAGGCAAATCATTGTTGCCCCAACTATTACCTGTAATATCAGGATAGCCCAGGTCAACCCAGGTTTTTTCCTTTTCGGTATACACCATTGTCAGTGTACCGTTCGAAGGTTTATAAGACCATACGATCAGCTGGTTTTGGTGTCGGTTCATTTGTTGCAGCAACAACAGGTCTTCATTGACCCACTGAATTCCCGGGATGTAATTTTCCTTTTCCCCTCCTTCAAGCGGAATCCATATCGTTTTTTGAGTCGACAGATCGATCAGGCCAATTTTCGCTCCTGATGGCTCCTGCCCAACTTTAGGGTATTGCACGGGAATTGGTCTTGAATAAATGGAATCCGTATTGTTGATCATATAAAAAGTTCCGACATCAGAGGCATCAAGTTGCCAAAATGCAAGATAATCGTCTGTCGGACTCAGGATAAATCCATCCCTCTTCCCAAACTCCTCCTCATAGGCCCAATCAAAAGTACCGTTGATGATCGCTCCATTGCCATCGGTCGTGAGCTGTGTGACCGCACCCGATTTGAATTCTTCCTGATAAACATTGAAATCATGAACGTAGTAGGCAAAATTATTATCAGAAGAAAGTTTGGCAAACATCAGCGATGAAGGTTCAAATGATGTGCCCAGCTGTTTTAAAGCTTTTGATTCCCTGTCATAGATCCAATAATCTCCTTTGGTATTGGTACGCCATACACGGCTTGAATTGGTAAAAATTAAAACTTTGGAACCGTCAGGCGACAATGTAAAGCTTTCAACTGACAGATTCTCACCTTCGATTTGCAATCCTTCCGCAGGCACATAAATAGTCTTTTCCTGCGAGGCACTTTCATAACGAACCAGCTCATCAGCACCTTCCACCGTCTCTGACTTTTCAATGGTCACATAGGCTGCGCCATTTTCAACCCATTGAATTTTACGTTCATAGGACTGGCTGAATTCTCCGGAATGAATCTGGTCCAAATTGAGCAATCGATCGTTGTCAGTTTCCTGGGCGATACAGTATGTTGTGACAAGCACCAACAGAAATATCAATCTTATTTTTTTAATCATGATGTAAATTTTATTTGGAAAATCAATTAATCTGGTTAACAGAAATCTAAATTACCACATAAAATCGGTTATCACAACAAGACGACCTTATAAAACCCTACCCCGGTTCTCATCGCATGCGACGGGTAAAAATGGCGAGGCCTTTGAAAAAATTATAAAATAGATTTTGGCAATATTTTCCTTGTCCAGGTCTTCATTCGCTTGTAGGAACCTACCTGGTCATCAGGGTTTGATTCCTTTGTGATTTCCCATGAATTCTCAGGCCTGAATTCAATCTCCATACCGTTCTGTACTTTTGTACTTACCTTTTCAGAATGAATGATTGTAATACATTCCGTATTCAAGTTGGCACTTCTCGGATCAAGATTAAAAGTACCAATAACCACAGTTTCTCCGTCAATCACCATAGATTTGGCATGAAGGCCAAAAACGGGCTTGTGATCCAGAGCCTTATGCAACGCTCCGGTCATGATTCTTGTCTGTTCGGCGGCATCAGGCCTGAATTCAAAAATCCTGACCCCTGTTTCGAGCAATTCACCCCTGTCTGACTGGTAACTGCTGAATGCCTCCACATTGTCAGTCGAAGCCAAGCTATTGGTCAGAATTCTAATTTTCACCCCTCTGTCAACCGCTGCCCTGAAAAGATTTCTACTTAATTCAGTAGTGATCAAATATGGTGTCTGGATATCGACGGAATGTTTTGCTTTTTTTACCAACTCGATCAAAGTGCTGGTCGAAGCACCTCCACCGCCCAATCCGTCTGAACCGTCATTTTTACCCGGTTGATCAGAAACAAACAATACCTGATCGGACCAGACAAGTTCTCCTGAATCTTTGATCTTTGAAAAGGTCATGGGCATTTCTTCTATTCGCTCACGAACTTCGGGCCAGAAATTTTCAGGATTACAGGCATATTCATGAAGTCTGTCATATTTGTTCTCGTCCTTGACCCTGTCTTGTGAATCATCGGACAATTCAACAACAGGAACACTTAATGAACTGTTCCAAAAAGCATTAAAAGAAGTATCCACTTCTTCAGTAATCTTGCCGACTAACAACACATCGCGGTCCCTGAAATTATATTCATGATCATAATCAAAATATTCATCGGCTATGTTTCTGCCACCGGTAATCACGACTTTATTATCAACAATAAAGGTCTTGTTGTGCATTCTTTGATTGGCCCCTCTAAAATCAGTGGTGAATTTCTTTATTTTATCCAGGATGCTTTTCCCCAGATTCACCCCCGGATTGTAAATTTTAATACTGATGTTTTCATGGGCATCCATGGTCAGAATGTCCTCAAGCCGGGCATCCACCATAATATCATCCACAACAATTCTTATTTTCACGCCTCGGTCTGCTGCCCTAACCAGATAATCACAGGCAATTAGCCCCACGTTGTCAGTAGAAAAAATAAAATACTGAATATCTATGGTTTTTTCAGCATATTCCGTTAACCAGGCACGTGTTACCATAGCACCGGCACCATCTTCCAAAACATAAACCCCTGTTTTATCTTTCATCTGGGGTTCTATGTCTTTCAGTTCTTTTGTTAGACTCATACTGTCATTTCTTATCACATGTTCACAATGATCATTCCCCACCTCAGGCAAAGTATCCTTCTTGTGCCCACAGGAATAACTAATAACAAGAAGGAAGGCCATTATTTTTAAGGGGCCATGTAAAAAAGTGGTCTTCAACATATCGTGTTCGATCTTAAGATTTTCATCGTGTGCTTAATGGATTCTGTTATTTCAGATTATTAATAATTTATTTGGACCCTGCTACAATTAAATGATATCGACCTAACTCTTTGATTTCTTTTTCTTTAAATCCCTTTCGATGGATTCTATCATTATGCCGGCAATATCTTTACTTGAAACGCCTTCAATGCCTTCCAGACCAGGGGATGAATTCACCTCCAGTAATAAAGCACCATTGCGACCTCTGATGATATCTACTCCGGCTACTTTTAAATTCATTGTTTTTGCCGCCAGAATCGCAATTTTCCTTTCTTCAGGAGTGATCTTTATCAGCTGTGCTGTTCCCCCCATATGAATATTTGCCCTGAATTCGCCAGGAGCAGCGGTACGCATGATGCTCTCGATCACCTTACCGTTAATTACAAAACACCGAATGTCCTTTCCACTCGCTTCCTTTATGAATTCCTGGACCAAAATGTTGGCGCGTAAACTTTTAAATGCATTGATCAGACTTTCTGCCGCCTTCTTTGTTTCAGCCAGAACCACTCCTTTTCCTTGTGTTCCCTCCAGTAATTTTACGATCAGCGGTGCCCCGCCCACCATTTTTATCAGGTCATCCGTATCGAGGGGTGAATTTGCAAATCCAGTGGTAGGAATCGGTAAGCCGTTATTGATCAGCAGTTGCAAAGAATATAACTTGTCTCTTGACTGGGTAATGGAAGATGCTGAATTCTGCGTATACACACCCATGGCTTCAAAGTGTCTCGTAAGGGCACAACCATAAAAAGTCATACTGGGCCTGATCCGCGGAATGATGGCATCAAAATCATTCAGGATTCGACCGCCCCTGTAATGCATTTCCGGATTCTTGCCGTCCAGCTTGATATAGCAGTCCTTGATATTCAAAAATTCCATCTCATGACCCCGCTCTTCACCTGCCTCAATGATCCTTCTGTTACTGTACAAATTGGGGTTGCTGGCCAATAATCCGATTTTGAGACCAGAAGCCTTTTTGATGCTGATATTATAGTATTGTTCTAAAAGATCGTCGGTAGGTTCACCCAGTTTAAATGAAGCTTCCGGATCCACAAGCATTTTTCCCGACATGGCCTGCCTTCCCAGTAACATTCTGTAACCCATTGAATCCCTGTTGGTCAATGTGATTTCAATATCCCAGGTTGAATCTGCAATAGCGATCACCGTTCTGACGACATAGCGCATTTCTCCCAGACCACTGGAACTCTTCACCTTGCGTTTACCTATGACTGGTGATTCACAGTGTATAGTTGTTTTGGCATTTTTTTGCAAGGGATGCACCTCATAACTTATCCATGGATTTCCTTCCTTTTTGAAAGGCCTGATATTGACTGCATGCAGAGCCGATGTTTTCGCTCCTGAATCGACCCTGACCTTAATGGCGGGAATGTTCAATTCGGGCAGGCCACACCATTCCTCACTTCCTACCACAATTTTGTTTGTACTCATTTAAATATTTTATTTCTTTATTTTTTAATTTTGACAAAGCAATATACACTTCTTGCACGAATTGTAAAGCGGGACACTTCTTTGCTGATCCAAAAGGATCGAATCATTAATTAATTCGCCTTTTTTTTAAGTTCCCTGGATTTGCTGCTCGTGGCCCTTTTTGGTTTTTTGTTTCGCACATAAATTAATTTATGCCTGCTTTTCGGGCTTTCACGCTGCTCCAGTTCAAACAGCCCGGTAGATTTCATCAAGGGTGTCAACTTGTCGAAGCCATAATTTCTCGAATCAAAATTGGGTTGTTTTTTCTGTAACAGCCCACCAACATCTCCCAGATAAGCCCAACCATCATCATCAGAAAGATCCTCTACTGTACTTGTAAGCAATTTAATTTCCTTTTTGGTGATTTTATCAACACTTGATCGTCCGATGTCTTTGTCATCTTCCTTCTTGTCACTGCTTCGGCCTTTTAAAATTTCTATGTAAATAAATTTATCACAGGCCACAATAAAGGGGTTTGGTGTCTTTTTCTCACCGATGCCAATGACCTGCATTCCGGCTTCACGTAAACGCGTAGCCAGTCGTGTAAAGTCACTGTCACTTGACACCAGGCAGAATCCATTGACCTTACCGCTATAAAGAATATCCATGGCGTCAATGATCATCGCAGAGTCTGTCGCATTTTTTCCCGTAGTATAGCCATATTGCTGAATGGGTGTGATGGCATTCTCCAATAATAGGTTTTTCCATTTTGTTAAAGTTGGCCTGGTCCAGTCGCCGTAAATTCTCTTGATCGTCGGATTGCCGTATTTTGCGATTTCCTCCATCATTTCCTTTACATAGGCAGAAGGTATATTGTCTCCATCAATGAGAACGGCTAAGCTTGTATTTGTATCCATTAAGTATTTTAAAAATTAAATAAATGAACGCTATCAGACTGATTTTTTCATCATCAGCAAAAGTAGCCGGCTCATAATTGATTTTTTTATGTCATCCTCCTGCATACCGCATTTGTTCGATCATTTGACGAACAAACAAAGCGAGTGTCATATGCCTGAATTGAGCAAGGTCTAAAGGTACTGATTTTTTAGGACGCACAAATCATCAAATTGCCAAGGCCTTGAGGAGGGTTTCAGATATTCATTCATTCTCTCAGGCTGGCCCATTTTTCAAGACCTTTCTTGTGTGCGCCTGTATAAAAGATAAGAATAAACCACTGGTATGAGTGTGATTACAACAACAGTAATTGTGAATACGATAAAATTCGTTTCCTTGGGTAAAATCAAACTGCCCAGTACAATGATGAATCCGCCAATAAACCACATTTTGCCTCCCAGGCTATGGGTCTCTTTCCAAATACTTTCATTTTCAAGGGTCCAGGGAGTTTTGATTCCTATAAAATAATTGGGCTTTATGGTTTTAAAATAATTACCCAGAAAAATAAATAGCAAACCCAGCAGCAACAAGATATAGTTGGGATTCTCTGCAGACTCATTTTTTGCCGTATACATGATAAACATGGCCAGCGCCGACATGAATATGGTGAAAAAAACCTTTAAACTTTGGTACTTACCGCCCATTTTTTTGATTTTGTTCTTAGGATCAATCTTAGGTATTACCAGAAAAAGAACATAAACAAGCAAAGGAAGCAGGACAGGTACAAGCAACAATTCATATTTGCTTCCGTAACGGTCAACCTCTCCTTTTATGTTCCAATGCATAGGAACTTGCTCAGGTAAGTCATTCCATACATATGCCAAATAGACGAAGGGCAGCAAAATGATTGCAACGATGGGTAATTCTTTCTTGACAATTGATTTCATATTTATTTTTTTAGCGTTATGATCCAGGTAAGCAAATCTTCCAAAATGGTTGTATTCAAAGAATACTCGATGTATTTCCCTTTTTTTTCACTACTGATGAGGTCGGCTCTTTTGAGCAGATCCAGATGATGAGAGATGCTGGGTTTCGAAATATTGAATTCATCGGCAATTTCACCGGCATTCATATCTTTTTCTTTCAACAATTCAATGATGCGTCTTCTGGTTTCGTCATTCAGTGCCTTAAAGATAGAGTTCATTTTCATTTAGTTATTTAGACAAATATCTAAATATAAATTTGCATATCCTAATATTTTGATCATTAATTCTTAAACCTTATCCGAATAAATTCTGTAACTACCTTATTTTATGTTCTTTATCTTAAACTCAAAAACATCAGGGCGGGCATAGTGACCACAAACATCAAACATTCTTTTGGCCGACAATATTTGATTCAAATCGATATCCGCATATAAAATTCCTTCCTGAGCCTCAAGGGGGCCGGCCAGTATTTGTCCGCCTGGTGCTATGATGCAGCTGTTACCCACATTGATCCATTCCCGCTCGGTGGGATACAGACCCTTAAACTCATACTGGTCAGGAATATCATCCATTTTTAATGCCATGCATGAACTCAGTACAAAAAGGCCTCCTTCACGAGCCACATGCTGCATGCTTTGAATCCAATTGGCACTTTTATCCCATGTAGGTGCCGCCAGGACCTGAGCACCTGTCTCGTAGATGGCATTTCGTGCCAGAGGCATAAAATTTTCCCAGCAAATAAGCCCGGCAATTTTTCCTGCAGAAGTATCATACGATGTAAATGAACTTCCATCTCCCCTTGACCAAACCAGTCTTTCTCCTCCCGTTGGAATCAGTTTTCGGTGCTTGCCCAGAATCAGTCCTTCGGCATCAATAAACAGCAGGCTGTTGTATAGGCTCGAATTACTTTTTTCAGTATTCCGTTCATGCATACCCATCACCACATTTACCCCAGAGTCTTTTGCTGCTTTGCAAAGTTTATCAGTGCCCTGGTCAGGAACGGATACCGCATTTTCCACGAGTTGCCTGTACAGCTCATTCAGCATGGCACCTTTGTGATTTGGAACCAACCATACCCAGTCAGGATAACCTGAAACAAATGCCTCAGGAAAAACAATCAGCTCGGCACCATTCTTTCCTGCTTCTGCAATGACTTTGCAAGCCTTATCAATAGTTGCCTCTTTATTTAAGAAAACAGGAGCGATCTGTGCCACTGCTACTTTTTTAATATGATCCATTTTGAAATAATCTTCAATTCATTGTTAAAATAATAAACATCCCTCATGATCTTTCATGACCTCTTCAACAGGCATTTGTAATTTCTGCACCGGGTACATAGTCATATTGAACGGATTCTTATTTGAGGTGCTCCTTGAAAAAAGCAATCGTCCTGCCCCATGAAAGTTCGGCTGCAGCCTTGTCGTAACGGGGGGTAGTATTGTTGTGAAAGCCATGATTGACACCCGGATAAACATAAGCTGTATGTTCAATATTGTTCTCTTTAAGCGCCTTTTCATATGCAGGCCACCCTTCGTTAACCCTGGTATCGAGTTCTGCATATTGCAACAACAAGGGTGCTTTTATCCGGGGTACATCTTCCCCTACCGGCTGCCTGCCATAATAGGGCACCGCCGCTTTTAGCTGAGGGATTCTGACGGCCATCATATTGGATATCCAGCCTCCAAAACAAAAGCCCACTACCCCGATGTTCCCATCACAGTCCTTATGAGACTTCAGGTAGTCATAAGCCGCGATGAAATCTTCCAGCATTTCCTTAGGGTCTCTTTTTTTTTGAAGTGCCCTTCCGTCGTCATCATTACCAGGATAGCCCCCTAAAGGGCTCAGGGCATCAGGAGCCAGGCTGATAAAATTTTCAAGGGCCGCACGACGTCCAACATCTTCAATATAAGGATTCAGACCCCTGTTTTCATGAACGACGATAATTCCTGGCAGCCTGCCCTTGAATTGGGCCGGTTTTGAAAGAAGCCCTTTTATTTCACCTCCCCCTTTTGGTGAGGGGTACTTGATGAATTTTGAATTCAAGCGCGGATCATCAGGTCCAATCGTTACATTGTCCTTGTAATTGGGCATCATAAAACTCAATAAAGAAGAAATGGTAATTCCTCCGATGGCATACACAGACAATTTCTCCATAAACTGCCTTCTGTCAAGTTTGTTATGAGCATAGTCATCATACAGATCAAAAACCTCCTGCCTGATATCTTCTTTTTTTAAATTCTTCATCATTAATTGATTTTAAAAACTATATACTAATTTATAAAAGTTTTAGTTCAAGGTCTTCCACTATTCGTTTAACCATAAGCTTACTCCTCGTCCACGACCTGTTTTATGTTCATAAAAGGACTTCTGATCAGGTATAAAAAAGATTGCTTTCTGTTCCCTTCAAACTCCTTCAGGCCATAATTGATCTCCGCGACCGGTTTTGTTTTAAAGGTCCCAAATAATTTGTCCCAGATGATAAATAAGGTCCCATAATTTGAATCGGTATAAAACTGGTCCTGCTCATGGTGTACCTTATGGTAATTCGGCGTCACGAAGAACCATCCAAAAACCGGATCGACCCAGGCGGGATAATTAAGGTTCGCATGGTGAATAAATGAGACAGGTAGGAAAAGAAACAGAAAGAGATTGAGTGACATGATATCCAGTCCAAAAATAACTGCCATGACGAGTTCACCGATCGTAAAATAGATGATATCCGTCGGGAAACCCCTTAAGGCCGTTGAAGCATCCATAGAAGTATCACTGTGGTGCACACGGTGCTGTCGCCAGAACAAAGGTACCTTATGATCCCATCGATGCATCCAGTAATCTGCCAGATCAAGTAATAACACACCGGCAATTATATGAAACCAGTAGGGAACCTTGATCCGGTTGAAGAGTCCGAACTGATAAGTGTCCATCCAGTTAAAGGTTGATATGATCATTAATCCCAGTAGAGATCCCATTGCGATGGCAATCAGCTGAAACAAAATGTTCTGAAAGAAATGGTTGAGTTTGCTTCCAACCCTGACCTTTTGATTAAAAAACATTTCCATCATAAAAAAGGAAATGACCAATGCGACAAGTATATAATTTTGGTCTGTAGCTAATATTTGATCTAATATATCCATGATATGACTTTAATTTATAGTGTTTTGTCTTGAATTCTAACTCTGTGAGCCCATGATTTCCTTCACCTTTTCAACGACATATCTTCAATTGAAAACCCGGAGTATGTCTAAAAATACTATAAAATTTTAGAATTCGATGAATATACTTAATTAATAATGAACAGGTTGGCACAATCATTGCTCTGAGTATAAAAAAATCAATCTATGAAAACCCTGCTTCCCCTCTTTGTGTTTTTAATGATTTCATCATGCATCCCCTTTAAAATTGCACCCCAGTTCGACAGCGACAAGGTGATGCTCGCTAAAAAATTCAAAAAAAAGCTTCCAAAAAAATATGCCTTGATCTTTGAAGATCCCAAGGAAGAAAATGTCTTTTACGATTTTATTGGCCGGAAGTATCAGCTGGATTACGATCATAACAATACAGACATCCCCGTTGCCATTAATGGCAGGATATACTTCATGAGCTTTTATGAAACAGAAAAAACAACAAGAACGATCAATTTATTTCCAATTTTACTGGACGGATATCTCATGTCCAAGGGGCAGGAACCATGGTTGCAAGACATGGAATTTTCCCGGGAGGGTCATTGGTATTTGGCATTGATCGTCACAGATATCAATGGTGAAGATTGTATCTCACCAAAATCAGCCTATCGCAAAGAGGTTTTACAGTACCTGCGTTCCTTGCGAATAGAATACCTGCAAACATCTTAGAATGCTTAAATCTTTAAAGTTTAAAAAAATCAGGCTGCAACCCTGCGTCCCCTAAAATAATGCACCAGGGATATCGCCGAGATCAAAGTCCAGGCACCCTCTAAAATAATAAAAGGGATGTAATTCAAAAGCACAGAACCGAGGCATGC
This sequence comes from Flavobacteriaceae bacterium, assembly GCA_024644745.1. GTDB lineage: Bacteria > Bacteroidota > Bacteroidia > Flavobacteriales > Flavobacteriaceae > Lutimonas. Next base: position 16,056 of record JAHEHF010000051.1, read on the forward strand.
CATGGCAGCTCCAATCAAATTCAAAAGTATAAACAAAAGGTCCTTGCTCGAAACCCTTCCAATAACATTGAGTAAGTAGGCCAGCAGTATTTGAAATACCCCTATAAAACCAATCCAGTCAACTGTGTTCATTTCTTTTTTTTAGATCCAACATTGCCTATTTTATATCAATATATATAAGGAATGATACGGTATTTTACTTTTTTTGTGTATTGCTGCCACAGCTCCCCATATTTAGCGGCACATCTCTTATCATCATCAATCTGCCTGGGGAATAAGAGTGCCACATAATAGAGGGGATAAAGCCAAACCCATAACAATCCGGGATAGCCCACGCTCAAGGCAATGGCAACACCCATGATAATTTCACCCAGATAATTGATATGTCTGCTCAGCCCCCAGAACCCATTTATCAATAAGCTTCTGCTTCCATCTGAAATGGTTTTAGGTTTGATCCCCAAAAAAGGCCTTTGTGGCTGGGTCTTAAAAAAATATTTCTGCATATTGGCACCACGAGCCATGGTCCAGCCCGAAAGAAACAAGAGGGCAAAAATGATAATTTGCCATACAGGCAAATTTGGGTCAGGCAAATCTGTGGTTGCCCAAATGGCAACAGGATAAAAATAAGGATAAAAGGCCAGGCAACCCCATCCGAGTTTGATCCCCACGCGTTCGGCAAAAAGATCATAAGTATACAAATGCACTTTTTCAAAACTCAAATAGTCCCAGACAAAATAAGTGAGCATTGCCGCGCAAAGCAACAAATTCGCAGAAACACTGCCATATTCCTGATAATGTTGGGCAACAAAACCCAGCACATTCAATTCAAGCATGACGGCCCCCACCAGATACAACCACATTTTCGCATCAATTTTTCCGTTTTTGAACTGTGGGTTTTCAAGTCGACCCAGGAAAATGTCTGATAGCCATTTCTTTCCTGTTGATCTGTAAGGTATCACGATCCATAAAGAAAATACGAGCCCGAACACAAAAGCCCCAGCAAGGCTGTACCATCTTACGGTATAGAGCCATTCAAAAGGCACCCAGTCGAAAAATCCTGATAAAAACCACAACAGGACAGTAACCAGCAGTACCAATCTGCCGTTTAACCTGTAATTCAATAACACTCCTGTATCAGAATGCTTTACATATCCTGTTACCCATCGTGCGGGTAAAAAATAGTGTAGGATGGTGATCAGCGCGTAGATCATCCAGGGCGTAAAAAAACCGCTTATTGCTGTCATCATGATAAGTCTTTTGTGTTTTTATTCATTATTGAGATAGCCCATTTTCTCGGGAAAATCCGATTCATGAAAAAATGCGCCAATTTGTTCGTAAACCCAGGAATTATTGTAGGCCCCTTACCCAGTGCATTTAAAGTTTCTTCTGCAACCTCCCTGGCTGTCAGGGTACCGGGCGCATCACTACCCGTACTCGCTTTTTTAAATCCCGGGGTTGAGATGGCACCGGCACAGGAGGCCAGCACGTCTATCTGGTGCTTCTCTAATTCTTTCCAGATACCTTCTGCCAGGATACGGTTAAAGGCTTTTGAAGCTGCATAGGTCGCAATTTTAGGACTTCCCTGTGCACCTGCAAGAGAAGACATCAATACAATTCCTCCCCTTCTGTTTGCAATCATAGCGGAAGACATCAGTTTGGTAAGCAAGAGTGGTGTTCGGATATTGACATCAACGATGCGCCCCAGATTTTCTTCGTCTATATTTTCCATGTACCCGATTGGGGCAAAAGCGGCATTGTAAACCAATAAACCAAATGATTCCTTAAAGCCCGTAACTGCTTTTTTAACGACATCAAAGTCAGAAAGATCAACAGACAGCACCTCAACCTCCACTGGATAGTCAGCCTTGAGCTCCATGGCAAGTACCTCCAGTTTGTTCAGGCGTCTGGCAAGGAGCAGCAGGTTCAACCCTCGATCTGCCAAAGCCCGGGCAAAGGCGGCGCCAAGTCCTTCAGATGCCCCGGCAACCAGTGCCCAGGGACCGTATTTTACTTTAAAATCAGCCGTGGAGTTTTTATTCATGATCAATTCTTTACGGCAAATAAATCGCAGGGATAGGATTTTCCTCTGATTCCTGCGTCCAGTAAATATTAATGATCCACCATCTGTTGCCGTCGTTTAACAACTGTATACTGTTGATCCCTCTCATAAATGGCTCTTTATCAGCTTCACTCTTGAAGGCTTGATAAGTGCTGAAGACCTGGGTGATGTTGCCAAAGGAATTCACGGTTCTGTGAATTTCCTTTTCAAAAAAACCATTTTCAACCAGCCATTTTCCGGAGCTGCTGATATAATCCTCTGTACTCATATATCGCACTTTGTACACTCCCTCCTGAGATTTTCCCGATGGGATCAGTTTGGCATCAGGATGGAACAGGTATCTCATCAGGTCCCAGTCTCGTGCTGCACCTTTTTCCCCTGAAATGACTCCGTAAAGTGCATCCAGCGTGCTGTCTAAGCTTTGAACCTTACTGAGATACTTTTCTTGACCTGCTTGTGCCTGCAATACCGCAAAGCACCAAAACAGACCCACCAAAACTAAAATAATTTTTTTCATGTATTTATTTAATTTTTTTAAATATATAATTGTTTTATTCCATTGACATTCATGAGAATATGAAGATATTAAAAATAGCTCAACCACCATTTTTCCCTGTGACGCATTTTATAGCTCCCAAACTTTTTGCACAAAGGATAGAGCAAAATAATAATCCCCAGCCAGATCAGATAAACAAGCCAAAGGTCAACCCCATAGCCCTGAAGAGATTCTGATTCTGTGACCCAGTCGGACAAGATCATTTTTCGCCAGCCAAAACCAGTAAACTGAGCCAGGAGGAGGGCAAAAAAATGTATCACATAGATATGGACGATATAATAGAAAAAGGGAACCTTACCAAAAACACTAAAGAAATCAACAGTCTTTCCCTTCCATTTTTCAGCATAGGCCAGAAATAAAAAGGTTGGCCCCAGGGTCATCAGAATATAACTCAGAGAAGGCGGGTATTTGGCGGGATTAAATATTGAAAAGAGGGTCTGAGGCAGGGTTTCATAAAGCTGCCACTCACTGGAATTCCCGTAACCATTTGCCGTCCTGATGATGATGAACAGACCAATTGTGGCAAAACCGGTTATCTTTAAAAAGTTTTGTCTTTTTTTCAATGCCATATCCCGATTGTAATAAGAACCAAAATAATATCCCAATGACATCACCCCTGCCCAGGGTAAAATGGGATATCCAATAAATACATGGGTTCCATTTGATAAGGTAAAAAACACTTCCTTGTGAAATAGAGTTGAGAAAATGCTGTTTTCAAATTGGGCATGATCCAAAAGGTGGTGTCCGAAAATAACGACCAGACTAAAGATTAGAATGAATTTTGACGGCAAATGGATCAGACCCGCCAGAAGGATCATACTGATACCCAAGGACCAGATGACCAAAAGGGTCACCAAACCAAAATGAATATCAAAATACCAGGAGAAATTCACAACCGTGATCTCTATAAAGACCAGCCATAAACCTCTTTTGAACAAAAATGAAGACAATTCCTTCCCCGATTTTCTTTTGCCCACCAAAAAAGCAGACAATCCAGCAAGGAAACTAAAGGCAGGTGCACAAAAATGGGTTATCCAGCGGGTAAGATATAAGGGAACATCAGTTCGTAAGGGATCGGTTGGTTCAAAGAGAAAAGCAGCATTGTGAAAATAATCACGGGTATGGTCAAGGGCCATGATCACCATGACCAGTCCTTTCAGAAGATCGAGTGACTGAATTCTTTTTGATGCTGCTCTATTCATGAAATGTGTTACTTATATCAAAGTGATTGCAACTGAGCCTATTAGGAAACCTAATTGATGATTTTTTTGATCTGTTCATCGGTTCCCGTCATTTGCCAGTGCCCCAGGGAAACAGGGATATTACCGATTGCGTTTAGCTGGTCAAAAAAATCCTTGAGCCTAAAATCAAGCTCAGCATCCTCCCTTTTCTTTGCATAGTCGGCCATCATATTTTCAAGCAGGTATTTGCCTGTAATGTAACTGGTTCCGTAACCCGGCTGTCTCAGGTAAAAATGCTGTTCAAAAATAAGCAACTCCTTTTCGGTTTTCATCCAGCCCCGAGGGGTATATTCCGTATGGATCCCACCGGCTTCTTCCATGGTCATTTCATTGGCATGCGCATAAAGAGATCCCAACCCGCGGGCAGCACGCTGTGCAATCATGATGTACACTATTTCTCTAACCCTCGGATTTTCATCATACAACCCTGCCTGCATGAACATTTCTTCCACAGCGGTTGCCGTACCTTCATTTCTTGAGTCAAAGATATTATAAAGCAAAGGCCCTCTTCTGATCTCACTCTTGTGGGGCTCCTCTTCCATTCGGGCCAGCTCGAACCAATGATAAAAATGTGAATACAGCGGCCTTGGATCATAGTGCGCCCCGATCATAAAAAAATTACGTGTCTCTTTGGGAGTGTAGGCGCCCAATTGCTCATATAAAGCGGGTCCGAAATAGGGTTTTACCGTTACAATGTCTTCCGCTTCCAAAAACCGCATCATGCTCTCATAAGAGGCATCCGCCAGTTTTTTATAGGCCTCTGGCGAATCTGCCTCTATCAGTTCAGGAAGCTTCCGGTTGCGATGCTCTTCCAACTTCAATGAAGACCAGGCCCTGGCCAGTTCCCTTTTTAAAAGCATGACCTCATCCTCCCAGGTCAGTGGAACCAGGTGCACGTTTTGCAGGTACCAGGTATAATGCTCTTTTCCGATACCCGAAGGTCCCGTTTTCGATTTTCCTTCATTTTCGAGCCACAAAACAAGTTCGTCTGTGGATGCTTTGGCCGCTGTCAATGCCTCCATAAGTACTCTGTCGTTTTTAACGCCATCATAATCCATGATGGACAAAAGGGAGCTGCTTTGAAATCTGAGATCTCTTATACCCGTGATCCACAATTCTCGGGCATTGCCGGTCAAATTGATTTTGGCCTGCTCGTTCAATGAAGGAATTACCTTAATATCATTCAGAAACAGGGTTCTCTGTGCATCATTCAAAGGAAAATCATAGGTCCAAACTTCAGTGGTCCCATGGTGGGTTGGTCCTTCATGGGCAGGCACATCACTTTTATACATCCAGACCGATTTGTAAAAGGCCGGATCACGCACCCAGGGCTTCAGTACGCTATAGTTGAAATCAAAGCCGTTCATCTCTGCCCATACGATGAGCCAGTCAACTTTCTCTTCCACCTTCCATCCGGTAGTGTCAATTTCCTGAAGCCTTTTTCGAAGTTCCTTGAATCGGGGCATGCGCTTCTCAAACGTTACAGCAGTATAATCTGGTGCTCCATCCCTACGCGGGGGAATTTCAAAAGCTCTCCAATCTTTGAATAATTGCACCAGATCGTCATAATGATCATTTAAAGTCTGCCTGGATTCTTCTTGTTCAGAGTGTCTTTCCCAACTGACAAGTGCGAAGAGCAAAACATTGATCAGGATAATGGTAAACGTTTTTTTCATCATTGCTTTTCTGCTTTAGTTATTTAATTTCAGCACCTGAAGTGAAATTTTGGAGGGCCTTTCCTTATCGTGGTAAATACGGTGTGTGGCCTTAATAAAATCCTTCTCTTCTGCCTCGTAAATGTTCACAAATTGTTGCGGGTTAATATCTACCAGGGGGAACCATGAATTCTGAACCTGAATCATGATTCTGTGACCTTTTTTAAACTGGTGCGCCGTATCCGGTATCTCAAAGGATACTTTTGTGATTTTACCCGGTGAAAAAGCTTCCGGTTTTTCAAAACTGTTTCTAAACCTCCCCCTTAAAACTTCTCCCCTGACGAGCATTTGATAACCTCCCATGGGTACGCTCTTCTCATTTTTTGGATAATCATCCATTTCATCCGGGAATACATCGATCATTTTTACTACATAATCGGCATCAGTACCGGTAGTGCTGACAAAAAATTCAATTTTTAAGGGCCCAACAACTGTAATATCTTTATCCAAAATTTCTGTCTGGTATACCATTACATCCGGCCTTCGGCTTGCAAAGCGCTGATCATCAGTTAAATACTCTCTCGTTCTTCGCAAATGCACGTCTTCGGTATAGGGAACCGGCTTGTCCGGATCAACAACATATTCAACAAAACAAGCTTCAGATGCCGGTTTTGAAAACGAAAGTTTTTCTTCACAATGAAGATAAAGATCCTTTTGCTCTGCCTCCTGAGGCGGCCAGCTCTCAAAGCTTTGCCATGTATTCGCACCCGTAACAAATATGGAAGCCTCGGGTATGTTCATATTTCCTTTATCTTTTAAGTAATAATTGAAAAACTGCAGTTCAAGTTCTTTATAATGATAGGAGGTATTGCTTCCAAAGTGAATATTACCCAGTTTTTCTCCTTTTGCCCTCGACCACTGACCATGAAACCAGGGTCCCATTACAAGTCTGTTCTGGTTTCCGGTATTTTGCGTCTCAATCGCCTTGTAGGTATGAAGCGGTCCGTAAAGGTCTTCAGCATCAAACCAGCCTCCAACAACCAATACGGCCGGTTTGACATTTGTAAGGTGAGGAAGTACATTCCTTTCTTTCCAAAAGGTATCATAATTTGGATGCGTCATCAAATCTGACCAGAACCGGATGGTATCCCCAAAATATTCACGCTGTACATTTTTGACGGGACCGATGTCCTTGTAAAAATCGTAATTATCGTTGTTGTGGAAGTCAAAAGAAGGAGGTGCCTGTCTGGTGGGTTCGGGCCTGGGCCTGCCAAAACCCGAATAAAAAGAAAAGGCATCCATTAAAAAAAATGCTCCATTGTGATGGAAATCATCCCCAATGAACCAATTGGTAACAGGTGCCTGCGGAGAAACAGCCTTAAGTGCAGGATGCGCATCCGGGAGCGACATCGTAGAATAGAACCCGGGATATGAAACCCCAAAAATGCCTACCCTACCATTGTTGTTCGGTACATTTTTCACCAACCAGTCTATGGTGTCGTAGGTATCACTGTTCTCGTCAATTTCCTTATTCTTTTTATTTGGGTTGAAGGGTCGAACATCCTCGAACACACCCTCGCTCATATAACGTCCTCTCACATCCTGAAAAACAATGATGTAATTTTCTGCTAATAACTGCTGCATGGAAAGCAGTCTGGGACTGTAACTACCCTCATTGGGTTCAATATTATAGGGAGTTCTCACCATAATGATAGGATGAGGGACAGACATGTCCTTCGGGGCATATATCGACGTAAATAACCTGACACCATCACGCATGGAAATGTATTTTTCCTCTTTTGTGTATTGCTGCTTTACCCTGGCAATGCTTCCTTTAGGTGCATCTAAAGGCTGTCTTGAAAAACTGAGATCAATTTTCCCTCCGGGATAACTCCAGGCACCTTCTATTAGTCCAGAATTTCCTGTTATTCTTCCCTGGAATTCTTGTTGTCCGAATTTTAAATGCATGATATCACCTGTGAGGAACAGGGTGTCCGCTGCAAGGCCATAGGCTTCCTGATCAGGACTGTCAAAAGTTGCTTCGTAACCCGAATCAAGGGCTTTGACATGCAGGTTTATTCGAAGCAGTATGTCTTCAAAATTCCCCAGTCCATACCAGTCTCCTGTTATTTCCTGGGAATAACCCTGATTGAACATCAATAGGAAAAGAGCAAGAAAAATATAGGTTTTTTTCATAATAGGTTTGGATTTAGCTGGTTTGATAATGGTTTATTTTCAATGAAAATTTTTAATTTCTCTAAGGTCATCCTTTTATCTGGACCATACGCTTCGCTGTTTATCAATTGAATCGTGTCAAGCAATCCAAAATAAGGCATTATCGAAGTGATATCATTTCTAAGGTCCTCCCCAAATGATCTGCAGGCGAGCATTTGGTTGATGACCGCGTCACCTTCCTTTTGTGAATGATCATACCGGGATTGAATTTTTGAAGAAATGAAAATGATGAGAAGGAAAAAGATTATTTTTTTCATTTATTAGGGTTGGTTGGTTCTTCTAATAGACAGCATATGACCTAAAGGTAAAGTCAATCCTGAATGAATAACTGTCGGTAATTCATTTGAGTAAATATAACCGATTTTTTTCAATTGCTTGAATACAAGATAAGACTCCTGCATTCCGGCCCATGCGGGAAAAAGATTTGCAGGAGATCTAACCCCGATATTAGTGTTGAAAAGCCACCAGCATCGAAACAGGAGGCACCTCAACCCTTCCTGAAACAGGAACGGCTTTGTCAAAATAAAAATCATTTCCCTGTACCGCAAGTTGCCACGTTCCTTGCAGATCATATGAGATGGGTTCAGTTCTGGCATTATAAATAACATAGACATGTTTCCATGTATCCCTGTTGGCATGATCACTGATCTGGTAAGCGATCAGGCCCTGTTCAACCTTTTTGAATTCAAGTTTGTTTATGACTTCCTCCGCAGACGTCATCCTGAATGCAGGATGCATTTTTCGCAACCTGATGAGGTTTTTATAATAGTCCACCACATCAGAATAAATCACTTTCCTGTTCCAGTCTATCTGGTTGATTGAATCCGGAAGATTATAAGAGTTGTGAAAACCTTTTTTTGTACGCATCATTTCAGTTCCTGCATGCATAAAAGCAGTTCCTTGTGATGTCATAACGATGGCATTCGCCAATTTATGCATTTTTATGATCTCATCTTCACCGGCATCCTTACGGGAAATCCTGAGTTTGTCATATAAAGTGTGATTGTCGTGGCAGGAGACATAAGAAATGGCCTGCCAGGGCTCATTGGTCCAGGGTTCGTCAGAATAATTTACAGCTTTATAATCAATTTGTGGATGACTGATGCTGCCCACAATGCCCATTTGAACAGAAGCTTC
>JAHEHF010000101.1 GCA_024644745.1 Flavobacteriaceae bacterium
GACTTACCCATCCATGTGCCGGCTGTTTCAACTTTTATAAAATCCTTGTGCTTTAATACGATCCTGACCAGCCTCACATAGGGCGGGTAAGCAAACTGATGACGCTCATTGAGCTGGTCTCGGTACATGCCCTCATAATCATGGGTTGTCACCTGTTGAAGAATTTGGTGATATGGGTTAAAGGTCTGAATCGCGACCTTACCCCTTTTCTGATCCCTTCCTGCCCTTCCTGCTACCTGGACCATCAGTTGATAGGTTCTCTCATGAGCCCTGAAATCAGGAAAATTGAGCAGGTTATCGGCATTAAGAACACCGACCAGCGTCACATTTTTAAAATCAAGCCCTTTGGTGAGCATTTGCGTTCCTACCAAAATATCTATGTCTTGATCCTGAAAAGAACTCAACAGTTTTTGATACCCATACTTTCCCCGGGTCGTGTCAAGGTCCATTCTTCCGATGTTGGCCTGTGGAAACAATTCCTTTAATTCAATTTCGATCTGTTCGGTTCCAAAACCCCTGGTATCCAGGGTCGGATTCTCACAAGCCGGACAAGTTTGCGGCAAAGTGTGATGATGCCCGCAATAATGACATCTCAATTCATTGTTGAACTTGTGAAAGGTGAGGCTCACATCGCAATTCGGGCATTGGGGCGCCACACCACAAGTACTGCATTCCACAATGGGTGCATAACCTCTTCTGTTTTGAAACAGAATGATCTGCTCTTTTTCGGCCAGTGCCTCTTGCATCAAAGTCAGCAAACGATCTGAAAAATGACCTTTCATGCGTTTCTTACGATGCTTTTCTTTGATGTCAACCAGCTCCACTTCTGGCAGCAAAACGTTGCCAAATCTAAAATCGAGCCGAACAAACCCGTATTTGTTTTGCCGGGCATTGTAAAATGTTTCGATTGAAGGGGTGGCGCTGCCCAACAAAACTTTTATCCCGTGTAAATGGCCCAGCATGATAGCCGTGTCACGGGCATGATATCTCGGTGCAGGCTCGAACTGTTTAAAGGAAGTCTCATGTTCTTCATCAACAATGACCAGGCCCAAATTACTAAAGGGCAAAAGAACAGACGAACGGGCTCCTAAAATGATCCTGGCCTTCTCTTTATTTTTCAATAAATTGTTCCACACCTCTACCCTCTCATCCACCGAATACCTCGAATGGAAAACCGAGATGTATTCTCCAAAATATTTTTGAAGCCGGCCTATGATATGCGTGGTAAGAGCGATTTCGGGCAACAAATACAAGACCTGCTTCCCTTTGTCGAGCACCTCCTGAATAAGATGGGTATAAATTTCGGTCTTACCGCTCGAAGTGATACCGTGCAGCACGCAAACCTCATGTTTTTGAAACTGATCCTGTATAGCATCCAGGGCCTTCTGCTGCGGTTCATTCAATTGAAGAATACTTTCACGGCTCGTATCAAAAGAAACCCTGTCTTCTCTGACCAGTAATTCCTCAAACACTCCCTTTTTGACAAGGCTGTTTAATATTTGTGAAGTGGCATTGCTTTTCTTCATCAGCTCTTTTGCCTTCAAAGGTTCCTCTGTTTTCGAATTGAGTGTAAAAAAATTCAGCATAAGCTCCCGCTGCTTGGGCGCCCTGGCCAGATCGTCCAGTAACTCATGAAGTTTGTCATCCGATCTGTACTTTGATTGAAGTCGAAGGTATTTTACATATTTTGGCTTGTATTGCTCAAAAATTTCTTCCCTGACCACAATGGCTTCCCTGGAGATCATGTCCTTGACCACCGACAATACTCCTTTTCTGTCCAGAATTTTACTGATATCCTGAATTTTGAGTTGATTTTGCAGTTCCAAAGCCTCCCATATCAAAAACTCATCATCATTCAGTTCTGCTTCCCGGTCAAAAGAATCCTTTTTCATCACCAGGGTCTCACTTTCCAATAAAAAGGCCCTGGGAATCGAAGCCCGCATCACATCTCCCAAAGAGCACATATAATAAGAAGCTATCCATTGCCAGTGATCAAGCTGGATGGCAGTCACAATGGCACTGTCGTCTAAAATCTGGTAAATATCCTTGGCCTCATAAGTTTTAGGCTCCTCCTGGTGTTTTTCAAATACAATTGCCGTGTAGATTTTTGACTTTCCAAAGGGAACCGCCACACGCATACCCACCTCAATAAATTTTTCTTCTGCAGCCGTTATCCTGTAAGTGAATAATTTTTGCAGAGGAATGGGTAATATGACATTGATGTAATTGATAATCAGCTTTTTTACAAATTCAGGGCTTCCATAAAATTGAACCCTTTGATGACTCATTTCTTTATAATATCAGTATCTTAAAATAGCATATCCTGAACTACTAAACTATAGGTAAAATCAGTACCGAACAAATAATTATTGAATAAAAAAACACCTTCAAAAACTGAAGGTGTTTAAAAATTGGGGAAATTAATGTTACTGAGTTAATTTTTCTCGATCCAGCTGATGATGGATTCATCCGTTGGCAGGGTTTGAGGTTGCACAACCCTGACAAGCCGACCTTCTCCATCCAATAAATATTTTTGAAAATTCCAGGCTACTTCAGAGTTTTCAAGCCCGTTCCTTTTTTTCTCCGTTAAAAAATGATACAATTCATGCATGTCATTACCTTTTACTGATATTTTTGACATCATCGGAAAAGAAACCCCGTAATTCTCCTTACAAAAGGCGGCTATTTCTTTGTCCGAACCCGGTTCCTGAGATCCGAAGTTATTGGCCGGAAAGCCTACGATGATGAAATTATTATCCTTGTAAGTCTCATATAATTTTTGCAAATGTGCATACTGAGGTGTCAGTCCGCATTCGGAGGCTGTATTGACCACCATAATCTTTTTCCCCTTTAAGGATGAAAAATCAAAGCGTTCTCCATAAAGATCCGTTACCTCAAACTGAAAAATATTTTCAGGTGTTTGCTGTTCTGCTGTTACCATTGTAGTATTTTTAATTGACTCTTCTTTACCTGTTTCCTTTTTACAGGATCCTGCAAATAAAACCATCATCATGAATAAAGGAATCAAATGTTTCATTTTAAGCTTATTTTTTCTTTTTGTAGTATTTTTTGAATTTGAATAAAGCTAATATACTTAAAAATACTGACACCATGATCCATCCCCAAATTTGATTCGGGATTGCGGCAGATTCTCCCTGGGCATAAGAGTGCAATCCGGAAAGGAGATGATTCACTCCTAAATAGGTCATCAGGATCGAAGCAAATGCAAAAACAGAGATCATATTGAAAGTATATCTGCTCTTCAATCCTGGAATGATTCTCATGTGCAAAACAAATGCGTAGATCATGATACTGATCAGTGCCCAGGTCTCCTTAGGATCCCAGCCCCAGTAACGACCCCAGCTTTCATTGGCCCATATACCTCCGAGAAAATTTCCAATCGTAAGCAGGATCAAACCAATGGTCATTGACATCTCATTGATCAGGGTGATCTCATTGATTGCCAGGTTCATTTTCTTCTTGTTCTTTTTAGTGGTAAAAATGTACAGGATCAAGGCCAGCATTCCGAGAACCATACAAATGGTAAAAGGACCATAACTTGCCACGATGATCGCCACGTGAACCATGAGCCAGTAAGAATCGAGTACAGGAACCAAATTACCTATGGAAGGATCCATCCAGTTCCAGTGTGCCACCATTAACAAAATAGCTGTCACAAAAGTCGTTGCCGCGAGAGTCAGCGCCGATCTTTTACCAAAAATGAGTCCGAACAGCATGGTGGCCCAGGATACGTAGATCATGGATTCATAACCATTTGACCAGGGTGCGTGCCCCGAAATATACCATCTGATCGCCAGACCCGTTGTGTGATAAAGGAATAACAATACAATGATCCAGGTGCAAATTTTGACCAGAGTCCTGATTACCTTTTTGTCATTGAAAATATTGATGATCACGACGATAAACATCAGCAAACTCGCGTACAAATAGTATTGGAAAAGAGATTTAAAGATGTCGTATTCATTATAGAAAAGCTCTAATTCTATCTTTCTCTCATTCGGAATTATCTCAGCACCATACTTCCTTTGAAATTTGAGCATACTTTCCAGGTACTCATTGGCTTCACTGTAGTCATTTGATTTTGAAGCCGCTATGACCTCCCCTGCATACAAGGGTATGATATTGCTCACATATAAAGAATCATCACCTTTAAAACTGGCGTGATGCGCTTCCTGAAAAGCATACCATTTGTTATTGGGGTCATTGGCCAGCGGAAAGAATTTAAATATACTGCCACCCAGGGCACCAAAAAGTAAATTCACCCTCCCGTCTATGTTTAAAATGCTCTCTTCATACTTGTCCTTGATCTTCTTTTTATGTGCCTTTGAAACATCCTCTGTCAGCTTGTATTCTCCTTTTTCACTGAAAAAATCAGAAAATCGGGCATATTTCTGATCATGGGGTATCCCGATCAGGTCACGTACCTTGGTATTGTCTTTTTTGATATATATAAAAGGTACAAAATACCAGGCCCTCGGGTTACCCAGAATTGAAAGTACCACCTGGTTGGCATCCATATCATTATAAGTATCCTTTTTACTCACCTTTCTGAGCAATTCAGACGCAAAGGTATTGACGGGCTTCATACGCCCTCCGGCATCCTGGATCACGAGTTTACCAAACTCTTTCGCATGAAGTTTGTCTGCCTTATGCGCTTCAATGATAGAATCAATTGTCTTGTATTGTTTTTCATAGGATCCCTGAGCAAAAGAAATACTGGATACCAGCAGGGCCATGGCCACGAGTTTTGCCTTCTTTTTCTTGGTTTTATTGAGGTTCTTTCTCAAGGCTTCAAATCTTGTATTCTTGTCAAAAATAGACCAGATCAAACCGAAGAAAAGTAAAAAATAACCCAGATAGGAAGTCCATGTACCTGCCCGGTCATAATTCACAGAAAGGAAGGTTTGCTCCACTTCTCCCTGATCGTTATAACTTGACTGGAAAAACCGGTAACCTTTATGGTCGAGTACGTGATTCATAAAAATCCTGAAATCAAAGACATTTTCCCCGTCAACCACCGTGATCTCACTTGCATATGATTTCGGGCTCATAGACCCTGGGTACCGTTCCAGCTGGAAATCGCGCAATTTTACGGAAAATGGAATTTGAAATTGTTTTGAACCATAACGCAGTCTGAAATTCAACCCTTCCTGGGTAAAAGTCTTGGGAGGCCTGACCTGCAAAGCATTGCCCATCAATTGTATATTTTGTTTTTTGTTTTTTGTTATGACCTCAACTTCCAGCATGTCTGCAGGATGTTCATCCTTGTCTCCAGAGGTCATTTGCATCCTGCCTTTGATCGGTTGATCGGGGATGACAAACTGACTGTTATTGATCTGATACAGAGACCTGAAATTAAAGGTCTGCACAGAATCTTTTACTATCTCACCTCTGGTCTGGCTTGCCATGATCATATAACTTCCTTCAAAAGGCGCCTGTATTCTTAGCGTATCATTTTCTGTGAATAAATTGATGGCACCATCGGTTGGATTTTCGTAAGAAAATAAAGTATTGTGCATGTTGATGGTTTGCCCCGATTTGATATAATGCTCGTGTCTTCCGCCACCTCCTGATTCCACAATTTTTAAAAAGAGCTCACCCTCTTCAAAAGCTTGAAATTCCTCATAGGCATTAGGAATATAATTGACGTATTTCACCTCCACGGGTTCCCCTTTGAAATCGGTTTTGATCGAAAAATCATTGCCGCCTCTTACCCAATCAAGAAATTTGGCCGTGTTATGGATAAAATTACTGCTGTTGCCATAGGTACTGGCAAAAAGGAAATGCTTATACAATGGTGACTTTTGTTCTTCGCCATTATCTATATGTATATCCAAATAAGCTTTTTCAGACAGCATCTTGTTCGTGGTCTCTCCTTCATAAATAGGCATAAGACCCTCATAGCCAATGTATCTTGTAATACCTGCACCAATGATGATCAGGACAAAAGAAAGATGTAAAAGCAATACAGAAAACTTCTTCCATTGAAAAAGATCATATTTTTTGATGTTTCCAATAAAGTTAACCATCAATAACAGCATGATCATTTCGAACCACCAGGAATTGTAAACCAGAGCCTTCGATGTCTGTGTACCATAGTCGTTCTCTATAAAAGTTGCAATGGCCATGGCTGCAGCAAAAACTAATAACAAAACACCGGTTAGCCGGGTTGAAAATAAAAAAGTAGCAATTTTTTTCATGTTTGATACGGGATAAAATTGGTTTGCGAAGTTACTAAAATTTCCTTCAATTCATTTTTTGAATCACACATTTTAGACTGCCCCGAATTATGGTCGCTTTCTTTCCTGTTCTCAGCAAGCAGATATGTGACTTTTGCGATGCAAATATGTAACACATGTTTCATATCTAAGATGATAATTATCATAAAAAATGTTTTTATTATTGATTATCAATGATTTAAAATTTTAATAAACTGATTTTTGTCATGATTATTTATCCAACAAGCCCATACTTTTACTTAAAATTATGTTAACATGTAAATTTCAAATACCATGAAAAATATGAAACTTTTAAGTTTATTAGTGATTGTAGCAAGTAGCTTGCTCTTTGTTCAATGTACTACAGATCCAATTGCGGGTGTTCCAGGTGAAGACGGAGCAGACGGTTTAGACGGTATGGACGGAGTCAACGGCACCACAGAATGTGCCACTTGCCATAATGTAACAACCTCAGATGCCGTTCATGCCTCCTATCTATTCTCAGGACATGCTGCAGGAGCAGCTGCAGGTTATGCCGGTGGTCGAGCCAGTTGTGCCCGATGCCATTCCAATGAAGGATTCATAGAATATACCACCTATGGTCAAGTCGCAGCTGATATTGATAATCCAACACCTATAAGTTGTACCACTTGTCATGATATGCATACCAGTTTTGATTTCGAGGGAGACGGTTATGATTATGCCCTTCGCGCGATTGATCCGGTTAAACTGATCGTAGATGAAAGCTATGAAATAGATTATGCAGGAACAAGCAATGCCTGTGCCAATTGTCACCAGCCAAGAAGGTCTGGACCTGTTGATAACGGATTGGGCTTATTTGAAGTGACAAGTTCTCACTGGGGACCTCACCACGGGCCTCAAACCACTATGCTTGAAGGTATCCAAGGAATGGAAATTGCAGGTGGTGAAGAATATCCGGCCATTGGCTCAGCATCTCACAGAACAGGATCTTCCTGTACATCATGCCATATGGGCGAAACTTCAGGTCAGATCGACGGTAACCATACCTGGATCCCAACACCTACTGCATGTACAACATGTCATACTAACGGTGCCCCTGGTGAAGTGACAGGACTGAAAGAAGACATGGCAGCATTGCTCGTATTACTGGAAGAGGCTCATATTCTTCATATGGATGAAGAAGGAGCGGTTCACCCTGTAGAAGGAACCTACACTATCTTAGAGGCTGAAGCAGCTTGGAACTACCTGTTTGTTTATGAAGATGCCAGTAACGGTACTCATAATCCAAAATACGCCAAAGCCCTGATCAAAAACTCACTTGACGCTCTTAACGCAAACTAATTTTAGTGAATAATGTTGACATAATAGAATAATTATCATCTTGAGAAGTGCAGCCCAGCTGCTGCACTTCTCAAATTGAATCAAGATTATTCAACTTAAAGCTATAAGTATGAAAAATTTAATTAAAATAATAATGTTGCTCAGTTTGGGTCTTTTTCTTAACTCCTGTTATTACGATGAATTTCCGGAAGACGTGGTTGATGTACCCGAAGTAGTATCTTACCAGGCCGACATTATGCCCCTTTGGGTGGGCCAGTGCGCAGATTGTCACAACGGCAGTATC
>JAHEHF010000052.1 GCA_024644745.1 Flavobacteriaceae bacterium
CTTCTCATTCCCGGAAGCATGCCAATCACCTCCTGAATATTGGTGTTGGGTACATTCATCAGGATATACCTGTAATTTCTCGCTTTTAAAACAGATTTGATCCTGAATTGTAACTTATCGAGAATCTCCTTCTTTTCATCAGATATAAGCGGCGATACCGCCAATACGGCTTCAGAGGAACTGATCACTTCGACTTCCTTTAAATTGTTTTTAAATAAGGTGCTCCCGCTGCTCACAATATCGCAAATAGCGTCGGCAAGCCCTATGTTTGGTGCGATTTCTACCGAACCTGAAATTTGGTGTAATTCTGCTTCTACCCCATTTTCCCTTAAAAACATGTTGAGCGTATTAGGATAAGAGGTCGCTATCTTTTTCCCCTGTAAATCTTTGATGCTGTTATAGGGGAAAGTTTTGGGTACGGCCAGGCAAACCCGACATTTCGAAAATGACAATCTTTCCAGTATTCCTATGGAATCCTGATTCTTTTCGATCAGAAGATTTTCCCCGATGATCGCAATATCAACCACCCCGTCTAATAAATACTGGGGGATGTCACTGTTCCTGAGATATAAGATCTCCATCGGAAAATTTGAAACTGTAGACCGCAACTGATCTAAACCATTGCTGATCGAAATACCGCTTTCTTTTAAAATTTTAAGGGAATCATCATTGAGTCTCCCTGACTTTTGAATTGCTATTTTTAATCTTTCCATGTTTTTAATAAAGGTTCAAGCATAAAAGCAGGCATAAAAAAACCCGTCTGAATGCTCAAACGGGTTTAAATATTTTGAATTTAATCACAACATCTTCAGCTCGCCTGAGAACAAGTATGAATATGATGATGATGTAAAGCTATTCTGTTCATTTTTAATAAAATCAGCAACAAATGTAAACATATAAATTAAAAATCCCATGAACATCCTTAAAATATTTTATTCATTCTTCTTTTTCGCATAATTAAAACCGTCACGCCACCACTTTCTCATTTTTTCTTTGTCGAAAATAAGGGTATTGGTAGTTAAGATCATCGGGGTATAATACAGGTTCAGTTTTACCTTGTGCTGGTCAGCTTCGAGCTTACCAATAGAAATATTATACTTTTCAACGTGCATTTGCATGTAGCTAAAGAGATTCGTGATCAAACCAAAGGGGTTTTTTGAGGGCATCCTGTTGACTTGAGAAATTTCAGTTTCGAGAACGATGGCGTCAATTTCGGTGGCTCCCTGGCGGATGGCCTCATGTATGGGAACAAGATTGGCGAAGCCTCCATCAGCATATTCGTAATTGTCTTTGATCATCAAGCTCATAAAAGGCACAAAATTACTTGAAGCCCATATGAAATCTCTGAAATCCTGATAAGAATGCTCAGATGCGGCTTTGAATTCCACCTGATTCAGTGTCAGGTTTGAAACAGTGGCCAACACTTTTTTACCCGTTTTGTTCAGCTTTTTCAAATCCTCATCCTTGATGTTTTCATCGATTAACCGCTTCAGATTATGACTTTCTCCAAAAGTTTTACTGCCTCTAAAAAAATTTCTCAGGGTATTGAAATGATTGATTCCCACGCTCAGCTGTCCGTTGATTTTCTTTATGCGAAAGGGGCATATGCTAAAGATGGCATGCTGATCCACATTTGAATACAGCTTTTTTAATTCCTTTACCCTACCCAGAGCCAAATGTGTCAGCATAAGGCTTCCTGTGGAGGTTCCCACGAAAATGTCATAGTCATTCTTTTTTTCCTCAATCAAATACTCGGCTATGCCTCCAGCGAATGCTCCTTTGCTTCCACCTCCAGAAATCACCAATGCTTTCATTTATTTTTTTGTCTAAAAATAGCCTGATAAATTTAAAAAATTTACTTTTGAAGAGTTTTATCAGAAAATAATGAAATTTTTTCCGCTTTTTTTGGCTGTGATCTTTTCCTGTTGTCTCTCTTTAAAGGGACAGTCACGACCTGAGGCTGTAACAGTAAAATCATTTCCTCTTAAAAACACAAGCATCAGGGCCATTGAAGTGGTAAACGATTCCACCCTGTGGTTTGCCGGATCCAATGGAAAGTACGGAAGAATCATAAACGATCAGATCGAAATTGATTCTATCAACCACGAAGGACAATTACCTCACTTCAGATCGATTGCCTATAACGGAAAACATATTTTTTTGCTCAGCATAGAAAGCCCCGCTTTATTGTATAAAATAGACCCAAATAACAAAGGTTCCATTCAGCTTGTTTTCAAGGAAACTGGTCCAAAAGTTTTTTATGATTCCATGACCTTCCTTGACGAACAAAACGGAATTGCCATCGGAGACCCGGTTCAAAATTGTCTTTCGATCCTGATCACTAAAGATGCAGGAGACCACTGGACAAAGATAAGTTGTAACATGCTTCCGAAAATCCATGAAGGAGAAGCCGCATTTGCAGCAAGCAATACCAACATTGCTGCCAGCGGGGGGCATGTCTGGGTGGCAACCGGAGGGACCAGTGCAAGGGTCATCAAAGGAGATCAAAAATTCGAAAACTGGAAGGTCAGTGAAACGCCGATCATCCAGGGTGGACAGATGACGGGTATCTTTTCAATTGATTTTTACGATAAAAACACAGGCATCATTATGGGAGGAAACTGGGAAGAGAAGCAGAATGCCTCAAAATCGAAGGCCATTACGATAAATGGAGGCAAATCCTGGTCGCTTGCAGGCGATGGGGCACCTCCCGGGTATATCAGCTGTGTTCAGTTCGTTCCCGGAAAATCAGGCAGACAGATTTTGGCCGTTTCTACCGAAGGCCTGTATTTTTCTCATGACATGGCAGGCTCCTGGACCAAAATCATGGATAAAGGATACTACAGCCTTCGTTTTGCTGGTCCGGAAACCGTTTGGCTTTCAGCAAACAACAGAATTGAAAAGATTAAATTAATGTAAAAAAGGATGATGAAATATTTATTTCCCCTGTTGATTTCAGCATTTGTGTGTATTTCCTGTCAGAACAGCAAGTTCGAAAAGGAATTTGATTGCAATACCCCTATACAGTTCACCCAGACAAAAACCTATAAAGATGTTCTTGGCCACTTTGAATTAAAGGTTCCAAAATCTTGGAAAACAGAACTTTATTATGATGAATACCAGTCTGCTCTTTATTCTGCAGACACGACAAAGGAATTGAGTGACACCTACATTCTTGACATCACATGGCACCAGGGCGAATTGGTTTTAAACAAGGATTTTGAAGTAAAAGTGGCCCAAAATGCGACTCGAAATTTACAACTGGTTCCCGTAAAATCGGGTTTTGGTGATTATTTGGGTCACCCTTCCTATTATTATATTGGCACTGGCAAAAATGGTGAATTGAGCTGGCATTATCTGCAGATTTATGTGCAGCATGCCGTTGATGAATACTACACGCTCAATGCAAAAATCTATGGAAATGAATTCGTAGATGAAAGGATTTGTGCTTCTTTCGGTCTGTTTAAAAATATTTCTTTCCTCAAGTAAAATATTAAACTTTTGCATTCGTTTAAAAAGTTAGCAAGAATCTTATGAATTCTTGAACAACTAATTATTATAATACAATTGCTATGAAAAAGAAATTAAGTATTGTAATTAGTGTGTTTTTCTTGTTCGTGACAGTGACGTCCTGTGAACCGGATGAACAGATTAATTCTTTTAAGTCTGGCGGAACTGAAATATCCGTTGACAAAAATGCCCTGACTCCCCTGGAACCAACTGCCTTAACCAAGGATGAAATTGCTGATAACAGCTGTGAAGAACCTGTCGAACAGGTTCTCTATGCGGGTCAGCATATTGAAGCGGGAACCGTATTGATATCAAATGACGAAGAATATTTGTACGTGACCTATGACCTTACAGGAACCGAGTGGTGGCTCAAAGAAACCCATCTGTTTGCCGGTGATTTAGAAGATGTGCCCTTTGGCAACAGCGGAAATCCCAAGATTGGACATTTTCCATTTCACGGTGATCATGATATGACCCAGGAATACCATTTTCAAATACCCATTGAAGAAGTTTCTTCTGAAGATTGTTTTGCTGTTATCGCCCATGCTGCTCTTGTTGCCAAAGAAAACGGTGAGATAACATCGAGTGAAACTGCATTTGCTTTTGGCGCAGATGAATTTGGAGAGCCCAATGAGTTTGATGGAAACCGCTGGGGCTGGTTCGTGGAATATTGTAAACAAGACTGTGAAAATCAGGAAGGTGGTGATGACGGACAGGAAGATGAAGAAGGTGATTCATCTTCAGATGATAACGAAGGAGGCGGAGATAACAATGATGGAAATACGGAAGACAACCAATTGACTTGTGTTGATACTTATGCATTTTACAGCGAAAATGCATCCTGTTTCACATCCGAAAGCAACGGATGGGGTTGGTCCAACTGGATCGATTTTGACGAAAATTATTATGTTCCATCTGGTGTTACCTATAATTTCCCACTCTATGAGACCAAAGAAGCTTGTGATACAGGTACAGACGAGCCCATAGGGCATGTTGAAGTAATTGTGCAGGCAGGAGATGCTGAGGCCTACGCGAGTATCAGGTACGTGATTGATATCGAAGAATGGTCAATCGAAGATATCAAGATGTATATAGGGAGCGAATCATTGGTTTCAGGATCGGGCAACCAGCCGCTTACCTTTGAAAACTTCAACTATTCTTTTGAAGACTTCGAAAACAATTACTTATCAGGAGTCAAGTGGCCCTTTGATGCCTATATGGTTGCATACGCAAAAATATGCCCTCCGGAATCAAATCCTTAGGCATATATTGAACAGATTATAAAAGAAAGAGATTGTTAAGTGAAACAATCTCTTTTTTTTGATCTATTTCGATTAGAATTGATATTTTTGATCAAACTTTCGATCATGCAAAACATAAGCGATAGATTTCTAAAATACGTTAGTTTCGACACCCAGTCCGATCCGGGTTCAGATACGGTTCCAAGTACAGATAAGCAATGGAACATTGCACGTTATCTGGCAGAGGAACTGAAAGAGATCGGTATGGAAGATGTCAGCCTCGACGACAACGCCTATATCATGGCAACACTTCCATCAAATGTCGATTACAAGGTGCCGGTCATAGGCTTTATAGCACATTTCGATACCAGCCCAGATTATACAGCAAAAAATGTAAAGCCTCAGTTTCATGAGAATTATGATGGAGGCGATATTGTTTTGAATAAAAGCGAGCAGGTGATCCTTTCGCCTTCCTATTTTGAAGACCTGCTGTTATATAAGGGGCAAACCCTGATCACCACCGACGGCACGACCCTTCTGGGAGCCGATGACAAGGCAGGAGTGGCAGAGATTGTAACTGCCATGGAATACCTTATCAAACACCCTGAAATAAAACACGGAAAGATCAGGGTAGGTTTTACACCGGACGAAGAGATCGGCAGAGGTGCTCATAAGTTCGACGTGGAAAAATTCGGAGCCGAATGGGCCTATACCATGGATGGCAGTGAAGTGGGAGAATTAGAATACGAGAATTTCAATGCAGCGGGTGCAGAGATTACGGTTCACGGTAAAATTGTACATCCGGGATATGCCAAAGGAAAGATGGTCAATTCGATGCTCATTGCAACAGACTTTATAAAATCCCTTCCAGAGCATGAAATTCCACAGGAAACAACGGGTTATGAAGGTTTTTTTCATCTCCATGATATGAAAGGCTCCGTAGAGAAAACTGTGCTTCAGTACATCATAAGGGACCATGACATGACCTTGTTTGAAAATAGAAAAGATCAAATGCTGAAGGCTGCAGAAAAGATCAACAAACAATTGGGGCTGGAAGCGATCGAAATAGAAATCAAGGACCAGTACTTTAACATGAAAGAAAAAGTGGAACCCGTCATGCACATAGTTGATATTGCGGAGGAAGCAATGAAATCGCTGGGTATTGAGCCAATTATAAAAGCAATTCGAGGAGGTACCGACGGATCACAATTATCCTACAAAGGGCTCCCCTGCCCCAATATTTTTGCCGGAGGGCATAATTTTCACGGCAGGTATGAATATGTACCCGTTGAATCTATGGTAAAGGCCACCCAAGTCATTGTCAAAATTGCCGAATTAACTGCCCAAGAGTTAAAAGGCTGATAAAATTTCACGGAATACCAGTATCTGTTATTATTTAATAAAAATTTTGATAATTACAGCAGTGTGTTACTTTTGCCCAAGTAAAATAATTAGCTCATGACCAATGAATTTTTGATCTCACTAACGAAAAAGTATGAAAGCCCTTTATACGTCTATGATGCGGAAGTAATCATTTCCCAGTACAACAAACTGAAAGCTGCCTTTTCATCGGTGAAACAATTAAAAATAAATTATGCGACAAAGGCCTTGTCCAATATCAGCATACTCAAAGTATTCAATTCATTGGAAGCCGGGCTGGATACCGTTTCCGTTCAGGAGGTTCAACTGGGTTTAAAGGCCGGATTTGAGCCACATGACATCATTTTTACCCCTAATGGGGTTTCCCTGGAAGAAATTGAACAAGCGATGGGCCTGGGCGTGCAGATCAACATTGACAATATTGACATATTGGAACAGTTTGGTCAGAAATATCCTGACTTTCCTGTATGTATCAGGATGAATCCGCATGTGATGGCAGGAGGCAATAAGAAAATTTCAGTAGGACATATCGATTCAAAATTCGGTATTTCGATCCATCAGCTGCCTCATATACACAGGGTGGTTGAAAACACGGGCATGCTGATTCATGGCGTCCACATGCACACAGGATCAGACATTTACGATATTGATGCCTTCCTTCGCGCTACTGAAATTCTGTTCAACGTAGCGGCAACTTTCAAAGATCTTGAGTATATTGATTTTGGAAGTGGATTCAAGGTCCCTTACAAAGAGGGAGATATTCAAACCGATATTGAGGAGCTTGGTGAAAAACTTTCCAAACGATTCAATGATTTCTGTAAAGACTTTGGAAGGGATCTTACACTGATGTTCGAGCCTGGAAAATTTTTGGTCAGCGAAGCAGGTCAGTTTCTCGTGAATGTAAATGTTGTAAAACAAACCACTTCTACTGTTTTTGCAAGTGTTGACAGTGGGTTGAACCACCTGATCAGACCCATGTTCTATGATTCATACCATCATATTGAAAACATTTCCAACCCTAGGGGCAAAAAGCGGTTCTACACTGTTGTGGGCTATATATGTGAAACTGATACTTTTGGCACTAACAGACAAATAAGTGAAATCAAAGAAGGTGATGTACTGAGTTTCAAAAATGCCGGGGCTTACTGTTATTCTATGGCCTCCAATTATAATTCAAGATACCGCCCTGCGGAAGTCATGGTCTACAAAGAAAAAGATTATCTGATTCGAGAAAGAGAGACCATAGAGGATATCCTCAACAAACAGGTGGCAGTAAATCTGGAGCTTTAAAACCTGATCCAATAAATTAACTAATTATATTGCAGGAAGCACAAAGTGCTCATTCACAATATTTTTAACTATTTTATTGAGATTTTTCATTGAAGTGTAATTTGAATGTTCAAGGGTGATCACGACAAGGTCATCTTCAGGATATTGCATCAGAGAAGTACTGAAACCATTCCACTTACCATTGTGGTAGATCACCTTATCAGCATCATCCTTGATCCTGAATCCAAAGCCATAAGGCACTTTTCTATTGTATTTGGTCTCACCTTTTGAATACATTTCCTCTAAACTCTTTTGAGAGATGACCTTACCAGAGTTCAATCCCCGTACCCACTTGAGCATGTCTTCTGTTGTCGAGTAAACATTTTTGTCTCCAACTACGGCATCATTAACCGTGCCTGATATTTTCGCATGCCATCTTCTTTTATACAGCCTGTATCCTTCCAGCTGATTATCCCTTATCTCATCCATTTCAAAACGATACACAAAACTATGATCCATGTGCAGCGGTGTAAAAATTTCATCATTCAAAAAATCCCCAAATGACTTTCCGGAAACCTTTTCAATGACTGAGGCCAAAACCATGTAACCCGTATTGGAATAATCAAAATTCGCCCCGGGACTAAAAAACCGTTGCACATCATGTGAGGCCAACATATCCATCATCTCTGCATTAGAAGGCGGATAGTCCTTTTCCCATTTATGCTCCGCGAGCCAAAAATATTTTGGCAGACCCGAGGTATGGTTGAGTAAATGTCTTAAACGAACTTCGGTATAAGGAAAGTCGGGATAAAATTGAGTGACCTTGTCGTCAAGATCGAGTTGCCCTTTTTCTTTTAATATCATGATGGCCGCAGCCGTGAACTGTTTGCTCACAGAAGCCAGCTGAAATACAGAAGATTCATCTATCCTGATTTTTTTCTTAAAATCAGCATAACCATATTGGTTATTAAAAATAACCTTACCTTTTTTAGCGACGATCACACTCCCGTTAAAATCATATCGCTTATTAAACCGTTTGAATACAGAATCCAGTTTTTCCGAAACATCTTTAGTAAGTGCTTCAGGATAATACTCCAATGCCATATCTGCGTTTAACCCAATATTGGCGTTCTTATCCACAAATCCAACATCTTTATTAGATGTGGATACACTAAAACTGTTAAACACAAAGAAAATAATAAGCAGAAAATACCTAATATTAACACTCCTCTTCATAAAAATTTGTTATTGCTTAAGACGCCGAAAAGTATAAAAAATCACACAAATAAAAAAATGAGCAAATGTACTTTTCCCCGTCTTTGTTCTATTAATTCAATTTATTTTTATTTGGCAAACCCTTTCATATTGAGCCACTTGCCTCATTCAAAATCAATTAACTCGATAGTATAAACGAAAAAAAAACGAATTTATTGAATCAATAAAAATTATAAAATATTTTAAACACTTATTACAGAATTACTTAAGTTCTCCAAAAATGAGTTTTTTCAGATTCCGAAACGGTTGAACATACGGTCTTATTCATTGTCTGCCAGGCTTGCAACAGACCAGAACAAACCTCTGATCAGGACCTGAAACCGGATTGTATTTAATCGTGGTCGTCATACCACAGGTCCTTACCCATTCCCAATTTATGAATCAAACCCTATTCGTATTTTGCCGATTTTCCCTTGGGTAATGAATTTTTAATAAACGTACGCAGGTCATCATTCGCAGATTTGAGGTCCTCAGCCCTCAGATACATCATATGCCCGCTTCTGTAGGCCTTAAAACTCATGCGGTCTTTCATTTTACCGCTCGGATCCAATTGCCACATGGTGTATTTGGCATTGAAATAGGTTGTGGCCCCATCGTAGTAACCTGATTGGAACATGACATTCAAATAGGGGTTTTGGGCCATGGCCATTCTCAGATTCTCCCGTGTTCTGTTCTCTCTTGTGTCCCATGGATGCACTTCACCAAACATATTGTATTTGACGTCCGTCTCGAATTTCAAATGCTCCCGGATGTAATAATTGATCGCCGGTGTAAAGGAATGAAGCCACGACTTCAGTTCTGCATTGTATTCGGGTCTGGTACCTGCCGCAATCTTATCGAGCCCAAGATACCTTGAATCCAGTCTTCCTATGGTCTGGTTCGATCTGTCTCGCAACAATTCCTTCCAGAAAAAGCCGGTAGGCACTGTTAAATTGTGATCCATGATGCTTTTCGGGGATAATCCCGAATAATAAGACATTCTTTCTGCCACTTTCATTTTCTCACTTGTATTCAGCGATCCTCCTTTCGCGATGGCAGGCATCAACACATCGAGGGCATAAGCTTCGGCCTCCGGCAAAATTTCCAGCAGATCTTTTTGCTGTAAGGCATCTGGAAGTACCTTGTGATACCAGGCTGTTGCTGTATAATAAGGTAAATTGAGCGCAGAGGAAATAGCAGGGTCAGATAAGAAGAATTTATAATCAGCCGGAGAGACCAGGATCACCCCGTTGAGATACATCCATTGTTTGTCCTGAAGTTCCAAAGCAAGTCCGGACACTCTTGTACCTCCGTAACTCTCGCCGATGAGAAATTTAGGAGAAAGCCACCTGTCGTGACGGCCCACAAAAGTATTGAGCCAGTCAGCCAAATATTTTATGTCCGCATTGATTCCAAAAAAAGTTTCTTTCTTAACCTGATCTCCTTTTTCCGGGATCGTTCTTGAATAACCCGTATTTACAGGATTTACAAAAACAATGTCAGCAACATCGAGAATGGAGCTGTTGTTTTCATGAACGCCATAGGGCTGTCGAGGGAATCCCTCATCATCAATATTAAGCACTTTTGGCCCTGTATAAGCAATATGCATCCATACAGAGGCCGATCCGGGACCACCGTTGAAAGAGATCAGAAGGGGCCTGCCTGCCATGTCACCGGCATTGCTTCTTTTATAGTAGGTATAAAACAAAGTCGCAATCGGCTTTCCCTGATCATCCCAAACAGGTTGGGTGCCTGTGGTCGCCGAATATGTAATCTTGGTTCCGTTAATCGTGGTGCTGTGTTGGGTTACTACAGTCGTGTCAACGGCTATCGACCTTTCCTGGGACATTAAAACACATGCTGACAAAAAAGTCAGGACAAAAGAAAAACAATATTTTTTCATAGTTGAATCATTAAAATTAAGCAGCACTCTATTCGGGATATTCTATGCGCAGGTGGTAAATATTATTCAGCTTCTTTTTGATCACTTTTTTAATGGTTTGGATCTCCTTGAAAGTGATGTCAGAATTCATATACTGCCCCTGGCTCATTTGACCGTTTATAATTTTTTCAACCAGATCGTCAATGAGCACTGCGGTTGGATCCTTGATGCTTTTAGAAGCTGCCTCACAGGCATCACACATCATTAAAATGGCTGTTTCTTTTGAAAAGGGTATGGGACCGGGGTAAGTGAAATTTTTTCGATTGACCTGATCCGGTGTGATCTCGTTTTGCTTTTTGTAAAAATAATAGACCATGCTGGTACCGTGGTGCGTCCTTATAAAATCGATGATGCGATCGGGCAAACGGTTTCTTTTGGCAATTTCGATCCCCCTGAGCACATGATCAATTATGATGGTTGCCGAATCGTATGGAGGCAACTCATTGTGCGGGTTCACACTTGTTGTCTGATTTTCAATAAAATACATTGGATTGACCATTTTGCCGATATCATGGTACAAGGCTCCTGTTCGCACGAGCATGGCATTGGCACCGATCTCATTGGCCGAGGCTTCTGCAAGATTGGCCACTTGCATGGAATGCTGAAAGGTTCCCGGGGCTTTTTCATTCAACTCCCTTAGTAATTTGGAATTGGTATTCGACAGCTCAAGCAGCGAAACATCGGAGACCAGGTTAAATGTTTTCTCATAAATCAGAATAAGAAAGAGTGACAAAAATGAAAGTACTCCGTTCAATGCAAAAAGAGCGAAATAAGAAAATTTAAGTTGCTGGGCATTCCCTTCCTGGATGATTGAAAAAGCAAGATAGGCCAGCATATAGACCCCTGTGATCTTGATGATTGAAAAAAACAGGTTGGCCCTTCTGTGCAATTCTGAGACGGTCAAAATGGTAACCATTCCTGCAATGATCTGCAAAAATATAAATTCAAAGCTATTGGGTACGATAAACCCAAGGATCAGCACCGTGAGCACGTGCACAAATAATCCGAGTCTTGCATCAAAAAAGGCCTTTAAAATAATGGGCAGTGTAATGACCGGCACCACGTAAATATAATTGACCCAGTATTTCTGCACTATAGTGATCAGGAAAACGATGAGAATGATATTAAAAAAAATGAAGGTCAGTTTGGTGTTGTTTTCCCATATGGCTGTTCTGTAGCTGTGAAGAAACAGCATAAGCATCAGCAGTACCAGCGCCACAAGAACAGTATAACCAAAAACGATCCAATTGTAGTTTGACTTGCTCCACAACTGCGAATCATATTCACTTTTTAAAGATATCAGAATTTCATATTTTGCTCCTTCAACGACATCTCCTTTGGCAATGATCCTTTCATTTTCTGTGACCAATCCTTTATTTACGGTGATCCCTTTAATTTCTTCATCGATCACCTTTTGGGTGAACTCCTCGTCGTAAAATATGTTGGGTTCAAGAATCTCGAAAAACAGTGTGGTAAAATTTTGTTCCAACCTCTGATACCGGGTCTTGTCAAAATATTTTTGCAGGGCAGGGACCAGCATTTCAGTGGTAAAAAGTTTATCGGAGAGTATATCCTCTGCCTCATTGCCCCGACGCAAGGTAATGATGGTATTTTTTACAACCTTGTCATTATCTGATTTATTGAGAAAGCCTGTTTTATACACATTCTGTAAAAAACGCAATCCGAATGTTTTTATCCTGCTCTTGCCCAGACCCGCAGCAGCCGAGTCCTCCTGGATCAAAAGGATCTTGTCCATATACTGCTGTTCCACCTTTTCATAGACATCCTCCTTTACTGTAAAGAACAACCTTTTGTTCGCCTCTATTTCCTCAATTTCCTTTTGGAGGTCCTCATCTGTTTTTAATATGGCAAAATCAAATGGGGCATAAAGGTTTTCGTATTGCCAGGGTTTTCCCTTTTGAATGTTATACGGGAATTGACCGCCTTTCGGAAAGAGGTACACAATGATCACCGTAATGACCACAAACAGAAAAAATTTATAGATCAGGGCGTGATTTTGATAGTATTTGTTCAGGAAATCCTTCATGCAATGAAATTACATTTTCAAATGTAAAAAATTAAAATTCAAAACTACATTATTTAAAGAACATATGTTCCGGGCATTGAAATAATCGGAAACTAATGAATGATCCCAGCCAAATTCAAAGATGAATGCCTATTTTATAAAGCGGGTTTTCTTTGATTTCGGAAGGAATTATTTCGCTAAATTTAATTACTTTCGCAGTGCACGTATCTATGCAAATGTAGATGAAACGTAAGATTTTGAATAAACATTATAAAATATGAGAGAAGTTGTTATCGTATCTGCCGTCAGAACACCTATAGGGAGCTTTTTAGGTTCTCTTTCTGACATTCCTGCCACCAAACTTGGTGCAACTGCCATCAAAGGAGCCTTAAAGAAGATTGACCTGAACCCGGAACTGGTGGATGAGGTTTTTATGGGCAACGTTGTCCAGGCAGGCACAGGGCAGGCCCCGGCAAAACAAGCGGCTCTTTATGCAGGTTTACCAGACAGTATTCCCTGCACAACGGTCAATAAAGTATGTGCTTCAGGTATGAAATCGATCGCCTTTGCCGCACAGGCCATTCAATGTGGTGATGCCGATATAGTGGTTGCCGGTGGCATGGAAAATATGAGTAGTATTCCCCATTATT
Organism: Flavobacteriaceae bacterium; assembly: GCA_024644745.1. Classification (GTDB taxonomy): domain Bacteria; phylum Bacteroidota; class Bacteroidia; order Flavobacteriales; family Flavobacteriaceae; genus Lutimonas. Next base: position 13,273 of record JAHEHF010000052.1, read on the forward strand.
TGAATGGCCGGAGAGGACAAAAATTTGGCAATATGCAATTGGAGGACGGTCTTTTAAAAGATGGCCTGGTCAATGTATATGATGGAAAACACATGGGTACCTGCGGAGATGCCTGTGCAGAAAAATATGAATTCAGTCGTGAGGCACAGGATGAATTTGCCATTACATCGTATCAGCGGTCTGCAAGCGCGTGGAGCACAGGAAAGTTCGATAATGAAACCGTTCCCGTCGAAATTCCTCAGCGAAAGGGAGATTCGGTATTTCTCAAAGAGGATGAAGAATATAAAAACGTCATACTCGACAAAGTGCCGCACCTGAGACCTGCTTTTGGCAAAGACGGCACGGTTACGGCCGCGAATGCCTCCACCCTCAATGACGGTGCCGCGGCTTTGGTGATCATGAGCCGTGAAAAAGCAGATGAACTTGGGATCAAACCCCTTGCTTTGATCAGTGGCTATGCCGACGCTTCACAAGAACCTGAATGGTTTACAACTGCTCCTGCCAAGGCAATTCCCAAAGCACTTGCCAAAGCAAACATAAGCCCTGAAGAGGTTGATTTTTATGAATTGAATGAAGCCTTTTCTGTGGTTGGCCTGGCCAATATAAAATTATTAGGACTGGATCCTGAAAAAGTAAATGTACACGGCGGTGCCGTTTCCCTGGGTCATCCGCTTGGATGTTCTGGTGCCAGGATCATTGTTACCCTGATCAATGTGTTGCTTCAAAACAATGGAAAAGTGGGTGCAGCAGGAATTTGCAATGGCGGTGGAGGAGCCAGCGCCATGGTGATTCGTTTGATTTGAGACCTGATGATATTTATACCGGTTAATTATTTTTCATGGAATTCGGAATTTGCCATTTAAATTGTGTCGCGATCAGAAAAGATCCCAGTGATCAAAGCGAAATGGTTTCCCAGTTGCTTTTTGGGGAAACTTTTCAAGTGATCGACAACAGCGGTGCATGGGTCAGGATTCACACAGACTATGACTATTATGAAGGATGGGTCCTGAAAATTCAGATGAAGCCATTGGACCATAGCACTCATGACCTTTTATTGAAAAACAATGACCACTATTCAGGCGAAATGGTAACGATGATCAGCGACAAAGATGATCATTTGCAGATCATCAGCCTGGGTGCCACCCTGCCGCTTTACCAGGAGCCACATTTTACCATAGATGACATGAAATACACCTTTGACGGAGATGTGATCCATGGCAAAATGGAAAAGAGGCAACTCGTCATGACAGCCTATAAATATCTGAATACGCCCTTTCTTTGGGGCGGAAAGTCACCTTTTGGGATCGACTGCTCCGGGTTCACGCAGATGGTTTATAAAATCAACGGGCATCAGCTCTTCAGAGATGCCCATCAGCAAGCCAGTCAGGGAGAGGTTTTGAGCTTTATCGAAGAAAGTGAACCCGGTGATCTTGCATTTTTTGACAATGATGAAGGCGAAATCACTCATGCCGGAATTCTGCTCCCCAACAATCATATCATTCACTGTCATGGCAAGGTAAGAATTGATCGAATCGATCAAAGCGGCATATATAATGTCGATACCCGAAGACACAGTCATAAATTAAGGGTCATGAAGCAGTTATTCTGAATAGCCGTGATTCTATGCTGCATATACAGTGATTTTTAGCTGGAGTTTGTACAAAAAAAAACTACCGACCCAAAAGGACCGGTAGCTTTATAAAAGTTGTGATTCAATTTATTTCAATGAATCATATTTTGCTCTCATGGTCTGGAATTTATCATCCATTCCTGTATTCTCATACAAGCTCATCAAAGTTCTGACGGTATCTATATCATCAGGTCTCAATTCAAAGGCTTTTTCATACAATGGAATCACCTCCTTATACAGGTCAACCTGTTTTGCTTTCACCTCATCATATTTTTTAAAGTCATTCAAGCTCTTGTTCATTTCTTCCACAAGTAACTTGTCAGATTCTAAAATCGTTGAGCCAAGATTGATGTAGGCATCCACATAATTTGGATCCAAAGAAATGCATTTTTCATAATAATCCTTTGCTTTTTCAGTCTCTCCCTGTTCTCCGCTGATCACGCCAAGGTTAAAATACAAGGCAGCATTGTTAGGATCAAGGGCAACCGCTTCATTCATCAATTTAGCGAATTCATCTTTATTACCCAGTTTGATCTGTAAATTGGCTTCTGTCAGAATCAGGTTGACATCGTCCGGGGCCACTTTTCTGGCTTCTTTTACAGCCTCAATGGCTTTGTCTGTATCTCCTTTTTCAACATAGATAAAAGCGATATTCTTGATAACTGAAGGTTGTTTTGATTCTGTTGTTCTAACGATTGGCTCTTTATAGTTACCTGCCTTTACCATAAGGTCCATATTCGTTTGAGACCCCATATTTTCCCTTTCACCGGTTTCAGAATTCACGGCTGTGTATTCTGTCGTGATCCCCGTGTATCCAAGGTCTCTCAGAGAACTAAAATGCTCCAGTGCCAAATCAAAATCCTGATCAAGGTAAGCAGCATTGGCCGCATATTCTAAGAAAACAGTATCTCTTTCATTCAGAGCATATACCTGGTACAGCTGCTCCTTTGCATCTGCATAATTCTTATCCTGATAAGACTTGATTCCCTGGGCTGAAATTTCGGAAACCATCGTGTTCAAAGTCGGACCGGCAAGTTCAGTGTACTTCGTTGTTCCCATTTCTTGTTCAACATCAAACAAGGCATTAAAGGCTTCACCTGCCTTAGTGTAATTTTCTTTGCTCGGATCAGTCTTGGCCAGCCCGGCAAATGTTTCTCCTTTCAAATAATAAAATTTGGCCTTGGTCTTGTCATCTGTACCGGAAATCAACCCGTCTGCTTTGGTTATTTCAGCTGCAGCCGTGGCATAATCATTTTTCTTAATGGCTTTTTCCGCAGCCTTGATTTCATCTTTTTGAGCATAAGTTGTCAAACACAAGAACAATGCGGCCAACAACAAAAATTGTTTTTTCATTTTGAATATTAATAAATTATAAATCCGTTTAATTAGCCTGCAAAATTATGAAAATTAGTCGTTATTTTCATGATTTTCATCAGTTTTTATTTCATCATCCAGCTCATCATCGATCTCTTCATCTTCGTGCCAGACCTTTGCCACGGCAGCAATAGAATCATTGTCCTTGATATTGATCAATTTGACACCCTGGGTTGCCCTGCCCATGACCCTCAGGTCAGAAACACTCATCCTGATAGTAATTCCTGATTTATTAATGATCATCAGATCATCAGTATCACAAACATTTTTAATCGCTACCAGTTCACCAGTTTTTGGGGTGATATTAATGGTTTTTACACCCTTTCCACCCCTGTTGGTTATTCTGTAATCACTTAATTTGGACCTCTTGCCATAACCCTTTTCAGATACAACCAAAATGTCAGATTCTTCATCAGATATGGAAACCATTCCTACAACTTCATCTTTGTCATCTCTGAGGGTAATTCCCCTTACCCCGGATGCGTTTCTTCCCATCGGCCTGGTTTTGCTTTCTTCAAACCGAATTGATTTTCCTGATTTTAACGCTATCATGATCTGGCTCTCCCCATCGGTAAGTTTGGCTTCAAGCAGCTCATCTCCTTCTTTGATCGTAATCGCATTGATACCGTTGGTACGCGGTCTTGAATACTGTTCAAGAGAAGTTTTTTTGGTCTGCCCTTTTTTGGTTACCATCAAGACATAGTTATTGTTGACGTAATCTTCATCCTTGAGGTCCTGGGTGACAAGAAATGCCTTGACCTTATCATCGTTTTCAATATTGATCAAATTCTGAATCGCACGACCTTTTGAGGTTTTGGTTCCTTCAGGAATCTCGTAAACTCGCATCCAGTAAACCTTACCTTTTTGAGTAAAGAACAGCATGTACTGATGATTCGTCGCTATAAAAAGATGCTCGAGAAAATCTTCATTTCTCGTGGCAACCCCTTTCTGACCTCTTCCTCCCCTGTTCTGGACCTTATATTCCGAAAGATCTGTTCTTTTCACATAGCCGGCATGAGAAATCGTCACGACAACCTTTGAATCAGGGATCATGTCTTCAATGTTCAATTCGCCTCCTGCATACTCGATTACAGATCTTCTTTCATCCCCATATTTCTCTTTCACCTCCAAAAGCTCTTCCTTGATGATTTCCATTCTTCTGGATTCATTGGCCAAAATATCCTTCAGATCTTCAATAAGTGCCATGATCTCTTCGTATTCTGCCCTCAACTTATCCTGTTCCAGCCCTGTCAACTGCCTCAACCTCATTTCCACAATGGCTTTGGCCTGGATCTCGGTTAGCTCAAATCGTTCCATCAATTTCGTCCTGGCCTCATCAGCATTACTGGAAGCTCTGATCAATTTGATGACTTCATCTATATTGTCACTTGCAATGATGAGTCCTTCAAGTATGTGTGCCCTGGCCTCTGCCTTGCTGAGTTCATACTTTGTTCTCCTGACCACGACCTCATGCCTGTGGTTCACAAAATGAACGATCAGGTCCTTGAGATTCAGCACTTCAGGCTTCCCGTTTACCAGTGCAATATTGTTGACACTGAAAGAAGTTTGCAGCGCCGTGTACTTATAAAGCTTGTTCAGCACGATATTGGGAATGGCATCCCTTTTCAATACATAAACCAAGCGCCTTCCTTTTCGACTTGTTTCATCTCTGATCGAAGCAATGCCGTCTATCTTATGGTCATTGATCAGGTCAACCGTTTTCTTTAAAAGATCAGATCCATTTACCTGGTAGGGCAATTCAGTGACCACGATACACTCTCTTCCGTTGACCTCTTCAAAATTGGCCTTGGCTCGCATGACGACCCTGCCTCTACCGGTTAAAAAAGCCTCTTTAACGCCTTCGTACCCGTAAATGATCCCACCCGTAGGGAAATCCGGGGCCTTGATAAACTGCATCAAATCTTCAACTTCGATGGCGTTATTCTCTATATATGCCACTGTTCCATCGACCACTTCACTCAGGTTATGGGGTGCCATGTTGGTTGCCATACCCACCGCGATACCTGATGCCCCGTTCACCAAAAGACTTGGGATTCTTGTGGGCAAAACGGTTGGCTCATGTAAGGTGTCATCAAAGTTCAACCTGTGATCCACAGTTTCTTTATCGATATCGGCAAGCATGTCTTCCGAAATCTTTTTCATTCTTACCTCGGTATAACGCATTGCGGCAGGACTGTCACCATCCGGAGACCCAAAATTCCCCTGACCATCTACCAATTCATATCGCATGCTCCAGTCTTGCGCCATCCTCACCATGGCATCGTAGACAGAGGTATCTCCATGGGGGTGGTATTTACCCAAAACCTCCCCTACTACTCTCGCTGATTTCTTGTGTGCGCCGGTCGCTTTAATTCCCAATTCATGCATTCCGAACAATACCCTTCTGTGCACAGGCTTCAATCCATCTCTCACATCCGGCAAAGCCCTTGAAACGATCACTGACATTGAATAATCAATGTAAGCTGATTTCATTTCCTCTTCAATATTAATCGGAATTATTTTATCATGTTCCGCCATAATAACTATCTGTTTTTAATCATTTTTTTTAGCTGGAGCAATATACAATTATTCTTATTTTTAGGGAGGCTGCGGCCCATTTTTATTAAGATTAGTTATTAACAATCAGCCATAATTATTTGACTGAATTTTAGTAACTTAGTATCCTTATTAAAGTTGATGATAACTTTTGTAATGAATTAGTTAAAAATTAGACTAAATTTACATCATAAACGACAAGCAAATGGACGATAATTTTTCACCAAAAGTAAAGGATGTAATAGCCTACAGCAAGGAAGAAGCGTTAAGATTGGGACATGATTTTATAGGCACTGAACACCTGATGCTTGGTATCTTAAGAAAAGGAAAAGGAGAAGCTTACGACATATTGAAAACATTCGAATTGAATTTTTCCGTACTTCGCAAAAAAATTGAATTATTGCACGAAGTCGGCACTGTTAAAAAGGAAGTGAACGACAAAAAGAGCCTGCACCTGACCAAACAGGCTGAAAAGGCATTGAAAACAACTTTTCTGGAAGCCAAACTATATAAAAGTGACGCGATAAGCACTGCACATTTGTTATTGTGCATCCTCAGAAACGAGAATGACCCAACAACGAAAGTCCTGCACAATTTTGATGTATTCTATGAGGACGTCAAAGAGGTTTTCCAGGAACTCTTTGCCAACTCAAACGAAGATGATATCACTGAAAGCCCTAAGGCAGAGAATCCTCCGGAGGAATTTAATGAACCTCAGAAAAATCCTTATCAGGGCTCTAAGTCCAATGTGGTGAAAAAATCCAAAACCCCGGTGCTCGACAATTTTGGCCGGGATCTGACGGATCTCGCAGAGAACGGTAAACTCGACCCGGTGGTTGGAAGGAAAAATGAAATAGAACGCATCTCCCAGATTCTGAGCCGAAGAAAAAAGAACAATCCGATTCTGATAGGAGAACCAGGAGTGGGTAAATCAGCTATTGCTGAAGGACTGGCTTTGCGCATCATCCAGAAAAAGGTATCAAGAATTTTATTCAACAAAAGGATCGTTTCCCTTGATCTGGCCAGCCTAGTGGCTGGAACCAAATACAGGGGTCAGTTCGAAGAGCGCATGAAGGCACTTATGAACGAACTGGAAAAGAACGATGACATCATTCTTTTTATAGATGAGATCCATACCATAGTGGGTGCGGGAGGCGCCACCGGATCGCTTGATGCGTCGAATATGTTCAAACCTGCGCTGGCCAGGGGTGAAATTCAATGCATTGGAGCCACGACACTGGATGAATTCCGTCAAAATATAGAAAAGGACGGTGCCCTTGAAAGACGTTTTCAAAAGGTCATGGTTGAACCGACAAGCGTCGATGAAACCATACAGATTCTTGAGAACATAAAAAACAAATACGAGGACCATCACCATGTGGATTACACACCAGAAGCCATCAAGGCCTGTGTGACCCTGACCAACAGATATATGACCGACAGGTATTTGCCGGACAAAGCTATAGACGCCATGGATGAAGCAGGTTCGCGTATCCACATCACCAATATCGTGGTGCCCAAGCAGGTATTGGAATTAGAAAAAAAACTGGAAGAAATCAGGGAGCACAAGAATGACGTGGTCAAAAGTCAGAAATACGAAGAAGCTGCCAAGCTGAGGGACGATGAAAAACGGATTGAAAAGGAGCTGGAAACAGCACAGGCCGAATGGGAGGAGCAATCCAAATTACACAAAGAAATCGTAACTGAGGATAACGTGGCCGAAGTGGTGAGCATGATGACCGGAATTCCTGTCAACAGAATTGCGGAAGCGGAAAGTTTGCGCCTTAAAGACCTTCCCAACCTGATCAAAGGCAAGGTGATAGGACAGGATGAAGCCGTGTCTAAAGTAGTGAAGGCTATTCAAAGAAACAGAGTGGGACTCAAAGATCCCAATAAGCCAATAGGTTCGTTTATCTTCCTTGGACAAACCGGGGTGGGAAAAACGCAATTGGCCAAAGTTCTGGCGACCGAGCTTTTTGATTCTGCTGATGCCCTTGTCAGGATCGACATGAGTGAGTATATGGAAAAATTTGCAATCTCCAGGCTGATCGGGGCACCTCCGGGTTATGTGGGATATGAAGAAGGCGGTCAGCTTACTGAAAAAATAAGACGCAAGCCTTATGCTGTAGTTTTACTGGATGAAATCGAAAAAGCGCATCCAGATGTGTTCAACATGCTTCTGCAGATTCTTGACGACGGGCATATCACAGACAGTCTTGGCAGAAAGATAGATTTCAGGCACACCATTATTATCATGACTTCAAATATCGGATCAAGACAACTGAAAGATTTCGGTCAGGGTGTTGGTTTTGGAACTGCAGCCAAAAAACAACAGGCGGATGCCAATGCAAAAAGCGTCATCGAAAACGCTTTAAAGAAAAGTTTTGCGCCTGAATTCCTGAACAGAATTGATGATGTGATCATATTCAATGCCCTGGAAAGAAAAGACATTCACAAGATCATTGATATTGAACTGGAAAAACTGCTTTTGAGAATCTCTGATCTGGGTTACCAGTTGGAATTGAGCGAAGCCGCAAAGGATTTTATAGTAGATAAAGGCTTTGACAAAAAGTATGGGGCCCGCCCATTGAAAAGGGCCATTCAAAAGTATATTGAAGATGCCCTGGCCTCAGAGATCGTCAATGCGAATTTGAATGAAAATGACACCATTTTTATGGACCTTGACAAGGATAAGGATGAACTGACCATAAAAATTGATCACGACAAAAAATCCAACTAATAAAAAAGAGGGACATATGTCCCTCTTTTTTTGCTTACAGCTTTTCTTTCAGGTCACTTAAACCCGACTTGATCCTTCTGAGCCGGAATGCAAGGGCGATATTGGCAATACCCAGGATCAAAATCGTTAAAGACAGGGTATACACAAGGTAACTTGCTCCGATCAACGGATTGACGATCGACATCATGGCGAAGATCACAATAAGAATTCCAAAAACAAGGATCCAGATCCAGTTTGAATCTCCTGCCCCTTTGATCTTGAAGGACACCGATAACAGATTAAATCCTCTGAACAGTAACCAAAAACCTATGAACATCGAAAAAAGGACCACGGTCATACCCGGGTACTTTAAAAGTATGAATCCGATGAGCACATCAAGCAGCCCGCCCGCAAGGTACAATCCAAAATTGTCAATGTCCTCTCTGTTGGTCAAAGCAAAGAATACAGTGAATAAACCGCTGACAAAGATCAGTGCACTGAACAAACTGGCAAGACTGATAAAACTTTCAACAGGTGTTTTAAACATCCAATAAGCACTGAGGACAAATAAAATACCTATGATTAAAAATACCCACCAGTTCCTGATGGTACCTGATACTTTTGAAATAAGGTTTGACATAATTATAGTTTTTAAGGTTTGGAATAAAGATAGTTATACTTTTTAAAGTTTAATAAAATTCAATAAATATTTTATAATCAATCTTTTATAAAAATTCCAGGGTCTTGAAAATCAATCATGAAATGGACACATGCTTCTTACTGTTCGATTATGACTTGTTAAGCATATGGTCAAAAAGATGTAAATTCAACAAGTAAATGACGAAGGATTGGCATTTACCTAAAAATATTACCATATTCTTTATCAATTAAAAAAAGTACTATATATTTGCCATCATGCATACCATAGTTAACAGAAATACTTCATTACGCAACCTCTGTACAACCGTTGCCACGTTCACTATGACCACCCTTTAGGGGTTGTCTTGCTATATCACCACACCTAAGGGATTATATTTACAGGAAGTAAATTGGGAGTCTCAAAAAAAAACACATTTTATCAAATAAAATCATAACAATGATAGTATCAAAATTTGGTGGAACATCTGTGGGTTCTGCTGAAAACATTAAAAAAGTTATCCGAATCATTAGTAAAAAGGAGAAAAAATCTGCAGTCGTGGTCTCTGCCCTCGGAGGGGTGACAAATTTATTGATCGAAGCGTCTGAACTTGCCCTGGCCAATGATTCTTCTTTTAACGACCTGCTTGACAAGATCGAAAAGAGGCATTTCGAAGTCATCGAGGGCCTCCTGAAACATGAGAACCAAACCCTTTGCAAAGCAGAAGTTGCTAAAGCCATAAACGGTTTAAAAGATATGCTCAATGGTGTTGCCTTATTGAATGATCTCTCAGATAAATCAGCCGCCAGAATAGAGAGTACGGGTGAGGTATTGTCCTCTTTCATTATTTACAGAACCATGCTGCAGGAAGGGCTGCATGTTTCCCTGATCGACAGCAGAAAAATGATCAGAACCCAGGGGGGATATCTAAATGCACAGGTCGAATTTGAAGTGACTTACAAGAATATATATGAGGAAGCAGCTAAAACTGAAGCCAACGTCCTGGTTATTCCGGGATTTATTGCTTCGAACGAAAAGGGAGAGATCTGTACACTTGGTCGGGGAGGCTCTGATTTTACGGCTGCAATTGTTGCAAATGCATTATCGGCTGAAGTTTTGGAGATCTGGACGGACGTGAGCGGTATGTTCACTGCCAATCCTAAATTGGTTAGACAGGCTTACCCAATTGAGGAAATCTCTTATCTGGAGGCCATGGAATTGTCCCACTTTGGCGCAAAGGTGCTTTACCCTCCTACCATCCAACCGGCCCTGGATAAAAGAATTCCGATACTGATCAAAAATACCATGTCACCAGATGACAAAGGAACATTGATCAGTGATCAGGTTTCAAAGAATGGGTCTACGGTAAAAGGAATCAGTCATATAGAAGATATTGCCCTGCTTACCCTTGAAGGAAACGGAATGGTCGGGGTTCCCGGAATTTCCAGAAGACTTTTTGGTGCCCTGGCCCAGGAACAGATCAATATCAAATTCATTACCCAGGCTTCCAGCGAACATTCCATTTGTCTTGCCATTGACGCCTCGGAAAGCTATCTGGCCAAAAAAGCCGTTGAAAGTGAATTTGAGTTTGAAATGGTCATGCACAAGATCGACCCAGTGATTCTTGAACATGAACTGGCCATTATTGCCCTTGTGGGCGACAATATGAAATCGCATCAGGGCATCAGTGGCAGAATGTTTTCGGAATTGGGAAGTAACAATGTGAATATCAGAGCTATTGCTCAGGGATCGACAGAAAAGAACATCTCGGCCATTATCAGTAAAAAAGATGTGAAAAAAGCACTTAATACGCTTCATGCAGCATTTTTTGAAGATCAGATCAAACAAATTAACCTTTTTGTCATGGGCCTTGGAAATGTAGGCAGTAAATTACTGGAGCAGATCCAAAGTCAAAAGGAGTATCTTTTAAAACAGCAGCACTTGAATTTAAGAGTGATTGGTATTGCAAATTCAAGGAAAATGCACTTCAATGAGGATGGAATTGACCTCAAAAACTGGATGAGCCTGCTGGAAGATCAAGGGAAACCTTCACTGAGCAATGGTTTCCTGCAAAACATTAAGGATTTGAACTTGCGCAACAGTGTATTTGTCGACAACACGGCAAGCAAGGAAGTCACTGAACTCTATGCTTTCTGTCTGGAACAAAGTATTGCAGTGGTGGCCTGCAATAAAATTGCCTGTTCTTCAGCCTTCGACAACTACAAGCGACTCAAGTACCTTTCAAGGAAATACAACGCCCCCTTCCTTTTTGAGACCAATGTGGGCGCGGGCCTGCCGGTTATTGACACCCTGAAGAACCTGATTTCATCCGGGGATGAAGTGACAGAGATCCAGGCCGTGTTATCGGGAAGTTTGAATTTTATTTTCAATAATTTCAATGC
>JAHEHF010000102.1 GCA_024644745.1 Flavobacteriaceae bacterium
TAATACAACACAAAGTTCAAGTAAATATTTCTTCATGGTTCAGTTACGATTTTAATACAATTTAAAACAAATATAAAAAAGAAAATGCTTAATTCGCTTATTTAAAAACAAAAAACTCAAAAAATCAGGAATTATTGTCTTTTAAGTTCAATATTCGGATCCCAAAATAAACGCTCGAATTCAACAATAGCATTTTTTTTGACTAAAATATTTTCACTTTCCAAAAGTTGCTGCATCAGATTTGTGCCGTTGAAATGATGCTTGCCTGTTAAAAGTCCATTCCTGTTCACAACGCGATGTGCAGGCACGGAATGATTTAAATGTGAAGCATTTAAGGCCCATCCTACCATGCGAGCGGACCTGGGTGTACCCAGGAATTTTGCAATGGCCCCGTACGAGGTCACCCTTCCGAATGGCACTTGTTTGGTTACCTCGTAAACTTTTAGGAAAAAGCCATCGTTTTTCATAAGCGGTTATTTAATAATGTTCGGGAATACCAAATTAAAAAGAAAATTCAATATTTCGTTCTGAACCTTATATAGGTGATCGCTTTGTCATTTTCTAAATACTGCTGCTCATAAAAAGTCTGAATGGAAGTGGCCTCCAAGGGAGGGCTGGAACTTTTATAGATATCGTGATGTGCGAATAAAACCTCATGACATCCTTCGTGAAGCAATCCTAACAGATAGCCGTGTAAAAACTCGCTGTCTGTTTTTAAATGGATGAATCCCTCTGGTTGTAGTATAGATTGATATTTTTCTAAAAAAGGTTTTGTGATAAGTCTGTGCTTGGTGCGCTTGTATTTGATTTGAGGATCGGGAAAAGTAATCCAGATCTCCGCGATTTCATCTTTTGAGAAACAAAGGTCTATGAGCTCAATCTGGGTGCGAAGAAAGGCGACGTTATTCAAATTATTTTCCAGGGCAGTTTTGGCTCCTCTCCAGAATCGCGCCCCTTTAATGTCTATGCCTATAAAATTTTTATCCGGATGATTTTTGGCCAGAGCCACAGTATATTCTCCCTTTCCACATCCCAGTTCCAAAACAATGGGATGGTCATTTTTAAAATGCGAATGCCACTTACCTTTGAGGGTAAAGCCATTTAGGACTTCCTCTCGACTCGGTTGAATGACATTTTCGAAGGATTCGTTTTCTTTGAAACGCTTTAATTTATTTTTACTACCCAATGGTATTTGAGTTTATAAGGCAGGTTATTCTGAATTCGCTTTTCTGAACTTTCGCAATTGTCCCAGCCAGTAAATAAATAGAAAACAGGTTATTGAAAAGAGAATAGCATTAAAGAAGTTAGAGGCCCACCAGTTGTCAATTGATCCAATTGCTCTGTAGGGAGCGAACAAAACCTCGGTAAAGAATTCTGCCAGTGCCCTGAAAAAATTATTTGCAATCATATTTTATTTTTTAAAATCAACTTAAACCTTTGGGCTTATGTTGTAAAGTTTTTACATTAGCTTAAACTTGCAGCAAATATAAGAGAGATTCAACTATCTCGGGGGCAAAAATAAAAAATTACATCATGATTGCCAATTTTTTTAATCAAACCAGGCCAATTAATTTTTTGGCTCTGTCCATTATGGTATTTGTGATATTTGTGATTGCGCTAATCAATTTCAATGCTGAACCCATCAATTTTTTATTTTTTATTAAGAACGGCTCCTTTCTTGCCCTGGCAATCCTCATCGTTTTTGTTCTTAATTTCATCATTAGAAAGAATTCATTAAGTGAAGACAATTCTTATGCCATTTTCTTTTATATAATTTTATGCGGGTTTTTCCCCAAGACCTTTTCCAACGGAAACATATTTGTGTCAAATTTTATTTTGCTTTTTGCCTTCAGGAGAATTTATAGTCTGAGATCCGGACTCAGAACAAAAGAGAAATTATTTGACGGGGCATTCTGGATTGGGGTGGCAAGCTGGTTTTATATTTGGAGCCTCTTGTTTATGGTCCTGGTCTATGTCGGAATATATATTTTTAGGAAGGCCGATTGGCGCAACGCCCTCATACCGTTAGTTGGTTTTATCACTCCCGTTTTTTTATCGTATACCTATTTGCTCGCTTTTGATGATTTGGAAAGTTTCTATAAAATATGGACCATGAATTATGAATTAGGACTTGCTTTTTATAATTCAGCTCAATACCTCTTTCCATTGACTTTGATAGGATTGATGTTGTTGGTTTCCATTTTTCCCACCACAAAGAAGTCATTGCTTGCGAAAATTGATTTTAAATCGACATGGTTTCTTTTGCTTACCCATATCATCGTCTCCTTGCTCGTCGTGCTTATTGCCCCCTCCAAGAACGGGGCCGAAATCACTTTTCTATTTTTTCCATTGAGCATTTTGTTTGCGAACTTTCTGCAGATCATAAAGAAATACTGGATCAAAGAAGCTATTATTTACCTCTTTATCCTGGTTTTTTTAGGGGGATTTTTTCAGTGACTTAATTTGATGCCAAAAGAAAGGTCTCCGGCATCACCCAGCCCGGGCACAATGTACCCCTGAGCATTTAATTCAGGATCAACTGTGGCAACCCACAAATGCGTGTTGTCAGGAAAATGCTTTGCAACCTGTTTAACGCCTTCGGAGGCTGCGATTACCGCGACGATATGAATTTCCCTCATGTTCCCCAGATCTTTCAATATTTCATACACCGTGGTCAAGGAACTTCCTGTAGCAAGCATCGGATCTGCCAGGATCAAAATTTTGTTTTCAAGTGACGGAGAAGCCAGATATTCTGCCTTGATCTCAAAGGATTCAGGAGAAGTATGGTGCCTGTAAGCTGAGATAAAAGCATTTTCTATTTTATCAAAATAATTCAATATTCCCTGATGCAGAGGTAAACCTGCCCTTAAGACGGAACACAATACCAGTTCATCTGAAATCAAAGGAATTCTTTTTTCGCCAAGGGGTGTTTTGGTCTTGTGATCGGTAAAATGAAGTGCCTTGCTTAGTTCATAACTTAATATTTCACCGATTCGTTCTATATTTCTCCTAAAACGCATAGGATCTTTCTGGATTTCAACATCTCTGATCTCTGCAACAAAGTGATTTAAAACCGAATTCGAAGTTTCTAAATTATGTATGATCATGGTTGAAAAGCGGGAATTAAAAAAGGAATAATATTTCAGGCACACAAGTATTCAAAGTAACCTGGCTACAAGATCTCCTGCATTATAGCCACTATTAACCATTTTGATCAATGTTTCAGGAGATTCTTATATAGGTCAACTTAAGGATCCTTGTACAAAGATAAGAATCCTTAAGAATAATGACAGGCACCCGGCATGAATTATCTATTGATGATTTTTTCCTGATGGGCAATAGATTCTTCGTGAATGGCCTTAAAGATTTTTTCAATAAAACCTTTTGACAAGCCGTGCTCTTCACCTTTTTCTATAACCTTTGCCAAAATTTCCTGCCATCTTGTGCTTTGCAGTACCGCCACGTTACCTGCTTTTTTCGCCTTTCCGATATGATCAACGATGAGCATTCTTTCTGACAGCGTTTCAAGGAGCTGGTCATCTTTGGCGTTGATCTCCTGCCTTAAAGCATTTAAAGCGGATACCGATTCCTTATTCTCAAACCTTGGTTTTCTAACCTTTAGACCCTCCATGATTTCCACAAGTCTTGCAGGGGTGATCTGTTGTTTCGCATCACTCCAAGCCTTGTCAGGATGACAATGCGTTTCTATAATGAGCCCGTCCATTTTGAGGTCAAGAGCCGTTTGTGAAACTTCAAAAATTCCTTCCCTGTTGCCACAGATATGTGAAGGATCATTGATTATAGGCAGGGTAGGGTACTTGCTTTTAAGGTCAATCGGAATTTGCCAGCTTGGTATATTGCGAAAATTTGATTTTCTGAAGGTTGAAAAACCTCTGTGAATGGCACCTAAATTCTTTATTCCTTTTTTATGCAACCTTTCAATAGCGCCAATCCATAAAGCAAGGTCCGGATTTATAGGGTTCTTCACAAGAACGATCTTATCAGTACCCTGAAGGGCATCCGCAATCTCCTGCACGGCAAAAGGGTTGACCGTCGTACGGGCACCAATCCATAAAATATCGATATCGAATTCAAGGGCCAGTTTTGCATGTTGTGCATTGGCGACTTCTATGGCAATGAGCATTCCGGTTTTTTCTTTGACCTTTTGGAGCCATGGAAGCGCTTTGACCCCATTTCCTTCGAAGGTTCCGGGCCTGGTCCTTGGTTTCCACACCCCTGCTCTGAATACAGTTGCATCTGTGTTTTTAAGCTCTTCTGCTATCTCAAGTACCTGGGCCTCACTTTCTGCACTGCAGGGTCCGGCAATTACCAGCGGATGAGATAATTTCATGTCATCCAACCAGGTTCTAAAATTTTTATTTTCCATTGTCATTGATTTTTAATTCCCGCCAAAACGTCTTTTATTCTATTTGTGTTTCGCATGATGCTCAACACATCATCGGCAGATTTTCGGGTTAATATTTCTTTAAATTCATTTAAATTTTTGATGTACTCGTCTAGAGACTTCAGTAAATTTTCACTGTTTTGCATGAATATGGGCGTCCAGGTTTCCGGATTGCTTTTGGCCAGTCTCACCGTTGAAGCAAATCCACTTCCTGCCATATTGAAAATATTTTTTTCATCTTGTTCGATTTCAAGAACTGTTTTACCAAGCATAAAGGAACTGATATGCGACAAATGCGATACATAGGCGATATGCTTGTCATGCTGCACGGCAGAATCCATGAAAACATTTTTCATTTTCAGATCTTCAAATATTTTGATGGTACGATCAATCATGTTGCTTCCGCTCAGCTCTCTCTCACAAATAATATTTACTTTTTCATTGAACAGGTTATAAATGGCCGCATCAGGACCGGAAAATTCCGTTCCGGATATGGGGTGGACGGCCACAAAATTCTTTCTTTTCGGATGGTTCCTGACCGCATCGCATACTGCAGCCTTTGTTGAGCCAACATCAAATACCAGGGTGTCTTCACCTATATGGTCCAAGACCCTGAGTGCTATTTCCGGAATGACATTGACCGGTACGGCGATGATCACTAAATCTGCTTCTGAGACGATCTCGATGGAGGCCTTTTCATAGATGATGCCAAGTTCCAGAGCTCTTTCAAGGTGATCCTCATTTTTATCGATTCCGTAAATCGTTGCCCAGGAAGATTTTTTCAATTCCAGGGCAAGTGATCCGCCGATGAGACCCAATCCGATAACAGCTATTTTATTCATGATGTACCATATTTAGACAATCGATTCGACACTTGTAATATTTTTTCCACATCCACACAAAGAGAAAAACGGATATATCCTTCTCCCTGATCTCCAAAAACGGTACCGGGAGTGATAAAGACATCATATTTGTAAAGGATTTCATCTGTCATTTCGCTTGCCTTTTTGCCGGCAGGAATTTTGGCCCATACAAAAAGACCCGTACTATTCTTGTCATAAGTACAATTGATCTTATCACAGATCTCCCAAACGGCTTTTCTTCTTTTTTCGTAGATTTCATTCAATTGAGCAAACCAATCCCTTGATAAATTGAGAGCCTTAACAGCGCCTTGCTGAATGCCGTAGAACATGCCCGAATCCATATTGCTTTTTACCTTGAGAATGGCCTCGATAAAATCTGATTTACCGACAACCATACCCACCCGCCAGCCGGCCATATTAAAAGTTTTGCTCAAGGAGTTCAGCTCAATGGCCACATCTTTGGCTTCTGGTATTGATAAGATACTTTTCGGATCATTGTTCAAGATAAAACTGTAAGGATTGTCATTGACGATCAGAATATTATGTTTTTTTCCAAAAGCAATCAACTCCTCGAATAAAGTGTTACTCCCATTACTGCCTGTTGGCATATGGGGGTAATTGACCCACATGATCCTGACCTTGCTCAAATCCTTTTTTTCAATTTCATTTAAATCGGGCCACCATTTCTTGTCTTCTTTCAAAGGGTAGGAAACAGGTTCTGCTTCAACCAACCTGGTCACTGAGGCATAAGTAGGATAGCCAGGGTCGGGAATTAAAGCCTGATCTCCCTGGTTCAAAAAGGCCATAGAGATATGTAAAATTCCCTCTTTTGAACCCATGAGTGGTAAGATTTCATTCCTGTAGTCCAGGTCCACCTGATAATATTTACTGTAAAATGAAGCAATTGATTTTCTTAGCTCGGGAATTCCCTGGTAACTTTGATACCCGTGTACATCCGCACTTTTTAAGGCCGAAACAACCTCCGCAGGCGGATCCAGGTCAGGACTTCCAATACCTAAATTGATAATGGGTTTTCCTTCATCCATCAGATGTCTTACTTCTCTTAATTTAATAGAGAAATAGTATTCTTTAACGTTATTTAATCTATTGGCGGTCGGAAACATTTTAATATTTATTTTGATGGTATTCGCCCAAAACCTTTAAATGGGTGACTTTTTTAGAAATCAGGTGCATGGCGTTCTTATACAAGACAAAATCATCGATGACCAGGTCAATGAAAAAAGCGTAGCTCCATGGTTTATCGATGACAGGAAGCGACTGTATTTTGGTTAAATTGATGTCGTGTTTCCCAAAAATATCCAGGATCTCGGCCAGACTTCCAGCATCGTGTTTTGTCATGAATTTAATGGAGGCCTTATCTTTTACCCACTCCAGTTTACTCGGATGGTAGGGACTGTCATGACCTTTTTTCAAAACAAAAAATCTTGTCGAATTGTTTTTGATGGTTTGAATGTCATCTGCTATTACCTCGAGCTCATAATATTCGGCTGCCATTTTACTGGCAATGGCAGCAACTCCTTTTATATTGTTTTTTTGAATTCTTTGGGCAACTTCGGCGGTATCTTTTTCTTCGATCAACTTGATTTCAGGCTTGTCCCTGAAGAATTTTCTGCATTGTAAAAGCGCCATTGGATGCGACCAGACCTCTTTGATATCTCCCAAAGATTGATCTTTTAAAGCCATCAAATGGTGGTGAATATTCACATAAACCTCCCCTTCTATGCTTAGGTCGTATTCATCGATCAGTGCATAATTGGGCAAAATGGCCCCTGCTATTGAATTTTCGATGGCCATCACTGCACTGTCCACTTCACCAGAGTTGAGCAAGGTCGGGATCTCTGTAAAAGACATGCATTCCTTCAATTCGATATCATTGCCGAAATATTTTCTGGCAACGATGTCGTGGAAAGACCCTTTAATTCCCTGAATGGCTATCTTCATCTTACTGCAATTCAAATTTGTTGTAAAAAAAAAGCCTCGTTATTACGAGACTCAGTATGTTGTTTTTATATTTAACCTATACATAAATAGCCTCAGCCTTTATTTTGTAGAAAAAAATAAAAGTAAAACCAGTTCACTATTTGTACAGAATTCGTCATTAAAATCAAAATTAGTCAGCAAAAGTATAAATTAATTTTTCAATTGCAAGTGTTTTTTAAAAAAGTTTGATGATCATTCAATTTATTTGTAATCACACAGTTGTGCTTTGAGAAATCAAGGACCGCAGGTTCTTTCATAAATCACGACTTCATATACCAAATTTTCGTTTATTTGTACCGTAATTCAGGAAAGTAATTATGTCTATCAAAGTTGACAGCGTCGTCAAAGAATATGGTCCTCAAAAAGCCCTTGATCATGTAAGTTTTACGATCGATACGGGAGAGATTGTTGGGTTTTTGGGCCCAAACGGAGCCGGGAAATCGACTTTGATGAAAATTATGACCACTTATATTGAACCGACAAGCGGAA
>JAHEHF010000103.1:0-303 GCA_024644745.1 Flavobacteriaceae bacterium
AATTTAAATTACAGATTAAGAATGAAGGGTAGCACAATCGCTTTACAATTGTTGCTTTTTATCGGTATCCTATCTTGTTCTGGTGCGAAGAACAAGACTGACTTACCAAATATCATCGTTTTTTTGGTTGATGACATGGGGCCTATGGACACTTCAGTTCCCTTTATTTGTGATGCTTCCGGTAATCCGGTAACATATCCCCTTAATTCTTTTTACCAGACCCCAAACATTGAAAAGCTTGCAGCTCAAGGAGTCCGGTTCACTAATTTTTATGCACATTCTGTATGTTCATCCTCAAGGGTT
>JAHEHF010000103.1:313-2162 GCA_024644745.1 Flavobacteriaceae bacterium
GGTTACACTATTGACCGGACAGAACGCAGCGCGTCATGGTGTCACTACCTGGATCGATCCTGAGAAAAATAATCGTGGTGCTTTTGGCCCTGCATCATGGAACTGGAAAGGACTCTCAAAGGAATCTGTTACACTGCCACGCTTATTGCAGCAAGCAGGATACAGGACCATTCATGTCGGGAAAGCACATTTTGGACCTTTTAACAGCGAGGGAGAAGACCCGATAAACCTGGGATTTGATATAAACATTGGCGGGGGTGCCATTGGAAGACCCGGCAGTTATTATGGAAAAGATGGTTTTGGGCACATCAGGGGAGATAAAATTAGGGCCGTTAAAAATTTAGAGAAGTACCATGGCACAGATATATTTCTGACCGAAGCCCTGACCCTCGAAGCCAAGGCTGCCATCACCGGGGCTAAAGAAGAAGGAAAACCTTTTTTCCTGAATATGTCACATTATGCAGTGCACTCACCATTTCAACCCGATCCGCGGTTTACCGATCACTATAGAAATTCAGGAAAGTCTGAAAAAGAAATAGCTTTTGCAACCTTAATCGAGGGTATCGATAAATCATTGGGAGATCTTGTAAAACATGTAAAGGAATTGGGATTGGGAGAAAACACCCTCCTGCTTTTCATGGGTGACAATGGTTCTGATGCGCCTGTGACGATGAAGGATGATTACGGAAGTTCTTTGCCTTTGAAAGGGAAAAAAGGCATGCACTGGGAAGGTGGTATGAGGGTGCCATTTCTCGCATCATGGGTTACGCCGAATGATCAAAATTCCTGCCAGAAGGAAACTCCAATAATTCAAAATGAAATTCAACAGCAGGCAGCTTCAATACTCGACATCTTCCCAACCCTCGGTCGGGCAGCCGATATCAAAATACCCAAGGAACATATTTTGGATGGCTTTATGCTTCAAGACCAATTTACGGGTCAACATAACAATATACGTGACGAGCGCTTTCTAAACCATTTTCCACATGAGCATCGCTCCAGCTATTACACAAGCCTGGTGGAATCGGATTGGAAAATTATATACCACTATCAAATCGAAGGCATGCCCCGATATGAACTTTTCAATCTTAAGAGAGATCCTTTTGAAACCAATAATGTAGCCCATAAAAACCCGGAACAATTGAAAGTCATGATGGAGGCTTTAAGCAAAGAAATGATAACGACACGGGCCCTCCTTCCCGAAATAGAAAGACAACCATTGAAACTGATGATGCCATGATAATCATAAACAACAGCGAAACATTTTCCAACAGAAGTGGAAGGAACAGAGCTACTTATTTTACCACAAGACATATCACTTTTAACTGGCAATAATTTAAATATAAAAAAAATGAAAAATCAAATCAACTTATCTATTGTGTTTATCCTCATGATCATGCTGGGATGCACGCAGAAGTCTGCTCCTGTAGGAGAAATGAAATTTCCTGACGGATCCGTCCAGCACGTTGTCATTGCAAAAGACATAAAGTGGAAGCCCTGTCCGCCAAACCTTCCGGAAGGATGTGAAATGACGGTTCTGGAAGGCAATCCAAAAAGCAAGGACCTTTTTAGTGTCAGGTTCAAGACAAGTGGTGGATTTAAGATGCCGCCTCATACCCACCCTAAAGATGAACGCGTGACGATTCTCAAAGGTAAAGCTTATGTCGCCTTTGGCGAAGAGGCCACAATGAAAGACGCAAAAGAATTCGGACCGGGTGACTATTATGTGAATGCGAGAAACGAGATCCATACTGTATGGGCCGACGATGGTACGATTATCCAGATTACAGGCATTGGCCCATGGGAGGCCAATTTCATTTCAAAATAAATTTGCACGGCCAAAACCATG
>JAHEHF010000103.1:2262-7685 GCA_024644745.1 Flavobacteriaceae bacterium
AAACCATGATTCACAATTAATCCAATAAAAAATGAAAAAATACAGTTTCTTACCCATCCTTTTCATGATCCTGTCAACAAGTTGCTCTAAGAATCCGCCGGTCGAATCCAAAAACTGGCAATTGATCTGGGAAGACAATTTTGACAAAGCTGAACTGGATACGACCAAATGGACCCGGATCGCACCCAATAACGCTGACTGGGGCAGGCACATGACGAGTGATTCAATATGTTATGACATTGCAGATGGAAAATTATTCTTAAAAGGAATCGTAAATCCTGATACCTTGAGTGATCCCAGGCCCTTTTTGACGGGAGGAGTCTACACCAAAGGTAAATTTGCCTTTCAAAACGGAAAGATTGAAATAAGAGCGAAGCTCGAGTGCGCTCAGGGTGCCTGGCCCGCCATGTGGATGCTGGCTGAAGAGAAAAAATATGGTGCTTATCCCAGAAATGGGGAAATTGACATTATGGAGCATCTCAATTTTGACAAGATCATCTACCAGACGACACATTCATACTACACCCTGGAACTGAAACAAAAAGATAATCCACCACATTCTGGAACCGCAAAAGTAAATATAGATCAGTTTAATACCTATGGATTGGAATGGTATCCCGACAAGTTGGTATTCACCTTAAACGGAGAAGAAACTTTCAGGTATCCGAAAATTGAGGGTGTTGACCCTTCACAATGGCCCTATGACCAGCCTTTTTATATTTTGATAGACCAGCAACTTGGCGGATCATGGGTTGGTGAGGTCGATCCGGATGATTTACCGGTTCAAATGATTGTCGATTATATAAAAGTATATGAGTAAGTCCGGGATCACATATTTTGGAAATTCGGTAAAATAATAAGCGTAATAACCGAAAGCATCATTGCAGTGACAAAAGCAAAGGGAAACCAGATAAAAATGAATAAAAGAAAAGTTGGGTTTATTGTTGCTTTAGCTGTCATTTTTTCCACTATTATCCTTTTGATAACCGGTTCTTCTTTATTGACAATGAGTTTGGGTCATTCTAATTCTGTTCCATTGGGAAATTTCATTACCTGGGCAGGAATGATTTCATTGCCACTTTCAATTTACCTTGGAGTTCAGGGCCTGAGACATCCAAGCGGAATTTTTAACAGGCTCCTGTCAAGATTGCTAAAAATTATCCTGGCAATAGCCATATTATGGTTCCCCATCTCATATTTGCTTGCCGGCAATCTCTCCTTCTCTTTTTCAGAAAAAGAAACATTTCAAGGAAGTCAAAATGCAATGAAGTGGTTTTGGAGATTAAGCTATGGCATTGGAATCGGGGCGATTTCAACAGTTTTAATCTATTGGATATCATTATTGTTTAAAAAAGTCATCACCTTTTTCCAAAAATAAACAAGACTCTGTTTTGAACTTAACCATTGCTTTATAAGTCGAAATAAAGTTGATCATACCATGGTAAACCAAAAAATGATGTCTGATAAATATTAAAATATGGCATCTCATTTAATTGTCTAATTATTTTTATATTAAGTTGAACTTTTTCATATAATTCTTAATTTTCTTTTTTTCAGCATTTTAATGTGATATTTCGCTTTATTTAATTGATAATTTCGATTAAAATACTTAATTTTTTTCCTTTTTGTCTAATATTTTTATTAGATTTGTTGTACAAAAGAAAAAGGATTATGAAAGCGCGACAGTTATTGACGGCCACTATTGACCCTGCAGGAGTCTTCATCGGCTCCTCCCTGATCATTATTTGGAGTATTAGTTTGTATTTTTTACTGAATTGGACATTGGATTTCAGCAATCCACTGACATATCTGGCCATTTACCTCCAAACCCACTTGTATACCGGTTTGTTCATCACCTCCCATGACGCCATGCATGGTTCGGTATCCAGGAACAGAAAACTGAATGATTTTATAGGCACGGTTACCTCTTTGCTGTTTGCATTTAATTTCTACGACAAATTAATTGTCAAACACCATGAGCATCACAGGCATGTCGCTACTGATGAAGATCCTGATTATCACGGATCGGGCAAATTCTGGCTGTGGTACTGGAACTTCCTGAAAAGATACATTACCTGGCAACAACTTGTTTTAATCACAGTGAGCCTTCAATTGTTAGGATTAATTTTTCCAATGGAAAATCTTATTTTATTTTGGGTCATTCCAAGCATTTTGTCGACTTTTCAGTTGTTTTATTTCGGAACTTACATCCCTCATAAAGACGGTCATAAAACCGACAACAAACACAAATCCAGGAGTTTGGAAAAAAACCACTTTTTCGCATTTTTCAGCTGCTATTTTTTTGGATATCACTACGAGCATCATGATGCCCCTGGCTTACCATGGTGGAGATTATGGCAAATGAAAACATGAATGGCACAATTCAAATCTTGATTTCCGGTCTGGAACTTGAACCACATCCGGAAGGAGGATACTTCAGGGAAACTTACAGAAGTTCCGAAGAGATAGACGAAATAGGTCTGGGGCCGAAGTATACGGGTAAAAGAAACTTTTCGACCTGCATATACTTCCTTCTCACTTCGCATGATTTTTCAGCCTTTCACAGGATAAAACAAGATGAAATTTGGCATTTTTACGACGGATCTCCCTTACGCCTGCATGTGATAACACCGGCAGGTGACTATTCTGAATATCTTATCGGTCGTGTTTTGGATCAGGGGCAGGTACCCCAATTTGTTGTTCCCGGAGGTTGCTGGTTTGCAGCAGAAGTAATGAATCAAAACTCCTATTCCCTGGTGGGATGCACGGTTTCTCCCGGATTTGATTTTAAAGACTTTGAGCTTATCAGTCGAAAAGAACTCCTTGGCATGTTCCCTGAACAGGCAAAAATAATAGCAAGAATGACCCGGGACTAAGAACATAGGGAATCTTGCACCAATTTCGATTGAAGAAATATGAACAAAAAGCATCAGTTCTATCTTTACTTTTGACAGCTTATTTGTTTTAAGGCAAATTTCTCACAAAAAAATCCTGAGGGTTATTTTCGGGGCATCCATCTTAGAGCAACATTCTTGTCCTTGAATCACAAAACCATAGGCTACCGGAAAACGCTTTTAGGGCTGTGATGATTTCAAAATCTTAATTCCAACGCTCAAAAGGACAACCTGATGAGCTGGTAATTCTAATGTCCTAAACCTTTATATTTACCTCGGATATCAGAAAACAACAGGTGTTTCATTACAATCAATGTAAATAAATAATGACCTGCTTTAAATTATGGCCTTTTGGATGGATAAAAAGATAAAGACTTACTTTTGCTGCATTACATCCGAACTACTGACAAAAATTAAGATTTAGAAATGGAGTACTTTACATTAGCGCGGGTAATTCACATCATTGCGGTCATTCTTTGGATCGGAGGTGTGTCGATGGTTACAACTGTCCTGATTCCGGCCATTAAGAAAATGAAATCAAAAGAAGAACAAATAGGAACCTTCGAACGAATAGAAGGTAAATTTGCGATTCAGGCCAAAGTGACGACGCTCTTAACAGGGATAACCGGGTTTTATATGCTTTATGAACTCAATGCCTGGAACAGGTATTTCGATTACAGGTTCTGGTGGATTCATGCCATGACATTGGTTTGGATCATTTTTTCGTTGATCCTGTATGTTTTTGAGCCCCTGGTGCTCCATAAAGTGTTTAAGAAATACGCCGTTGAAAATCCAGTGAAAACCTTTGAGATCATGCATCGATTGCACTGGGTATTGCTCATCATCAGTTTGATCACTACAGCCGGAGCCGTAGCTGGAAGCCACGGTTGGTTTTGGATAAAATAAATAAATCAAAATACATGACACAGAAAATAGAATTTGGAAAAACCTGCACCTTAAAAGACAGTATAGAATATGCTCAGGGGGCAACTGTGAGCAAAATTGTTACGAAAAACAAGAATGGGTCCACTACCTTGTTTTCTTTTGACAAAGGACAGAACTTAAGTGAGCACTCCACACCATATGATGCCATCGTTATGATCATAGATGGGACCTGTGAAATTACAATAGCAAACGAACCCAATATATTATCAGAGGGGCAAATGATCATTATGCCTGCAAACATTCCACACGCATTGGAAGCCATAGAAGCTTTCAAAATGATGCTTATCATGATCAAAGGATAAATAAAATGTCGACACCTGTTCATGAAAAGGAAGATCAGGGCAGGGATAGGTATTGACTTGCATGTATCAAATTGTAAACAGTCAAGGCTTAAAGTATAGGAGGCCTGGAAAGCCGAAGAAATACCGAACTCATATTTTTTACAGACAATGACCTTCAATGCGCCTGAATTGAGATGATGTATAAAAACAAAAGTTTTCAAAATTTACTTGAATTAAACCTTGCGATACTGTTCATTAGTACTTCCGGTGCATTGGGCAGATATATCGATTTGCCGGTTCCTGTGATTATTTGCACTCGAGCAATTATCGGCGGGTTTTTTATATTTCTATTTTGCAAATGGAGACGATTTGATTTAAAGGTTCAAAAACGAGACAGATCGACACTATTTGTCAGTGGGTTGTTATTAGGATTACACTGGTTGACCTATTTCTATTCATTAAAACTCTCGAATGTGGCAATTGGCATGATCTCGTTATTTACGTTTCCAATCATTACAACATTTTTGGAGCCGATGATTTTAAAAACCAGATTTGAAAAAATACACCTGGTATTGGGAATTTTTGTTTTGCTTGGCGTATATTTTCTCATTCCGGATTTAAATTTTGAACATGATTACTCAAAAGCAATAGCACTGGGGGTGCTGTCTGCATTTTTTTATTCTTTACGCAATATTATCACCAAGTCGAAAATCAGAGATTACAATGGTTCCGTTTTAATGCTGTATCAACTGATCGTCATCACGATTTTTTTGTCACCGTTCTATTTTTTTGAAGATTTGCATAATTTCACGATCCAACTCCCTGGGGTCATTTTACTGTCTTTGTTAACCACCGCAATAGGCCATACATGGTTTTTATATAGTTTTAAAAAATTTTCGGTCACTTCGGCAAGTATTATTAGCAGTTTACAACCCGTTTACGGTATTTTAATGGGAATGATATTTCTACATGAATATCCAGAGCCAAGAACAATAATTGGTGGTACATTTATCATTATGACCGTAATTGTGGAAAGCATATTCACATATCGGAAATCAATTCAGATGAATAATTCGAAAAGTTAAAATAAGTTGCAACCCGATTGAAGAGCGTTTCTTTGGAAATACCCATGAATGGCTCCAAACAAAAAAAGGAAACCTATGTTCCTGGTAGATAAACCATATATATCAAAGTTTCTTATTGAAACAATCAGAGATTTTAAATTCAAAATTATTTCCACCCCAAATGCCAGAGCACTTGTGAATGACGATTCTTTAGAATGGATCGCTGAAAACGAAGCGAT
>JAHEHF010000008.1 GCA_024644745.1 Flavobacteriaceae bacterium
TAAACCAAAGCGGTTCCCAATCCCAGGAAAAAGGACAAGACGATGAAATGAACAAATTGACTGGTAAAAACCATCAGTCCCAACACGATTCCCTGAATCAGCATGCCCCAGAATAACAATCCTTTCTTTGGTAATAAATCGGCCATTTTTCCTGTGAACAGCTGCCCTATTCCCCAGACCATGGGATAAACGGCAACGATGATGCCGATCTGTTCGAGATTAAAGCTCAATCCGGCAAGAAGAATTGGAAAAAGCCCCCAGATCATCCCGTCATTTAAATTATTCACCATCCCGGCCTGAGAAATAGAACCAAGATTTTTATGGGTCAGGGAGGTTTCTAAAAAAACATTTTTCATCATGGCTTTGGAACTGCTTTTTGATTCTACAGCCACATGATGCTTTGTGTCATGAACAAAGAACACTGAAAAAATCAAACCTGAAATGGCAAGTACAATTCCAATATAAAACGGATAAGGAATCAAACCATAGTTTGAAGCCACCCAGCCCGTAAGAAAAGCTACGGCCCCAACAGCGAGGTACCCTGCTGATTCATTCAGTCCCATGGCCAAACCTCGGTCCTTTTCTCCAACAAGATCAATTTTCATGACCACCGTACTTGACCAGGTAAGACCCTGGTTCATTCCGAGCAGCAAATTGGCAAATACAATCCAGCTCCAGCTTGGGGCATATATCAGTATAAAAGGTATGGGTAAAGCAATCATCCAGCCCAGGATCAACAGGTTTTTTCTACCCAATCGGTCCGCGAGTGCCCCGGTAAAATAATTCGTAACAGCCTTTGACATCCCAAAGATGACGATAAAAGACAAAATGGCTGTTTTGGCAGTAAGTCCATAGACCTCTTCGGCGAGTTGGGGCAAAATAGTTCGTTCCAGACCCACCATGCCTCCTACAAAAATATTAACGATGACAAGCAATGAAAACTGCTTCCAATTGTGCCCCAAGCCAAGTTTGATTTTCTTTGCCAACCTAATAAAATTCTTTTGTCATGCCCTCAAAGTCAGAAGTACAACGATTCAACCGGAGTTTGCTGCTTGAAATTCCATCTTTCCCTCGATAGCTAAATGTACAATATTCCTTATCAATGCAAAAATTTTCTTTGACGCCATAAATATGTTTGTGTGATCAAACGAAATGAGCTGAAAACCTTAGCAGTGTAACTTATTTAATCCTTTTGAACCCTGCTAGGGTTCTGTAAAAACCACAGGACATGATTCTTAAATTTTCACAGACAGAAAAGTGTCTATTATATTTAAAAGATCTGTTGTTCATCAGGCAACGATTGCTTATTTTTGCGACAAAATTCAGCGAAACAATATGAACACCTTGAAAAAAGTAAAGTCGGCCCTCATTTCAGTTTTTCACAAAGATGGATTGGAACCCATCGTAAAAAAATTAAATGAACTAGGGGTAACCCTGTATTCTACAGGCGGAACAGAAAATTTTATTCGTGATTTGGGTATTGATGTTGTTCCCGTTGAAAGCCTTACTTCCTATCCTTCGATTTTAGGTGGAAGGGTCAAAACCCTGCATCCAAAGGTATTTGGAGGTATACTGGGACGTCGCGATAACGAAAGTGATCTGGAACAGCTCGGCACCTATGAAATTCCCGAAATAGATGTTGTCATTGTTGATCTTTATCCATTTGAAAAAACTGTGGCCGGTGGTGCAGCAGAACAGGACATTATTGAAAAGATCGATATTGGAGGTATTTCACTGATCAGGGCGGCTGCCAAGAATTTCAAAGACGTGATCTGCGTGTCAAGCATGAAGCAATACGACGACTTTCTTGAAATCCTTTCAAAGGATAATGGAAACATCAGCCTGGAGCAGCGCAAACTTTTTGCCGCCAAGGCTTTCAGTGTTTCAAGTCATTACGATACGGCCATTTTCAAATATTTGAACCTAGAGGCAAAAGAGGAAGAATTCAGAGAGAGTTTTGATCAGTCAAGTCAATTAAGGTATGGTGAAAACCCGCACCAGAAGGGATATTTTTATGGAAACCTCGAGGACCTATTTGACAAGCTGCACGGTAAGGAATTGTCCTACAATAATTTACTCGACGTAGATGCTGCTGTGAATCTGATGAATGAATTCAAAGGAGAAGCACCTACCTTTGCCATTTTAAAGCATAACAATGCCTGTGGACTGGCCCAGAGAAGCACTATTGAAGAAGCTTACAAGGATGCTTTGGCAGGGGATCCCGTTTCAGCGTTTGGAGGTATTTTAATTTCCAATACGACCATAAATGAAAAAACTGCTGAAGAAATTCACAAATTATTTTGTGAAGTGGTGATTGCTCCTTCCTATACAGACAAAGCCCTGGACATTTTAAAAGGAAAAAAGAACAGGATTATTCTGGTTCAGAAAGAAATTACCCTGCCTGATTCAAATTACAGAACTGCCTTGAACGGTGTTTTGGTTCAGGAAAAGGATAACATTACTGACCAGAAATCAGATTTGAAACAAGCTACAAAATTACAGCCTGGCGACGAGGAGACCAACGACCTGTTGTTTGCCTCTAAAATATGCAAACACACAAAATCGAATACGATTGTTCTAGCAAAGAACAAACAATTATGTGCCAGCGGAACGGGCCAGACCTCTAGGGTAGATGCACTGAATCAGGCGATTGCCAAAGCAAATCATTTTGGTTTTGACCTGAATGGTGCTGTCATGGCTAGTGATGCATTTTTTCCTTTTCCGGATTGTGTGGAAATAGCAGGCAAAGCAGGTATCACATCAGTCATTCAGCCTGGTGGTTCGATTAAGGATCAATTATCCGTAGACTATTGCGATGACCATCAGATGTCTATGGTCATGACGGGTACCAGACATTTTAAACATTAGGATCCTTAGATTCTAAAAGCATATCACAAACCCTCATTTGTTGTTTGCTCCGGTATACAAACAGTGCTCTAAAATACTTTTAACTATTTTAAGCCATTGTCTTTAAGAATTGGGTAAATTTATTACATTTGTGACATTCACAATACAAACAAGTTAACACGATAACATTTTATGGGGTTTTTTGACTTTATGACCGAAGATATTGCAATCGATCTGGGGACTGCAAATACTTTAATCATTCACAAAGGAAAAGTTGTTGTTGATAGCCCGTCAATCGTGGCTGTGGACAGAACAACAAACAAAATCATTGCCATTGGCAAAAAGGCCAATCTGATGCAAGGCAAGACCCATGAAAACATCAAAACCATACGACCTCTAAAAGATGGGGTCATAGCTGATTTTGAGGCCTCGGAGCAAATGATCCGTGAGTTTATCAAAAATATTCCAACGATCAAAAACCGCTTTTTCAGACCCTCATTGCGAATGGTGATCTGTATTCCTTCAGGTATTACTGAAGTGGAAAAAAGGGCCGTAAGAGATTCTGCAGAACAGATGAATGCCAAAGATATATATCTCATATATGAACCAATGGCAGCTGCGATCGGTATAGGAATTGACATCATGCAGCCCAAAGGAAATATGATCATTGACATCGGAGGAGGTACCACCGAAATAGCTGTGATCGCCCTGAGTGGTATTGTTTGTGACAAATCAGTAAAAGTTGCCGGTGATGTGTTCACCAGTGATATCGCCATGTATTTAAGAACACAGCACAACTTATATATTGGAGAAACAACGGCTGAAAAAATCAAGATCCAGATTGGAGCCGCTACTGAAGAGCTGGACACTCCTCCTGATGACATTTCGATTCAGGGACGTGACTTGCTCAGTGGTAAACCAAAACAAATTGAATTGTCCTACAGGGAGATTGCCAAAGCCCTGGAAAAATCAATTTTACGAATTGAAGATGCGGTAATGGAAACCCTTTCTCAAACCCCTCCTGAACTGGCGGCAGATATTTACAATACAGGTATTTACCTGGCCGGAGGAGGATCCATGCTCCGTGGATTGGACAAAAGGTTATCCCGAAAAACGGATTTACCGGTTTATGTGGCAGAAGACCCGCTAAGAGCTGTTGTAAGAGGAACGGGAATAGCTTTAAAGGATATAGAGAAATATAAAAGCGTTTTAATGAAATAGAAAGCTGATCAAATATTATGCAACAAATTATTTCATTCCTTTACAAGAATAAATTATTTATACTCTTTTTGTTGCTTGAAGTAATTGCCATTATATTTACGATTCAAAGCCATTCTTTCCACAAGAGTAAATTTGTCAATTCGGCTAATTTCGTATCAGGAGGCATCTACAACAAAATCAATAATTTCAAGGAATTTCTTCTTCTTAAAAAGGAAAATCAACGCCTTTCTGAAGAAAATGTCTATTTAAAAAACCTTTTGAATCTGAAGGACAAAAATTTGATCGATAAGGATTTATTGTTCATCGATACCTTGAATTACAATCAAAAATACCATTATACAAGTGCGAAAGTGATCAATAACAACTACAGGAAGAACAACAACTATCTTACGATCAATAAAGGCAGCAACAGTGGTCTGGAACCTGATTTAGGCGTTATTAACAGTAAAGGAATCGTTGGAATTACCAAAAGTGTTTCAGCAAATTACGCAACGGTATTATCCATTCTGAATGTCAATTCAAGGATCAACGCCAAACTTATGAACAGCGACCATTATGGGAGTTTAAGCTGGGACAATAATGACTATAATGTGGTACAGCTGCTCGATATTCCCATACAGGCAGCCGTTTATGTCGGAGATACGATTGTCACCGGTGGAAGATCCACTATATTCCCGGAAGGGATTCCTATTGGGACAGTTAAAGAATTCAAAACCCTGAACAATAATTACGATTATATCAACGTATCCCTTTTTAACGATATGAGTTCCATAGGATTTGTTGAAGTCATTAAGAATTTTGATAAATTAGAAATTAAAAACCTGGAAGAGAAATCAAGTAATGAATAGGGAAAATATCAATAGCGCCATATTATTCATCGGACTCATACTGCTTCAGATCGTGGTGCTGAACAATATTAATTTCCTGGGCTATATCAATCCCTTCTTTTATATTTTCTTTATTTTCCTGTATCCCATCCGGAAAGATGATGCCACCTTGTTGCTCCTAAGTTTTTTGCTGGGTCTTTTCATCGATGTATTTTCAGATTCGGGAGGGATCAATGCTGCAGCGACCTTGTTTATTGCTTTTATCAGAATACCGGTTTTGCAAAGCGTGATTGGTAAAAGGGAAATCGATTATGGAGCCCTGACCATCTTCAAACTGCCCTTTCCAAAAATGTTCCTTTATGTGGTTATTTTGACCGTTATTCATCATCTTACGGTCTTTGGAATGGAGTATTTTAAATGGAGTAAATTTGATATTATTTTTATAAAGACACTTTTAACAAGTATTTTTACCATTATATTGACCATGATAAGTTTTACCTTTGTCATGCGTAAAAGATAACAAATGCCAAGAAAGTCACTATTATATTTTTTGATCTTATCCATTGGGGTAATTTTTATCAGTCGCTTGTTTTTTTTGCAGGTCATCGATAACCAATACAGACAAAATCCCTTGAACAATTCTGCCGTTACGGTGAAATTTGCCTACCCTGACAGGGGCTTTATCTATGATAGAAATGGCGAACTTCTGGTAGCCAACCAGAGCTCCTATGACATTATGATCATACCAAAGGATGTGGAGCCTCTTGATACTTTGGAATTTTGCAGTTTACTGAAAATTACCAAAGAGGACTTTCTGAAGAGATACCATCGCACTAAAAATTATTCCCCCAGAATACCCTCTATTTTTTTAGGCCAGCTTTCAAAAGAAGATTTCGCATATCTGCAGGAAAAAATGTACAAATACAAAGGTTTTTTCATTCAAAAAAGATTTTTGAGACAATACCCCGAACAAACGAGTGCCAATGTTCTGGGATATATCAGTGAAGTGAATGAAGGCTTACTGAGGAACAATGACTATTACCAGCTTGGTGAGCTGGTCGGTTATCACGGAATTGAAAAGCAATATGAAAAAGTACTTCGCGGTAAGAAAGGAGTAAATTTTATCCAAAAGAACAGGTTTAACAAAGAGATTGGCCCTTACAAGGAAGGCATCTATGACACCTTACCCGTTCCCGGCAAAGACATCACCCTTACACTTGACATGGAACTGCAGATGTATGCAGAACAACTCATGGTCAATAAAAGGGGAGGCATTGTGGCCATTGAACCTGCAACAGGCGAAATTTTGTCTTTGGTCTCCACCCCGAGTTATGACCCGGAAATGCTGGTTGGAAGGAAAAGATCAAAGAATTCTTATCTGCTTTTTAATGATTCTATAAAAAAACCGATGCTTGACAGGGGCTTACAGGCGCAGTATCCTCCCGGATCCCCATTTAAGATCATCAATGCTCTTGTGGGTCTACAGGAAGGAGTCATTACGCCTCAAACTCCTTTTTACTGCTACCATGGCTATAAATACGGAAGAGGTGGTTTCATGAAATGCCACTGTGGAATTGTAGGGGCACCCATCAGTATGAACACGGGAATTTACCGCTCCTGCAATGCTTATTTCTCGAATGTTTACAGGAGGACCATCGAAAAATACGATTCGCCAGAGGAAGGAATGAATACATGGAGTGACCATGTTAAAAGTTTTGGCCTGGGCAACTACCTGGGTTATGACCTGCCCTCCGGACAGAAGGGCCTGATCCCTGATGCGGAGCTTTACAACAGGTATTACCCCAACCACCAGTGGAAAGCCATCACCACGATTTCCAACGCCATCGGACAGGGTGAAGTACTCACGACCCCAATTCAATTGGCCAACATGACAGCGGCTGTTGCGAACAGAGGATTTTATTATACTCCCCATATTTTGAAAAAAGTGGGAGACAGTTTGAACAAGGACAAAAAATATACCACACCAAAATACACGACCATTGCACCACAGCATTTTGAACCCGTTATTGATGGCATGCTCAATGTTTTTGAAATAGGGACAGCAAGAGGTTCTAAAATAAGTGATATTCAGATCTGCGGAAAGACAGGAACAGCAGAAAATTTCAAACGGATCAATGGAGAGCGGATCCAGTTTACGGATCATTCAATTTTTATTGCTTTTGCTCCGAAAGACGATCCCAAGATCGCTATTGCAGTGTTTGTTGAAAATGGATACTGGGGCTCAAGATGGGCGGCCCCTATTGCCAGTTTGATGATTGAACGTTACATCAAAGGTGAAGTTAAGAGAGACTGGCTTGAAAAACGAATGCTTGAAGGAAGTCTGGAAGAAGAATATAACAAACAACTTGAAATAGAGAATTACGTTGCGCAAAAGGAAGAGTAACATATTCAAAGGTGTTGACTGGCTGTTGATCGCAATGTACCTGATATTCGTATTTCTGGGCTGGCTGAGCATCTATTCAGCTACTTTTTCAGAAACGGAATTTGAAATTTTTGACCTGTCAACAAAATATGGCAAACAAATGATGTGGGTGCTGTTGAGTTTTGTCATTATCATTTTTATTCTTGCCATTGACAAAAAATTCTATGAACAGTTTTCAGGTATTTTCTATTTGGTCTCCATACTTTCTCTTGCCGGGCTTTTTATTTTAGGAAACAATATCAACGGAGCCACTTCCTGGTATACCTTCGGATCATTTGGAATTCAGCCGTCGGAATTTGCAAAAGCTGCAACTGCACTGGCCATAGCAAATTATCTCAATGAGCGAAACCAAGACCTTCGAAAGCTTTCCAGTCAGCTCAAGGCCTTCGGAATCATTTTCCTTCCGGCACTCCTGATCACGCTTCAACCCGATCCGGGATCGGCCCTGGTATACGGTTCGCTTATCCTGGTTCTTTATCAGTTTGGTCTTCCTCTGTATTATTTGGTGATCGGATTTTTGGCACTGCTGCTGTTTATCGTTACTCTTTATCTTGGCTTTCTGAATACCATAGTCATGGCGTCCGTTGTCATTACCGTTCTACTGGGCTACCTGGCCTATAAAAACAAAAAGTACCTGCGCCATAATTGGATGAGGTTTGTTGCCATTTATTTCTTTACAAGTGTTTTTATAATTAGTGTGGATTACGTATTCAACAATGTTTTTGAGCAGCGCCACCGTGATCGCTTTAACATCCTTCTGGGCAAAGATGTTGATGCACAGGGTATTGGCTACAATACCGCACAATCTGTGATCACCATAGGATCGGGAGGTGTCAGCGGAAAAGGATTTCTTCAGGGTGACCGAACCCAGGGAGATTTTGTACCCGAACAACAGACCGATTATATTTTCAGCACTGTTGGTGAAGAATGGGGGTTTTTGGGCAGCAGCTTCGTGATTTTGCTCTTTGTTGCTTTTCTGATCAGGCTCCTTTATATTGCCGACAGACAAAAATCTATTTTCAGCAAGGTGTTTTCCTACGCCACGGTAGCCATTTTCTTTTTCCATTTCACCATCAACATAGGTATGGTGATCGGCCTTTTGCCCACTATAGGAATTCCCTTGCCATTTTTCAGTTACGGAGGTTCTTCACTTTGGGGTTTTACGGTACTGCTGTTTATAATGATCCGGCTCGATGCCGACAGGGTCTATGAATGGTAAGGTCAGGTCACACCCTCCAAATAAATTCAATTTTAAGAATATGTAAGGAAATATATCATTTTCCGAAACATCCGAAACATCCGAAACATAAGAGAAATTAATTAAAATTGAACCGCAGAAACGAAAAAAGCAATCCATCAGGATTGCTTTTAAATATTTTAAAATAAATCTTTTATTAAAGACTGGCGACGTGCAGGGTCAGTTTAGATTTAACGTTTGCCGCTTTATTTTTGTGTATGATATTATTTTTAGCCAGTTTATCAACCATAGATACAATACTTGGCAACAAAGCCTCAGCCTCTTTCTTCGTTTCCAAAGCTTTCAAACCTTTGATCGCATTACGCGTGGTTTTATGCTGGTACTTGTTTCTTAAATGTTTCGACTCATTGCTTCTGATTCTCTTCAATGCCGACTTATGATTTGCCATAATACTTAAATTAAATTGTTATTTAAACAAATTGTAGCCCGTAGGGGAATCGAACCCCTCTTACCAGGATGAAAACCTGGCGTCCTAGCCGATAGACGAACGGGCCTAGAGTTTGCTTTTCTTTATCAAGCGAGTGCAAAATTAATACAATATTCCAACTCTGCAAGTACTTTTCAATTTTTTTTTATTTTTTTCAATACGCCTTTGCAAACAAAACCCGTCTGTGCGATTTAGCCCCTGTCAGGATACATTGTCCCTCCTCTGATACCGCATCATTTGGAATACACCTGATGGTAGCTTTGGTAAGGCTTTTGATCTTTTCTTCAGTGGCACTGGTGCCGTCCCAGTGTGCAGATACAAAACCTCCTTTTTTTTCCAGCACAGCTTTGAACTCATCAAAATCATTAACTTCAGTGATCAGTCCATCTCTAAAATCAAGGGCCTTTTGAAATAAATTCTCCTGGATCTCAACCAGCAGATCCTTTATTCTGTCGACCAGTACATCCTGGCTCAAAATTTCTTTTTCCAGAGTATCTCTTCTTGCCAGTTCAGCAGTATTGTTTTCCAGGTCTCTCGGCCCCATTGCCAACCTGAGGGGTACCCCTTTTAATTCATATTCTGCAAATTTCCATCCAGGTTTATAGGTGGTTCTGTTGTCATATTTAACAGAAACGCCTTCTGCTCTCAAGGTTTTTGTCAGAGTTGCCACTCTCTCATTGATCTGTTCAAGTTGATCCGCAGATTTATAGATAGGTACGATCGCCAGTTGGATCGGTGCCAGTTTTGGTGGAAGCACCAGCCCCTGATCATCACTGTGCGACATCACCAATGCTCCCATCAATCGGGTCGATACCCCCCAGGAGGTAGCCCAGACATAGTCTTGCTTACCCTCCTTGGTTGTGAATTTTACATCAAATGCCCTTGCAAAATTCTGACCCAAAAAATGTGATGTTCCGGCCTGCAGCGCTTTGCCATCCTGCATCATGGCTTCTATTGTATAGGTATCTAGCGCCCCAGCAAAACGTTCGCTTTCTGTTTTTGTTCCTTTGATAACAGGCATGGCCATGAAATTTTCCGCAAAATCAGCATATACACCCTGCATTTTCCTGGTCTCCTCAATGGCCTCGGCCTTTGTTTCATGTGCTGTATGCCCCTCTTGCCATAAAAATTCGGCCGTTCTCAAAAACAACCTCGTTCTCATTTCCCAGCGCAGTACATTGGCCCATTGATTGATCAAAAGCGGCAGGTCGCGATACGACTGGATCCACTTTCTGTAAGAATCCCAAATGATCGTCTCAGAAGTTGGCCTTATAATGAGTTCCTCTTCTAATTTCGCTGATTCATCAACGACAATTTCTTTCCCATCTTCTCCTGTTTTCAACCTGTAATGCGTTACCACGGCACATTCTTTAGCAAATCCATCAACATGACTGGCCTCCTTGCTGAAATAAGATTTAGGGATCAATAATGGAAAATACGCATTTTCATGCCCCGTTTCCTTGAACATGCGATCAAGCTCAGCCTGCATCTTCTCCCAAATCGCATATCCATAGGGCTTGATAACCATCATTCCTCGAACTCCGGAATTCTCCGCAAGGTCAGCCTTTATCACTAATTCATTGTACCATTTGGAATAGTCATCCCCTCTTTTGGTCAGTTTTTTACCCATGTGAAAAAAATTTTGGCATAAATATTGTAATACTACTATTGAACTCAAAAAAATAGGTTGCAAACTTAGTTTTTTTTTACCTTACAACCATAAAAATACTGTACTATGAACTACTTTACCTCTCTTAAAAACAAAAATTTTTATGGTGTTGGCCTTGGCTTTTTGATCATGGCATTATATTCTTGTGGTTCTTCTAAGCAAGCTTACAATAGCAATGATGGAATTTATGGAACCCCCGCATCAAATGAGGCTGTGGTCATGGTTCGTGACACAAAATCTGATTATTATCAAAATTATTTTGCAGGTGAAAATGAATTGAGCCAGGAAATCTTCACAGACATAGACGCCTATGAGGGGTACAATGATGCAGACACTCTTTATGCTGAAAATGAATATGATAATGGAAATCCTCCCTGGGAGTACAGCACCTCAAGTGTAAGCATCAATTTTAATGTTGGTTTCGGAGGCTATGGCCCTTACGGATGGGCATATGGCTGGAATGGTTTTGGATATGGATGGGGTTACCCAGGTTACTTTTGGGGTTATCCGAGATATGGTTGGGGCTACCCAGGATATGGCTGGGGTTACCCAGGCTACGGTTGGGGCTACCCGGGATACGGATGGGGTTACCCAGGCTACGGATGGGGCTATCCGGGATATGGATGGGGATATTATCCGCCTCACTACCCGGGATATCCGGGTTATTACCGCCCTGGAACTTATGGCAAACGTTATGCTCACAATACGGGGAGAGATGCAACATATCAGAGGTTTAACACAAGGAACATCAGTCCTGAAAACAAATTCAATCCGGCAAGAAGATCCTCCTCTACAAGAAATTTGGCCTCGTCCTATGATTCGAACAGATACAGAACTGCCAACCGAAACAGCAGTTCTCAAATTAAAAACAGCCGATCCTATCGCCAAAGATCAAATTACAGCAGATCTAATGAGGGTTCAAATGGTTATAATAAATTTGGAAACAACAGGTCAAGAAATTACAACAGCAGGTCATCGAATTACAACAGCAGATCGTCAGCACCTGCTTACAGGAGTGGTTCATCCGGATATCGCGGCAGCTCTTCAGGTTCAAGAAGCAGTTCGAGAAGACGCGAAATGTCATATAACAATGTTGATTACAAACTGAATCCGTCCAATCGCAGATTTGTGAGAAAGAGCAATGAGGTTCAATCTGTGGGTACCAACAACAGAGTTTCCTACAGCAATGCAAGGAATAGGAATGCATACCAGCAGTTTGTAAAATACACGCCCTCTTCTGGTCTTAAAAGAAATACCGGTTATTCAAGGAGTACTTCCTCTTACAGTAAATCTTCAGGAAGCAGTTCGCTTAGTAGATCATCCGGCTCCGGTTCGCCACGCTCGAATGTATCTCGAAGCACAGGAACAAGATCATCCGGTGCGTCAAGATCCTTTTCGTCAGGCGGATCCTCGTCGAGGTCTTCAGGAAGTTCCGGCCCAAAGGCTTCAGGGTCTTCTGGCAGAACTAAAAGATAATATCAAAAATCCTTACTATGAAAAAAAATATACCTTTGGTAATGTTATTCCTATGGAGTTTAAACTTTACCGGTCAATCACTGAGCTATGCGGATCAAGCTATTTTATTCTCTACCGAAAGTAATCTGGGAACAGCAAGATACATGGGCCTGAGCGG
Source organism: Flavobacteriaceae bacterium (assembly GCA_024644745.1). Lineage (GTDB taxonomy): Bacteria > Bacteroidota > Bacteroidia > Flavobacteriales > Flavobacteriaceae > Lutimonas. The sequence goes on from JAHEHF010000008.1 coordinate 12,326, forward strand.
AGCCTTCGGCGCCCTTGGAAATGACATGTCAGCCGTCGATATCAATCCTGCAGGGCTGGCCGTTTATAACGGAGGTGAGATCTCCACTACCTTTGTCTACAGGGATACCGATATCAATTCAAGTTTTTACGGGAATAATATCAATAACAACGATGATTATTTCAGGTTTTCACAAATTGGGGGCCTCAACACGTGGGATAGTTTTGGAAATCCTGACATAAGAAAATTTTCTTTTGGATTTAATTACAGTGTGGTCAATCATTTTAACAATAACTACATCGTTCAGGGAAACAGTGGCATACCTGAATACCCTGAAGATCCTGATTTCAATTTTGACAACGATCCGGACAATGACATTTTCTATGAGAATGTGGATGACCAGTATTTTTACAATTATACTTCGGGCATCAATGACAAATTCAACTTCAGTTTTGCCACGCTGTACAAGGAAATTTTTTATTTTGGGGCATCCATGGCCTTTCATCATATCGATTTTTACCAGAATACGGTATATGAAGAAAGCAGTAATGACGGAAGCGGAAACTATATGGATGTGATCAATGCCGAATACTTATCGACCTATGGAAACGGATTTAATTTTGGCCTTGGAATTATCGTCAAACCCCTTGAAAATTTAAGGCTGGGAGCAGCCTACCAGTCACCGATCTGGTACAATCTGTCAGAGCGATTTGAACAAAGACGCACCTATTATTTCAATGGGTCCATAGATCCGGACCCAGACTATCCTGTACCCAACTATTATGATTACAAGCTTAAATCACCTGGAAAATTCATTGGCAGCTTGGCTTATATTTTTGGAACGCATGGCCTGATCAGTTTTGATTATACCTATCAGGGATATAACAAGACAAAACTGCAACCTTCCAGTAATTTTATTGATGAAAATCAATACCTGAATACCAGCCTGCGCAACACCTCATCGTTCAAAATAGGTACCGAATGGAAATACAACAATTTCAGTTTCAGAGGAGGATACAGAATGATCCAGTCTCCCTACAATAATGCCCCAAGTGATTTTGATACCCAGGGTTATTCTCTGGGATTGGGAATCAGATTCAGCCCAAGTCTGGCCATTGATTTCGCCTATGATAACGCAACATACGAGGATCAATACAGGTTTATTGGAGCCGCAGGAGTCGATCCTGCACGACTTGATGTGACCCACAACCGATTTACCTCATCTCTTGTTCTTCAATTTTAGGAAACCTGTGAATCATTTTCGTTAAATACAAGCTTTGCAGGCCTATTAAAGAACATAGACGAAAATAATTGTGATACTTAGAGATCTTTAATTATTTTTACGGTTCAAATTAATCTTCAATCCATGAATAAAAGTGAACCGGGGCAAAATTCCATGAATCCTGAAAACAAGGAAGATGATATTGATATAGGGCAACTTTTTACCCTGATCGGAAAAGGTTTCAGCAATATTTTCAATTTTATCGGTACGATATTCAAAACCCTTTTTTACTGGGTCGTGCTTTTCATTTTATTTTTGAGGTACAATTTCACTAAAATTATCCTGGCGGCTGTCCTGGGAGGCATCATAGGGGGCATCTATGAATATGGGATCAAAGAAAAACAATATGAATCGTCAATGACAGTTGAACCCAATTTTGGTTCGGCCCTGCAGCTTTATAAAAATATTGATTATTATCTCAGCCTGGTCAAACAGGATGATTATGAAAGATTGGCCTCCAGCCTCGGGATAACGCAAGAAGAAGCTAAAAGCATTGCACATATAGAAGCAAAGCCCTATTCGAATGAGAACCAGGTCCTGATCTCGTACAAGAATTTCATTAAGGCCTTAGACACCAATACGGTTAAACTCATAAACTATGAAGATTTTTCCGAAGAACTACCCATAGAATCTTATAAATATCATATCATTCGCTTTGCCTCCACAGATAAATATGTCTTCAGCAAACTGGAATCTCCAATCATCAATTCGATCGTAAGAAACGTATATTATGACAAATTGAAAAAAACGGCAACTTCGAATTTGAATTCAAGAAAATCTGCTCTTGAAAGTTCGATGATCGAACTTGATTCTCTGAGATCTCTTTACAAAAAAGTTCTGTTGGCCGAAACTGAAAAAGGGCATTCAGGGACAAACATCTTTATGTCAGACAAAGCAAGTCACACCAAGGAAGTCGAGGTTTTCGACAAATACATGCTCATGAATGAAGAATTAATTGATGTCAATAAAAAATTAACCGAAGAAAACGAAGTGATCAATGTCGTTTCAAGTTTCAATTCAATTGGGATGAAGGTGAAAACCTGGTATAAAAACTATGCCATTCTGGGTGTTCTGGGAGGATCCATCTTTATGTTTCTGTTTATCAGTTTTAAAGAATTGGACAAATTACTGGTTAATTTTAAGAAATAAGTAATAAAATTGATCATGTGCTTTTTACATATCTCGGGGAATATTGATCGGGCAAGTCATGACCCAATTTTCAGATCCTAAGTGAATTTTATAAACAAATTAAAACTTCAAGCTGACGGGAAAATTATTTTTAAAAATTTCTCCTATCTCTCCTTGCTGCGCCTCTTTAGCATAATCAGTCAGTATATTATTATTTCCATTCTTGTAAGATCTCTGGGAGATGCGAAATATGGATTATTTGTTTGGGCTTTCTCTATCATCCAATATTTGGTTATTGTCATCAATTTTGGGTTCAACACCTATGCAGCAAAATACGTTCCTGAAAATATTGAAGATCCTGAAAATTTGAACAGGGTATTTTCGGCTATTTTATCATTCAAATTATTTCTTTTCTTTATCAGTTCCATATTGTTTCTGTTTCTTGTAAGCAATATCCCTGTATTTACCGAAAATTGGCTTCTGCTGCTCATCCTCCTGGGTTTTGGTCTGGGAGAGGCTATGTTTCCCATATGGCTTTTTCAGGGGAAAGAAAAGTTAGAGATCCCGACCAAAATCATTTTCACTTTTAAAATGATGCTGGTCCTGTCTACCCTAGTTTTAATTACGAGTAATGAGCATCTTTTGCGCTATGCCTTTTTGTTGACAGCTGTTCAGATCATGATAGGATTGGCAGGCCTTTACTTTGCATTTTCTAAACTAAATATCGAATTTATTCGCGTTTCAAAAAACAATTTGTCTAAAATCATCAAGGAAGCTTTTCCATTTTTTATTGGTGCGGTTTTCGGTAAGTCATTTCATTTCCTTGCCGTTTTTCTGATAGGTCTCTATTTTTCCATGGAAGACGTTGCAGGGTTTGATATTTCGTTTAAAATCATGGCAGCCATTCAATTGCCTTTTGAAACATTATCCACGGTCATATTCCCATCCATTGCCAGAACGAAAAACATAAAATTGAATGAAAAATTCATCTTTATAAGCCTGGCTCTGGCCTTGCTTCTATGGATGCTTACCTATTGGCAATCAGCATTTCTTATCTCCCTGCTGGGAGGAAAGGAACTTTTGGTATACACTGGATTACTTCAAAAATTAAGCGTCCTCATCCCTGTTGTGGTCCTCACCTATTTTTTAGGAACAAATACACTGGTAGCCTTTGGATATCACAAACAATACAATTATAGTTTTATCATACCGGCAATAATCTATATCTTGACCCTGGCCTTTTTATGGAAAACCGACAGCATGAGTTTTGAAGCCATTGTTTATTCACGAATCATGGTTGATGTTCTCATGGCGGCCTACAGGTTATTTGTGGCCGTAAAACACAGATTGATCTTTAGCTCAAGATGAAAGCAATAAAAAACAAATTATATACCTCTGACCTGTTTCTTGCTTGTCTTTTTTTAGTCGCACCGTTTTGGTCGCTTCCTTTGTCCTTTTTTCAAATCTACAAGACAAGAAGACGATTCTATGCCCTGCTCATTTCCATATTTTTTGGTTTAACGGCTTCTTTACTTGCCCCAACCGGAGACCTGTACAGGGCATATATGACTTATTTTCAATTTCAGGAGACAGATTTTAACGGGCTTTTGATTTTTTTAAATGACAAACCCGATTTTCTTTTTTATGTGATTCTTTATGTTTTTGCGCAACTTGGCATTTCCATAAGGATCATCATTTTTGGCTTGATTTTTTCGTTTTTTAATTTGTCTTTCAATCTTTTGCTCAAACAAAAAAGGCAAATCAGCATGATCGTGGTACTGCTGTTCATTCTTCAATTTGATTTTTTGCTTCAGGGACTGTTCTTGCGATTTCCTCTGGCCATGCTTTTTGTCATCTATGGCTATTTGAACAAAATCGATGGAAAAAAACAGGCCTTATTATTTCTTTTGCTGGCTTCTCTGATTCATTTTGCGGCCCTGATCACCATACCCCTTTTCTTTTTATCGAAAATAAAATTTAAAAGACTTCATCTTATTTTACTGATCTCATTGTTTATCATGCCATTTGGTAGCATTCTTTTCATGTACCTGACCAATAACTTCATTCATTACCTTCCTGAAAGTCCCCTGAAAACTAAAATCGATATTTATTTTCTGGGATACTGGGCCCTGGATTTTTTTGAAGAAAGATCCTGGAAAGCCCTCCTGCTTTTCTACCTGGAGCGCATATTTTATATCCTGGTTTTGTTGTATTTCATTTTTACAAAAGATCAAAACAAATTCAGAAGATATACGCTTCCTTTTTTGATCCTGATCAACATTTTATTTTCTTTTCCGAATTTATTCAGCCGGTATTCTTTACTCGCCTTCTTCTTCGGTTTGTATACGATCATTCAGGAAAACAGAACCACGGCGATATCAAAAATGATAAAAATGAGTTTTGCCATTATCATTCCGATCCTTTTTACGGTCAGGATCGTAGCGCAACAAAAAAACATCCGGGCCGGACACATCCATAGTATTGTTTACAGTAATTTTATCAGCCTTTCATTTAAATCCTATGATCTGAAATGGATCGAAAAGCATATCGATCGGGAAACAGCAACTCCCAAATACATAAAACCCTTATGAAACAGGATTGGATTTTTAACACCCTTTTGCTGATGCTCCTTCCGAGCCTGGTCATTTCATTTGCTGCAAACTCCATCATTTTAGGCGCCTTGTCGGTTATTTCAATTTTTCAGATCAGCAGGAGCACGGCCAAAACATATTTGAGGAAATACCTCTATTTTGTTTCCTTTTTCCTGGCTGTGCTGTTGGGACTGTTCCTCGATGTGCTGAGCGGTACTGACTTCGACAGCAGACAGATCATAAAAAGAGCTGCTTTTATCCTGATGCCCTTTATCATTCTCCATGCTAAAAAACACTACCAGAGACTGGCAGTGCAAATATTCATTTACTTTTTAAGCTCGCTGTCATTTATCCTGATCCTTATTGGTTTTGTGCGGTCTGTCATTAATAAAAATAAAGTTTTGTACGGAAATTGGGATAGCAAGACCACTGAAGCATTTTATCAACAGGACATGATCATCAACTGGGGGGAACTGAGCTATAAAAGACTCTTTTTGTTCCTTGACATGCATCCGTCCTATTATGCTTTTTTTTCGGCTACAGCCATCCTGATTTTATTGTTTACAAACTGTTTAAGGATTAAAAACCCGATAAAATGGCTCTTGGTGACCCTGCATGCCATTATGATCGTATTGCTAAGTTCCAAGGCAGGTCTGGCCTCCTTGTTCATTATTTTGATATCGGCCTTTTTCCTGAACAAAGATCTCAGTTACAAACTGATGGGTACCGTAGTTATCCTCATCCTTATCATTTCAATCATGAGTATTCCTTCTACACAGCTCAGATTAAAAAGAGCCTATGCATCCCTGACCTCCAAAAACACCGAACTGCAATCCAGCAGTTCTTCAGAAAGAATGATCCTGTGGGGCTCTCTTAAAGATTTTAGTGCACAGGAGCTCCTGACAGGTGTTGGGATCCAGTCATCAAGATCAAAAATTAATTTACTCACGGGCATCGATAAAAATATGCACAACCAATATCTACAGGTTCTGGTCAACTCAGGGGTCGCAGGTTGCATCCTTCTGATTTCTTTTCTGTTACTGCCATTAGCATACAATAGGAGTTTATTCACGAAGATGTTCATCGCTGTTCTGTTGCTCAATCTTATGATCGAAAATATGCTGGACCGGGCATGGGGAGTTGTTTTCGTTTCCTTTTTTTATGCTTTGTTCATTTTTGGTGATCTGAATTTTTCAAATGAAAAATCACTAAAGATCGAGAATTAATTTTTTTCCGTGTATTTTTGATTTTCGGCTTCAGACATACTTTTATTCACAAGTATTTTAATTAGGGCCTGCTTTCCAAGAGATGGAAAAAAAATGGAAAAAATAAAAATTCTTTACCTTGTTTCAACCCTTAAAAAATGTGGTCCCATAAACGTCCTTTATGGGATCATTGCCGGATTAGACAGGAATAAATTTGATATTTATATTGTGAGCCTGTCGGCGGAAGGCAGGGATTCGGCTCTTGATATGTTTAAAGCGCTCGGATTAAAAATATACCAATTAAACAATTCGAGGGGCCTCGGCCTCTTCAAAAACAAAAGGAAAGTTCAAAAACTCGTTTACAACTTGAAAATAGACCTTTGCCATTCTCATGGAATCAGGGCCGACCACATCAATAGCCGACTAAAAAACGTTATCCGTTTGAATACCATCCACAACTTTCCAGCAGAAGACTATACATTCCGTTATGGCAAAACAAAAGGGAGATTCATGGAAATTCTCCATAAAAGGGCTATTGAAAAATTGGACCATCCGGTAGCTTGTTCAAAGGCCATCAGTTCAAAATTCAATTCTCTTTATGACATTGCAACAAATTCAATCCAAAACGGTATCGACACCAACCGGTTCTTTCCGGACAGGAAATTGAAACATCAGTTAAAAATGAAACTGGGCCTCCCTGCCGACAAAAGAATTTTTATTGTGAGCTCGGCCCTGACTCAGCTAAAAAATCCTCAGATCATCGTAGAGGCCTTCAATCAGATTCGGGATCCCAACCTATTTTTGCTTTTCATAGGAAGTGGAGAATTATTGCGACCCCTTATTGCAAAAAATAAAAACCAATCGATTGCCTTTAAAGGCAAGGTCAATGATGTAAGTGACCATTTGAAAGCAAGTGATTATTTCATATCCGCCTCATTGACCGAGGGGCTTCCAAATTCTGTTCTTGAGGCTCTGGGAACCGGACTCACTGCACTTCTATCAAAGATCCCTTCGCATATTGAGATCGTTGGCCCGTCGTATCCGTATCTTTTCGACCCTAAAGATGCTGCAGACCTGCATCAAAAGATGGAAGAAGTCCTAAATAATGAGCACCATGAGATGAACAGCGATTTGGTGCGAAAAATAAACTCTGAATTCAGTACAAAAGTCATGTCCGATAAATACGCATCAGTATATCTGAATTGTTTGAATAAAAATGCCTTTAATTTATGATCAGGATATCCGTCATCATGTCAGCATTTAATGATGAGAAATTCTTAATTGAATCTCTGGAAAGCATCATCAGTCAAACTTATGTGGATTTTGAGCTCATCCTTTTTGATGACGGGTCAACAGACGCAACCCCTGCTATCATCAAAGAATATGCAGGCAAAGACAAAAGGATCATTCCCATTTTCAACGAAAGGAATCTAGGGCTCACTGTAAATTTAAATCGGGGCATACAGCTTTCCCGAGGAACTTTTATTGCCAGAATGGATGCAGACGATATTTCGATGCCTTCCCGGTTTGAAAAACAGGTCTCTTTTCTTGACCTGAATCCTGAAATAGATCTGGTGGGGTCTGCTTCAGCAGACATCAACAATGAAGGAATTGAAATTCAATTAAGAACCGTACCTGAAAAACATGAGGATATCATCAACTTGCTTCCAAAGGCAAATCCAATTACCCATTCGGCAGTAATGTTTCGTAAAAAAAGCTTTGAAAGCATTGATTTTTATAACGAATCGTACAGAACTATTCAAGACTATGAAATGTGGTTCCGAGCAGCCGGGAAAGGCCTGAAATTCCATAATATGAGGGAAGTTTTGCTCAAATACCGAATGGATGATGACTACGTCTCAAGAAAATCTTTTTCATACCGGATATCCGATTGTAAATTGAGGCTGAGGTGTTTCCATCATATCAAATTACCTTACTACAGATACTACTATGCACTGATTCCTGTCTTTTTAGGGTTAATTCCCAGAAAGTTATATCCCTTGATCAAGAGAATTGATCCCCGGATGCAGGATTTGAATTGATTTCATTTTAAATTAACCCTATATTTGCATCAAAAAGCAATGGGATTGAATTCTGTGAGTCAGGTCAAACATCAATCGGTAAATACCAGGTTATCGATTGAATCGAGTGTTTGGCAAAAAAAAGTGCTGTTGGCCACAGTAGACATCTGCATCTTTCTTGTTTTCCTTTTCTTTTATCATAAAATCCAGCTGAATGAGATTTCTTTTTTAGACTTTCTAAATCAGCAAGCGGCAAGAATTCCATATGGTATTGCTATATTCTGGCTGCTTTCCGTTATTTTTAATTTTTATGATCTGAATTATGTCAATAAGACGCGTAAGGTACTTCCGCTCTCTTTTTTTATTGGAATTACCTGCACGTCGCTTTATATTTTCATCCCCTTCATCACTCCTGAATTGCCCTCCCAAAGTATTTCCATTCTAATTTTTATTTTTGGTTTTACAACTTCCCTGATCGTCTGGCGGGTTTTTTATGCATCAGTGATCCATACCAATATTTTTGTTAAAAACTTTATTCTGTTGACTTCTTCAACAGTCGGTAACGCGATGCTGCGCAAAGTAAAAACCTCTATCGAGGGCAATGATTTTGATAATGGTTTAAAAATATTACGAACCTATAAGATCCCGAAAAATAAAAAGGACATGGCCCAGTTATCGCGGGCCATTGACAGAATGGCCTCAAAAAAACTAATCGATCAGATCATTGTATTGGATCTTGACCCTGGAAATTTTTCTGAATCCCTTAACACTGTTTTTGTGAGGGCACTGAGATACGGTGTTCACGTAAAAACCTATTTTGAATTGTTCGAAGAAATAAACGAAGCCCTGCCTTTGAGGCTTGCTGGAAGTCAGTTTTACAGCATCCTTCCGATCTCAAAATACAATTCCAATTATATCTATTTGCTATGGCAAAAGGGGCTCAATGTCTGCTCCTCCCTGATCGGGCTTGCCTTTATGATAATTTTAACCCCTTTCATACTGATATTGAATTTATTCTTCAACAGGGGGCCTTTATTTTACAGGCAGTACAGAGTAGGAAAAGGAGGAAAGGAAATTGAGATCACAAAATTCAGGTCGATGATCGTTGAGGCTGAAATCCACGGTGCAAAAATGTCTGTGAAAGGAGATATGAGAATAACCAGTTTCGGACACATCCTGAGGAAAACCCGAATTGACGAATTACCCCAGTTCTGGTCAGTACTGAAAGGAGAAATGAGTGTCATAGGTCCCAGACCGGAAAGAAAAATTTTTATTGACGAGCTGGTCAAAAAAATTCCACTATATGATTCAAGGCATTTGATCAGACCGGGGATCACGGGTTGGGCTCAGGTCAAGCACGCTTACGGAGAGAATATTGAAGATTCCTTGAAAAAACTGGAATACGATCTGTATTATATTAAAAACAGGTCGGTTACCTTAGACATAAGGATCATTTTTAAAACGATCAACACCATCATATTCTATAAAGGTCAGTGATCATAAAATCCGGTCAGGTGAATAGTTTCGTCGAAAAAATCATGTTTAACCACCACCACCCATACCCGCCTTTCATACCCGAAAAAGCAACTCGTCTCATTATAGGGACAATTCCTCCGCCAAGATTTTCCATTTCTGAACTCTTTCCCGAAGATGTCCATTTTTGCTATGGCAGCAAACACGGACAGCTCTGGCCAATTCTGGACGCAATTTATGATCTCAATCTGAATTATCGAAATGATGAGTCTTCAGTGATCCAGAGAAAAAATTTTTTGACCGAATTTGACATAGGAATATGTGACTTAGTAGAGTGCTGCCAAAGAGAAAAAAGAGATGCATCGGATATTGGGATGCAGAACATCATCACAAGAGACCTGGTGGGTTATCTAAAAACTTACAAGCGCATCGAAACCCTTCTGTTCATGGGTGGAAACAGTAAAAACGGGCCCGAATATTTATTCCGAAGGCACCTGAAAAAATATGGTATTCAATTCAGGCAACTGACCAGCGAAAATCCCAGGATGCACCAGTTTGATCTAGAAGAAAGAACCATCAGAACGGTTTCACTGGTATCGCCTTCCAATGCGGCCAACCGTTCCATAGGAGCAAATCCAATCTATAAAAGAGTCAAACTTAAAAACGAAAAATACACCACACTGCAATTCAGAATTGACCAGTACCGGAAATTTTTCACCTGATTGTTTTTTTTCGTAAATTCCACTTTTATAAGTGTCCGAAATGAAATCTGCATCCCTTATTCAAAGAATCACCGTTTCCTTGTTGATCGGATACCTTTTTTGGGAAATTGCAGTAAGGATCTGGTCCTGGTCTCTACCGTCAAATGGCCCCCTTATCAGAGCAGATCTTATTTTTATTTATCCGATGCTCCTTCTTTTCGTCTCTCTTTCTATCTATCAATATTTTAAATTTCAAAAACCCAAACAATGAAAACCATATCCATTCTATGCACAGCTGTGCTTCTTATTTTTTCATGTCAGCCCAAAAAGAATTCAATGCCTGAAAAAGGTTTGGAAATAGAAACGCAACATAAAGCGGAAACGGCAAAACAAACTACCAATCCGGTTGTTCGTGAAATTAAAACGGCAACCCAAAAAATTTACAAGATTACAGAAGATAAAAAAAGTGCCGGATTGAGCGATATCAGCATTGCTGCTATAGGATTTAAATCTTCTGAAGATGTGTTTGAGATCAAAGACTGTGATCCTCTTACAGATCTTTTTACCCTCGATCTCAACAATGATGGCTATGAAGAATTGTATCTTGTTACCTCAGGTACAGGCTCAGGAAATTATGGAAATATCTATGGCTACGCTTCAAACAGGGACCTCAGTGTAACACCGATTTATGTTCGTGAAATCAGCGAAAATGACTTGAAACAAGATGGTGATTTTTATGGTTATATGGGACATGATTCCATTTATGCAGAAAACAACGTTATTCATCGAAAATACCCTGTATACAAAGATGGAGATCCCAACTGCTGTCCTACAGGTGGAAAAAAAATATTAAGCTATCGACTGAAAGCCGGCGAAGCAGGGTGGATTTTGGAAATTGAATAATTGTACCCTATACAATTCTTAAAAATTTTAAAGCGTCAAATATTTTGTCTCAACATTTGATTCATTAAAATAAGGACACATATAAAAAGACCATTTTCATAAAAAAGTGTCCTGTGAAAAATTCAATTCTACTGTGTTGCCAGACGGCATCAACATCTATTCAGACAAGAAAATCTATCCCTCTCAGAGCTAGAACTCCTTGAGCTGAATATGCAAAAGCACAGGTTTTATAAGACAAACGCTCAGTATTAAAGCTCTAAGGCCTTTTTCTCATTGCCATCCATCAACAGTTCCACAGGGTTTTCCAGGGCTTCTTTGACCGCCACTAAAAATCCAACTGATTCTTTTCCGTCAATGATTCTGTGGTCATAAGATAAAGCTACATACATGATGGGTCTGACAACAACCTTTCCCTCAACGGCTACAGGCCGCTCCACAATATTATGCATACCAAGAATGGCACTTTGAGGGGGGTTGATGATGGGTGTAGACAACATAGAACCAAATACACCTCCATTTGTAATCGTAAAGGTTCCACCTGTCATTTCATCAACGGTGATTTCCCCGTCCCTTGCTCTCAGAGCCAATCTTTTCACTTCACTCTCAACCTCTTTAAACCCAAGCTTTTCGGCATTACGGATCACGGGTACCATCAATCCTTTAGGGCCAGAAACGGCAATTGATATATCGGCAAAATCATAGGAAATCTTGTAGTCTCCGTCAATCATGGAATTTACATCAGGAAATAGTTTCAGTGCCCTGACCACCGCCAATGTAAAGAAGCTCATAAACCCGAGACTCACCTCGTGCTTACCTTTAAATTCTTCCTTATACTTCTTGCGAAGATCAAAAATGGGCTGCATATCAACCTCGTTAAAAGTAGTCAGCATGGCGGTTTCATTTTTAACGGAAACCAATCGCTCAGCTACTTTACGTCGGAGCATGGACAATTTCTTTCTCTCAGACTTTCTGTTCTCATCGTTTAATGCCTCTCCCATTGAGGGTTTGGCATCCAGTGCATCCTGTTTGGTGATTCGTCCGTCTTTTCCTGTACCTTTCAACGACTTCGGATCAATATTTTTTTCAGAAAGAATCTTTTTTGCAGCGGGTGAGGCCGTCCCTGTCGCATAGGTTTCGGCTACCGTTTCTTTTTCTGCCGGCTTTTCTTCTGAAGCGGGGACTGTTTCTTTAACAGTTTCATTTTTCTTCGCGCCTTCTTTCTTCGAAGCACTCATATCAATCAGACAAACTACTGCACCCACTTCAACGGCATCTCCTTCTTCCGCCTTCAAAGTGATGATACCGCTTTCCTCTGCAGGTAATTCAAGGGTAGCCTTATCTGAATCCACTTCAGCAATCGCCTGGTCCTTTTCCACATAATCTCCATCTTCTACCAACCAACTTGCAATTTCAACTTCTGTAATGGATTCTCCCGGCGAGGGAACTTTCATTTCTAAAATCATCTTGATCTATTCTTTTAAATGATAAAATTACTTTTTTATGTTGTCAAAAACACTTTCGATCACTCGTCGTTGCCGCTTCTTAAATCGTGCCGAAGAACCAGCTGCCGGAACGGCGTAAAACAGTCTTGACCTCACACCAAGCTGTTTCAATTCAAATCGCTGAAGCATATAGCTCCATGCTCCCATATTTCTCGGTTCTTCCTGAGCCCAAATATGGTCCTCGGCCGAAGTGTATTTTGATAATATTTTTTCGATTTTGTATTTATGCAGGGGAAACAGCTGCTCAATCCTGATCAGCGCCACATCTGTTCTGCCATTTTGTTTTCTTTCTTCGAGCAGGTCATAATAGAACTTTCCTGAACAGAATACAACCCTGCTGACCTTGGATGGATCCACGTTGTCATCAATCACCTCCTGAAACTCTCCTTCTGCAAAATCTTCCAGTTGCGAAACTGCGACAGGATGTCTCAACAGACTCTTTGGCGTAAAGACAATCAGAGGTTTCCTGAAATTGCGCTTCATCTGTCGTCTGAGCAAATGGAAAAAATTCGCAGGAGTGGTACAATTGGCCACCGTCATGTTGTCATTGGCGCAAAGTTGTAAAAATCGTTCTATCCTTGCTGAAGAATGTTCTGATCCCTGACCCTCATAGCCATGAGGCAACAAGACAACGATACCATTTTGTTGTTTCCATTTATCTTCTGCAGCAGATATGTATTGATCGAACATAATTTGAGCTCCATTGCCAAAATCTCCAAACTGGGCTTCCCATATGGTCAATGTATTGGGCGCCGCCATGGCATAACCATAATCAAATCCCAATACACCGTATTCTGACAAAGAAGAGTTGTAAATTGACATCTCACCTTTGTTCTTGGGATTCGAATTCAACAAATTAAAACTTTCAGAAGAGATTTCATCCCTTAGAATTGCATGCCTGTGTGAAAATGTACCCCTTTCAACATCCTGACCCGATATCCGTACATTATACCCCTCTTCAAGCAAACTTCCAAAAGCGAATATCTCACCCATGCTCCAGTCGAGCTTATTGGTTTCAAAAACCATTTTTGCCCGATCCGACAAAATCCTTTCCGCCTTGCGTAAAAATTTCACTCCCTCAGGAACGGTCGAAACGACCCTGGCAATATTTTCAAGATTTCGCTTCGGGTATTTAGTTCCAACGCTCAACAAAAGTCCATCCAGGTCCTGATACATAAATCCGCTCCACACATTTTCCATAAAGGGATTTACCTTGGTTGCAGAATCATCCTTGGCCCGCTTGAATTCTTTCTCGAGCAAGGCTTTGTATTCTTCTATCAGACCCGGTAAATAATCGGTATCGATCAGGCCTTCCTTAATAAGTTTATCATTATATATGTCCCTTGGGTTGGGTTGTTTGGCAATCGCCTTGTACAATTCAGGCTGGGTAAACCTGGGCTCATCCCCTTCATTATGACCGTATTTACGATAGCCTAAAAGATCAATGAAAACATCTCTTTTAAACTTCATTCTAAAATCAAGAGCCATCAAAACAGCATGCGTTACGGCTTCTACATCGTCAGCATTCACATGGAGTACAGGTGATAATGTGACCTTGGCAACATCCGTACAATAAGTACTTGATCTTGCATCCAGGTAATTGGTTGTAAAACCGATCTGGTTATTCACTACAATATGAACAGTACCCCCTGTAGAGTAACCCTTCAGCTTACTCATCTGGATCAGTTCATAAACGATCCCCTGACCTGCAACAGCAGCGTCTCCGTGCACCACCACCGGCAGTAATTTTGAAGAATCACCATCGTAATCGTCTTCTATTTTAGCTCTTGCAATTCCTTCAGCCACCGCTCCTACGGTTTCCAGATGTGAAGGGTTTGGCACCAGATTCATAGTGATCTGCTTGTTGCTTTTAAGCGTCTTTTTGATGGTCGATCCCAGATGGTATTTTACATCTCCGTCAAAATCATCTTCATCATAGTCCTTCCCTTCGAACTCATTGAACAGTTCACGAATTGGTTTTCGAAATATATTGACAAGGGTATTCAGCCTTCCGCGATGTGCCATACCAAGTACAAATTCATCCACGTCAAATTGCTCAGCAGCAATTCTGAACAATCCTCCCAATGCAGGGATCAGTGTTTCACCGCCTTCCAGAGAAAACCGCTTCTGACCCACGTATTTGGTTTGAAGAAACTGTTCAAAAGTAACGGCCTGATTTAATTTTGACAAGATGTATTTCTTGGTTCCTGGTTCATAATTCGGATGGTTATCATTTTCATTAAGTCTTTGCTGCCACCATTGTATCTCCTCCGGATTTCTAATAAACATGTACTCGATCCCTATTGAATCACAATAAATGCTCTCGAGATGCCTTATAATCTCCGAAAGTGTAGTGGGCTCCAAACCCAAAATACTGCCCGCGTTAAAAACACTGTCTAGATCAGACTTGCCCAATCCAAAATTTTCCAAATCGAGGGTAGGCGTATAAGTTCTCCTTTTCCTGACAGGATTCGTCTTGGTAAACAAATGCCCTCTGGTTCGGTAACCATTGATCAATTCGATCACCTTGAACTCTTTGTAGACCTGCTGAGGAATTTCAACATCCTCAATCTCGCCATCCAGCGAATAATCAGAATTAGCCAGATCATAGCCCTGGAAAAAACTTCTCCAGCTGGGTTCAACAGCGTCGGGATCCTTGAGATATTTTTGATATAAATCTTCTATAAACCCCGTATGTATCGTATTCAAAAAGGAAAACCTGTCCATTTTTTTTTAAATTCTTTCTCATTTTAACAAATGCCTGACAAAAATAAGTTGTTTTACGCGAATAGTTGCTAAAAAAATGATAAAAGTCATATTTTGCAAATCAAATGATAAAGCGAGTAAAACCTTGTTCTGTTTTTAAAATTATCTCAGATTTGAGCCTTGCAGATCCTTCCTGGTCAAGCAAATTTTCTCAACGCTTAGGAAATTGTTCAAAACCGATTTTTAACGATTTAATTTATGACCTTGCATAGCATTTTAATTCGATAATTTTATTACATTTGTTCTTTATTTAGAATGAGTTTAAATAAGAATTGCGATTTGAAAGTATGAATACACCCGCCCATTACACCGTTTTTGATTACAATTTCGATTGCTTAGATAATGCAGGAAAAAAGAACAAATGCTGCAAGAAATATAAGAAGAAGGGAAAATTCAATTGTGGCAATTGCCCGAGGCTGTAAACCTCTTTCCTGACCTAATCACATCCTACTTTTATCCACTTACTCATTGATTCTTCCATCTGTTGTTTTTTTCATTCGGTAAATAAAAATATACCTGCGGAACAAAAAACAGTCATTTCGTCCAAAATCACTTTTAGCAATCGAATATCTGCCTTTAATTCGCAGGGTTAAGTTTCAGAAAGAAACAGAAAAGAATAAACCAATACCGACTAACCAAATCTTTTAAACCATTCTTAATCTGAAATCAACAAAAACAATTCAATAACAAAAAACCTAAAATCATGTTTAAAAAAGTATTTACCTTAGTTCTTATGACCCCACTATTGATTGGGTCATATGGCACGCTTCAGGCACAGGAAGAAGCTCCCGAACCCATGTGGGAAAGTTTCTACATTACCCCTGACAACACAAAATTAAAAGCCCTTGGAGAAGCCATGTCCAAGCACAACAAAAAATATCATAAAGAAGGTGTCCACAGAGCCGTTGTTTACAATGTGGTTTCAGGCCCGAACATGGGCAAAATGGTATGGCAAATGGGGCCTTTGGGCTTCTCTGATCTGGATACACGACCCTCAGAAGGGGGGCATGACGAAGACTGGAGAGACAATGTCATGCCAAATGTCAAAAAAATGCAATCAGGAGAATACTGGAGACAAAACAACAAGGTTTCCAATACCGAAATGCTTCAGGGAGATGACATGACATATAAGATTTTACACGTCAGATTTTTTGAAGTGGAGAATGGAAATGGATATCAAATTGATCATTTGATGGATCAAATTGGCAAAGCGGTAAAAGATATGGAAGGTGAAAATCCATGGGGCATGTACGATAATATGTTCCGTCAGGGAAATCTTGGCAGGCACCTGGCTACGGTTATGTTTCATAAAAACTGGGCCTCATATGATAAGGAAAGAAAGTTCAAGGACTCTTTCTTGAAGGTCAACGGAAAAGATTCCTGGGATGCCTTTAACAAAGGAATGACATCAGCATTTTCGAACAGCTGGGATGAAATATGGGAATATAATGATGCCTTGAGCGGTAATTAAACCCACTCTAAAATAGCTTTTTAAAAACCGGAGAGGTCTTGCCTTTCCGGTTTTTTTGTTACAGTTCTTTTATCTTGTTCCAAACCATGATCTCATCGTCAGGAGAGAGTCCAAATGGATTGATCATATTAAAAATTAGTTGATAACATGAGCCAATCAAAAAAAAATTCATTCATGACGGGGAACAAATTCAAACCGATGCATGCTGCCTTTAAAATTATATAATGACAGGATCTTTAATTTTATTTCAGGTGAAGGAAGATGATCTGCAAAACACTCTATTTCATCAAAAAAAATGAAGAATTGATTACAAAACAATCATGAAATATGAATGTAACAAAATGAACAAAGAAAAATTACGAAAATGACAATTATCATGTATTTAAAATAGACAAGGCTGTAACTTTATAATACATAAATCCTTACCGCCATGTTAGCTAAAAAATCAGATAAAGCAGAAATAGGGGCCTACAGTAAAATATTCTTTCAATTAGGATTATTGTTGTCTTTGATCCTGATATATACTGCAGTTGAATGGAAGAGTTTTGACAGAAGTGTGAGTGAATTAGGAAGCATCAACATACAGGAAGAAGAGATTATTGATATACCGGTTACGGAGAGAATACTGGAAGCAAAACCACCCCCACCTCCACCACCCGCACCTGAGGTCATCGAGATTGTGGCTGATGAAAAAGAAATTGAAGAGACCATTCTTGAGACCACTGAAACCGATGAATCGGAATTTATAGAAGTGGTTCAGATGGATGATATTGAAGAGGTTATTGAGGAAGAGCAAGTTGAGCAAGACATTCCCTTTGCCATCATAGAAGACCCTCCGGTATATCCCGGATGCAAAGGCACAAAAGAGGAAAAGAAAAAATGCATGCAGGAAAAAATAACAGATCATATCAGTAAAAATTTCAATACAGGTCTATCCAAGGACCTCGGATTGACTCCGGGTAGGAAAAAGGTCTATGTGATATTTAAAATCGATAAAACGGGTCATATAGCCAATGCCAGGGCAAGAGGTCCCCACGCAAGATTGGAAAAAGAAGCCTTGAGGGTTGTTAATATGTTACCGAAATTAACACCTGGCAAGCAAAGAGGTGTACCGGTCGGAGTGTCCTATACTTTGCCCATTACTTTACACGTTCAAATCTGAAAACATAGTAGGAATCGGTGAAACATAACATTTTAAGAAGAAGAGGCGGGCATCAGTTCGCCTCTTTTATTGACTAAAACATATGGCATATAAAAATATAAAATTCATATAAATTTAGACAATCAATGTCGTAATCATTCCGATAAAATACTTTAAATTTGCACCCTGAATAGAATTATGAGAAAGCTAATTTACATTATTGCCATCGGATTAGGTTCAGCAGTTCATGGGTATGGCCAGGAAATTATTCCCTTTCCTGATCTTGCTATCCAACATGACCATTGGGCTGATGAAACCATAGATGATGAGAATTATGCCTTGTACACTGCGGATTACCAAAAGGCCCTGATAAGACTGGATGAAGAAATCGAATTGACCAGGCAAGAAATGGAACGTGCATCGAATCAGTCCTCTTCGCAAACTTTGAAGAAGAAGAAAGAAGCTCTCATCAAAAAAAGGGCAGCCCTTTTAGAAGAAGCAGAACTTGTAGAAGACCTTAATAAATTTTATTAAAAAGAAGCAAACCCTTCCTCTGCCTTGTTTCCCTTTACTCCTTTTTAACTTGAATTTAATGATTTACGGCATGTTTTGTCGTTTCCAGGATCGATGTTGCCATATACTTTTGCATCCAAATTAACAATTTGATCATGGATAAAACTTTAGAACTCATCACCCAGGTAAAATTTGACGAATTAAAAAAAGTCAGAAAAATCAGAACAACAGAAAATCAAACTACAGAAAAAAACGGCAATCTGAAAGATCCTGAAAGCATTAAATTCTGAGAGGGATAAATATAGGAGGAACAGATTTTGAAGGTCAAAATATTCTCATACCTCTTTTTGAAAATTACCCCGATAAGATACAATTCTATCTATCGCAAATTCCATAAACCCTGTCCTGTTATTCCAATACTTGCAGCAAATCATAGCTGAGTGTAACAGTCCGCATCAAAGCAAGTTGATTGTATGTCTCTTTAATTCTGGATGATAAAAGTCTTAAACAAGTTCTTCTTTACCGAACCTGGAACTTCTGAAACAAATGCGTAATTTCCCGGCTCAAGGTCCGCCTCAAAATAACCCGTTGAACCGGCCGGCATATCGTTTACCCCGCCAAGAAACACAAACCCCTCAGGCGCCGGAGAGATCAGGCCCTTGGGATCAGCCCAATTCAACCAGGACTCCAGAGTTTCCAAATTTGCACTTTCATCATATTTGACAAGATTGACATCGTGCCCTACAAAATTTTCATGTGCGATCTGGTCCTTGAAACGAACAGAGAAAACCTGCTTTCCCGAACTTATTGAATCCGTGAAAACGATCCCTTCTGTACTTGAAACATCAATCTTTACCTTCGCTAAAGGAGGCTGTAAACCACTATTTTCCTCAGAAACAATGATCTCCTTCGTCATACCCATGGTTCCGTGAAAGGTTCCGTCAGGCATCTTCACATAACATTCCAAAACGTAATAACCGGGATCCAGCTTGATCGTTGTTAAACTGGAACTGCGGGGAGATACAAGACCTGAACCGCCCACAAAGACCACATTAAAAAACCATTCGGGAAGCATGTTGAATGCTGCAAAGCCATCTTCAGAATTCCCCTCAGTAATCAGATTCATACCTTTTTGAAAAACGGGAAGTATTTCCTTCTCGGTATCCAAAATGGTTTTGCCTTCAGGATACTGGTCAAACAAAAAGAAGTGTGTTTCATTAGACCGGTTGTCATACAAAAAAGTGTTCCAGCCAGAAGGAATGGTGTCCGGGCACTGAAAATCCATGCTGTTGGTCACTATGGTGATCACAGGTTCTTCCGGTTTCAAATCGGCATCTTTTGATTCTGTGTCTTTTTTAGATTCACATGCCATATTCAACATGAGCAAAACTGTGATAAAAACTCTAAATGTATGACGTTTCTTGTCAGACAATATGATATCGGTAAATGGTAGCATAAAAGAAAGAATTTAAAATACTATATAAATAAATGATTTTACAAATTGAAAATCAATTCATCTTGGACGAATCTCATCATTTTTTTTTCAAAGGGCCATTTTTCTTTATCGAATTTTTTGTTTAACTTTTTTCTATTTTTATTAAACATTTTGTATCTTTACACTTTAAATTAAGATGTCATGGTCTTAAATACTACCTATACCGATAAAGACAATGATGCCCTGATCAACGAACTTGTAGGGAAACCCTTCTCATTATGGAGAAAAATCAAAATGAAAGGTATAGGGTCGGGAAGAATGATCATTGATAAAGTCAGCCCGAAACTGCAGAGAACACTGTACAATGGTGCAGATCTCAATTATGCAAATCTGGAACTGAGGCCCAAGGGTATATTGGTAAGAATCACAAGAAGGCTTGACAATTTTACCTGGATCATTCCCTATTACCAGCTTTATACCTATAAAACAAATGGTTTAAGCATTCATGGGCAGGGAGAATTCCTTCATTTCAGAAATGACAAATTTTTAAAGGACAATAAGAATTTTATAAAAAAAATGAATCACCTTAAAATGATTTTTACCAAAGATCATTACATATAAATTAAAAATTATGAAAACATACAGCAGTATTGTCATCGGACTCACCCTGGGTTTATTCTATTTTTTAGCCGTTCATGATCAGCAGGTTTTAGAAAATAAAACACAAACAGCGGTTGCTGTTATCCAGGCCAAAAGCGGCAGCAAAGTATCAGGTAAGGCAGTTTTCAAAGAGCAGAACGGAAAAGTCGTGATGAAGGCAAGCATTTCAAATGCTTCTCCCGGTGATCATGCCATCCATATACACCTTGTTGGAGATTGTAGTGCTGCTGATGGCAAGTCAGCAGGAGGACACTGGAATCCGACTGGTGAAGCCCATGGCCAATGGGGTTCAGCTTCATACCATCGTGGTGATATCGGTAATATAAGCATCGGGAAAGATGGATCTGGCAGTATAAGCAGATCAACTGATCTGTGGTGTATTGGATGTGAGGACGAAACTAAAAATATATTAGGGAAAGCTGTAATCATACATGCCGGACCAGATGACTTCTCCTCCCAGCCTGCAGGAGCTGCAGGGCCCAGAATTGGTTGTGGCGAGATCTCCAATTAATTTAAAAGGCCTTATGATATCACGTTCAGTGACTGAGGGGCATTGGCGTGTTGCAAATGATCTAAACCATCCTATCATAGGGCCTTTTGTAATAAAATACCTCAGCAGACAGTAAATTAGCTGAAAAAAACGGTTTATTTGGCAGCCTGCTCTTTCATAAGTCTTGCAGAACGCGTGATCATAATAAATTTAATGATGAAAAGAATTTTCAAAAGCAGTCCCGATATGATGAGCAGTAAAGGAAAAACACCCTGGTCATCAATCCTGATTTTCAGGCCTGTCATAAATAATACCAGACCAAAAGCTAAAAATAACAATTCTTTCCCGGGCCTGTATTCACCGCTTTTGATCTTCGAAAAAATATAAATCGTCTTGCAGGCCACACCTGTAAAAATCAACATCAGTCCGGCTTGAGGGAAGCTACCTGCTTTTCTCATGACAATTCCGATAATCAACAAAAAGATGCCACCAAATAACAAGCCCTTTGATTTCATATGATACTATTTTAAATGCAAAGATACGGTCAGTCCTCTAAAAAAATGATGACAAAGGTCATACTGAAGTCATGGTCTAAAACTCCTGCCATTTTTCTTGCCCAATAGAAATAAAACCGAATAAGTCAATAAATTAAGAGAAATGAATCAATCAGAAAAAGTAATTTTTACTTTATATATCTATTTGAATTCGAGTTCGTATCCAAACAAAGGTATCTCAAGACCAACTACAAAGCGCCACCGCGTTGCCGTTACATGTGAAGGGTTTTCATCAGTCGGAAATTCATCTCCCGGAAATCTTATCGGCTCACCAAACTCAGCGGAACCGGTCGAATACGTTGCGCCAACAACCAGTTCTACTTTTTTCAGTTTAAAATCAAGCCCGAAAGCATAATGAAAATAATCGGCATCAAAATTAGCATCAGATTCATTCTCTATCAGATCAAAGATACTTGCATTTGATTTAACAGGAGAAAAATCTGTAGAGATGCTTCCATACAAATTCATATGGTCATTGACGTAGAATTCTATACCTGCACCAAAATTGATGACAGATCGTAATTCCTCCTTGAAAAAAAAGTTTTCACCATCTTCTTCCTGCGACGGGATGACCAATCGGTCATACTCCGATACTTTACCGTGCCAGTCTGCCTTGACGTGGATTTTATGCTTCTTCACAGGTATTCCTGCACCCACTGAAATTGCCAAAGGCTCCTTTCTTCTGGCTTTTAAATCCTTAAGGTTAAAATATATAAATTCATCCTGACCATTTGATGTACCTGATAAAAATCGCTGGTATTCAAATTTTCCACTATTGATAATATCAACGAATGGCGCATCTATATTCAATCCGAGTTCGAACTTCTCCAATTGCCAGGCTAATCCCCCTTTTAAAAACAATCCATAAGAAGTTTGACCATACTTGACTTTACTGCTAAACAAATCTACTCCACTTGCTTCTCCAAGTGTGGCCAGCCCAAGATCATATATCGCCTTTGAATTAAAGATGGACACAAAAGCAGAAACACCTACACTCAAATTATCTTTAATTTTCATTCCCCATGTCATCCCAAACCACTCATCAGTCCTGGTGTTATCCAATTTAAAATCACCTACAAATCGATCCAGATCCTCATTTTCGTCAATTAGATCCCCTTCCGATAGATCCCTTGATACATTTACACCAATTCTTGCTCTTTGCCTTGAAAGAAAAGCATAGGCAAAATGATGCTTGGGCCATTTCTCAATTTTAAATGTACCTGAAACCAGACTGGGAACCCCCTCAAACCTGGAATCACTCAATTTACTCTCACGCCCAAAGGGATTCTTCAAGGTTACTGAGCTGAACTGATAGGCCTTGGCGTTAATTGAAAAAACAGGGTCTTCAATAAGAGCCAGTCTTGCCGGGTTATAATAGGTCAAACCGAGATCATCCACACTGCCCGTGACATTGCCACCAAGCAGTATCGAGCGGTTACCGAAATTTTCCTGGTTATAATAACCTTGTCCGAAAATAAAAACCGGAAGAAATAAGAATAATATGAGTCTGGCGTAAGCTTGCATGATTAAAAATCTAATGTCACAAAATACTCCAGTAATAAAGTTAATAAAACCTGAATTGATATGGTACATTTTTGACCATTAATTTCCAACTTCAGACAAATAAATTAGGAAATAAAACAGAAATAAATTGAACCTATTCGAAGTTCAGCATTATTTTATCGGTCGACGGAAACTAAAAAGGAGAAAAAGCGTTGTAGTTTATTCCTCATTATTTTGAATTCTCAACCCATTCTTTCAATTCAAAAATTCGCTTTTCCTTATTGGGCTGACGGTTTCGCACGGCAAAATCTGTATGGTAGTGATGGGCCTCCAGAAATCTTATTTGGAGTTCATTCCACTCTAATTTGCTTTTTATATTACCGTACACCTCAAGCTCCTTCCCCAGAAGATCACTGATCTGGTAAAAATCATTTCTCCCCAAATAATCAAGATCTGCATCGCATATGATTTTTTCTAAAAAATTTGCTGGGCTCTGTGGAATACGTGTAGCAAGAATCAAGCCCTGAACTTTTTTAACATCGTCAGGAGAAAAACCGTATTCAGGCATCATCTGAGCGGCAATTCTTGCCCCATTTTTTTCATGTTCCTGCATTGACTCGATAAATCCTATGTCGTGAAACAAAGCTGCTACACGAAGTAACCTGGCATCATGCTGCCCTATTTTTTCTCTTCGGATATATTGATTACAAACGTGCAACACGTCAAAGGTATGATGTATGCCGTGATAATATAAATCTTCCGGCAATTTCTCATTTAACAATGAAATAACCTTTTTTCTAAGCTTTATATATCCGCTCATATTTTATTCTTCGGCTTCATTAATTCAATCATGAAGTGCTTGATTCCAACAAATATAAAACTTATTATGACATTATATATTGTGGATCTGTTCATCTCTTTTAAATGAAAGAGGAAGGAGATTGTTTTTTCTTGGTAAATTCAGTTCTTTTGTTCATCATTTTACCTCCTGATTAATAAATAAAAAATAATTATCTTTATCATTAAATTTCAAGACATTTTCTTGGAGTTAAAAGCTAAATCTAATACAAACCTTATAATCCCCAAAAAAATGAACGTAAAATATACTTTGGTCACCATGATGCTTGTGCTTTTTACAATGAGCAGTTTTGCACAAAAAAATGTTGAAAGTAAATCAAAAGAGGCTATCGCTGAATTCAAGAAAACAAATGACAAAATCAATAAATACTTCAATTCGGCCTATGGCTATGCAGTTTTCCCATCAATTGGCAAAGGAGGTTTAGGCGTTGGTGGTGCTGCAGGAAACGGGACCATTTACCGAGGAGGATCAGCAGTTGGCGACTGTAAAATGACCCAGGTCACTGTAGGTTTTCAGGCCGGAGGTCAAGCCTATTCTGAAATAATTTTCTTTAAAGACAAGGCTGCCTTTGATCGTTTTACTGGAGATAAATTTGAGTTTGCCGCACAGGCAACAGCCGTGGCTGTAACGGCAGGTGCCTCCTTCGATGTTGATTACAGAGATGGAATATTAATTTTCACGCATGCAAAAGGAGGATTGATGTATGAAGCCTCTGTAGGCGGACAGAAATTTAAAACAGAAATGAGATAAAATGTTTCTCATGAATTCTAATAAAAAAACCTGCTTGTTAAATAACCGGCAGGTTTTTTTATGAATCCTTCTATGAACAATCAAGGTTTCATTTAAAATTCAATATGTTAATTAGACCTGTTAAATAAAATTCCTACACTAAAAAACACCCTAACTTTATTGACGTCGTTCACATAGGAAATGTCAAAATTTAATGGTCCTAAAAAAGAATGGTAGCCAACATTAATTCCTGCCGAAACAACACTGCTTGGTTCAAACCCGTAAGACCAGTCCCCGACAGGTGAAAAAGCATTTTCAATATAATCATTGAATCCTCTGAAACCAACAGTTGCAAGATTCACATGAGGTGCAAAATAAAACTTCGAAAACGGATTGATCTGAACTGCAAGATTTAACCTCATCATCTGATTTACAAAAAGTTCATCCTCATGGAGGCCTGGAAAAACGTATGAACCTTTTCTCGGAGCCGTTACTATTCCCCCCATTGAATATTTTGCGGAATATCCATAATCACTAAACCAATAATCATCGGATTCCAATTTATCTTCGAAAATAAAAGCGGCATTGGCTCCTACGATTCCTGTTATCTTATCTGAAAAAGCCCAACGATGTTCAAAGTCAAGCATCGCTTTGGTAAAACCATTTGTAGGCCCGTTTATGTCGTCTGCATTGTCGTCCGAAAAATCCACATCTACATCATGAATCAAAGAACGGGCCGCGCCAATCCTTAGATAAGTCCCTTTATTTGGGTAATATACCCGATCCATTTTGCTGTATAAATAGTGAACATCTATTTCCAAATTGCTGAACATGTATGTATCAATGACGTTTTCATTGAGATCTGTATTGGTCTTTGGTTTCATGGCGCTCAACTCATAACTGAATCCAATTCCCGCATAACTATGAAGCGAGTTCAAATTCTTATTGAATTGCGTGTCAAATTGAAAATAATCCGAATTCCAGGAATCTGCCACTTCCCCCTGATAATAAAATTTTTGTTCTAAAAACTCCGCCATGACTTCAGATCGCCACCACCAGGTTTTGTCTGGCCCGAACTGTTTTTGATACTGCAGCCTCAACCTTGGTTGCTCTGCAATATCCACAGTAAAAAGAATTCGGGATGATTTACCGACAAGGTTTCGACCCGTATAATTCACCATCAGTCCAACCCCCCTGTAGGTATCATAATGAAGAGATCCTTTAACAGTATTCATAGATCGCTCATGCCCGGTAAGATGCAACTCCTTTTTTCCGTCAACAATACCCCCGTCATAGGTAATCTGATTGAACAGATTTGTTCCCATTGCTTTATCAATACCATTAATGATCTCCTTTGATGAATATTTTTTACCAACCTTTATATTGGCCCTTGCTTTGACCAAGTCGAGATTAGCTTCACTTATATTATGATAATATACCGAATCAAGTACAAATTCATCCTTAACATCAGGAAGCTTATGTTCTCTTTGCTTGTATTTTTTCAATTTAGAGGCCAGATCGGTCAAGGCTTGTAACTGCAATTCTGTTCCGATTTTTCCTTGTTCATAAATCTCAGCAGCCTTGGTAAAATCACCTGTGGAATAGGTCAAAAATGGCATATGATCAATCAGGATATCGCAGGCTTCCCTGTTTGTATCATTTTTCAAATTACTGGTTAGCATCGCTGCCTGAAACAATTGAGCCGTGATGCTGGTAAGTTTTTCTTTCTTTTGCAAACCACCTCCCACATCACTTCCGATAATAAAATCAAAACCCATCTTTGTGGCAACATCTACAGGAAAATTATTCATCACTCCGCCATCAACCAATAACGTATTTTTATAAGGAATGGGTTGAAAAATAGCAGGGATAGACATTGTTGCTCTCATTGCACGACTTATTGAACCCTCTTTCAGTAACACTTCTTTTCCATTCACGATATCAGTGGTCATGGCCCTGTAAGGAATCGACAGATCATCAAAATCATTTACATTAAATACCGGGTATGCATAAGAAGAAATAAATTCACGAAGCTTTTGATCTTTTAACAACCCGGAATTGACTTTTGGTTTTCCTTCAATGATATCGAAGTCCACCAAATGCCTTTTGAACTCACTTTTTTCTTCCATGCTCACATCATCAAGGGAAATATCACCTCCCAATAATTCAGTCCAGTTTGCGTTTTGCGCTATATACGATATACTGTCCCCTGAATAACCTATGGCATAAAAACCACCTACAACACCACCCATGCTTGTTCCGATGATCATATCCGGAACGATACCCAAAGAATCGAGGGTCTGTAATAAAGGGATGTGGGCGATTCCTTTGGCACCGCCACCACTCAATATCAGCGCCACTTTCGGCTTCTGTTCCTGAGCGATCAGCATCTGGCTCATCCCGATGGACAAAAGGAAAATCATAAGAACCGGCAACTTTTTCATCATCATAAAATTTAAAATCAATAGCTAAGGGTAAAGATAGGTCTAAACATTAAAAAAAAATCCATCATCTGTTATTTGTTTAAGATTCTCTCTCTCCTGTAATTTTCCTTTTCCTTCA
This sequence comes from Flavobacteriaceae bacterium, assembly GCA_024644745.1. Lineage (GTDB taxonomy): Bacteria > Bacteroidota > Bacteroidia > Flavobacteriales > Flavobacteriaceae > Lutimonas. The sequence continues at coordinate 39,794 of JAHEHF010000008.1, forward strand.
CAAGAATATCAATCACTTCCATAAGTCTGCCTTCAACATAAAGCTCCAGAATATTCTTTTTCTGACAATAACGAATAAAGGGTTCAATATGAACTTTTGGAATAGCCATTTGGTTGACGAAAACATCATCTCCCAATTCCTTCCTAAGATTTGCCGGTGCCTGTCTTTTACTTTGAATGAGATTTGCTTCTTCCTTTCTCTCCTTTCTTTTCTTTTTACCGATCATCGAAACCAAATTTACAAGGCTCGCAGCAGGAACGACATAATTACTGCTTGTGGGATCATCATATCCCTGATTCGAAAAATCGACTGCCCTGTCACTTACCAATGGCAAGGAATCTCTTAACCTTTTGGTGTCAATAAAAAACAAGCCGTCCAGATCATGACCCTGCAATTCTATCTCGCTTAATTCTTCTATTTTGGGCTTTAATTCAATTTTGATTTTTCTTTGCCTGACTAAATTTTCATCGACGATCAAACCCAGGGTATGAAATTGTATTCCCGAAAATATCAGGGTGTCCTTCACTGAAACCTTAATGCGAAACTCTCCGTACACATTGGTAATAGTGCCCTGAAGGGTACTCAGGTTCAGCACATGAATGTCCTGCAGCTGAACCGAATCACTTTGAACCAGTCCGGCTATTAAAGTTCCTTCCTGAGCCGTCAAGTGAAGGTTAACCGCCAGAAACAACATCATAAAGATGGCTTTATAACCCCTCATCGAGAATGAATAAATTATTGAAGTGCAGCTAACTGATGTTTAAAAGAAAATTGCACAATTTGAATTTCTAACAATAATACCAAAATCCATCGACATTATTTATGCCTGAGCTGCTTTATTATCAGGCTGTAAATCATTATACCCCATCCTCTTCAATAAAAAATTTAAAGCCACAAGCAGGCAATTAAAAATGTAAGTATCTTTAAATAATAATGATTAATTTAAGCCTTAATTTATTTTCCATGAAAAATTTTGTCTCATGCACCCTGGTATTTTTTCTATATATGATTCCCTTATTTTATCAGGAAAAAGAAAAAATGTGACCTGCAGAATTGATGTTCGAATATTATGATGAACAATTCGAGCCTTATCAAAAAGGAAAATGGTTTACGGCACTTAGTTTTAGTTTGGAGGACGTGAATTTACAAAGTGATAATAAATACATAGGTTTTGACCGAATTATTCAAGGGAGCGAATTTAACTATAATATAAAAATTAAGGGTGGGTACAGCATCGGAAATTACAGTTTTGCAGGTCTTGGAATTACACATGGCAAAGATAAAATCAGAAGGCAGCGGGATCATTCTGCTCGACACGATTCAAAGTGAATCCGTTACAAACCGAAACATCATATCTCCATTTATAAGAACCTATTATCCGCTATCTAAAAACAAGCGTCTCAGTTTTTTTAATGAGATCAAAATGGATTTCGGTTTTGAAAATACGGATATAAAAAGGATTTAAAACAGTGAGCAAACTGAATTGGACAAAGAGAGAGGATTTGTTTTTGGAATCGGAAGAAGTCCGGGAATTACTTTTTTTGCAATTGAAAGCTTTGCCTTTGAAATTCAGTTGGATGTATTAGGTTATGAATACGAACGTATCAAAACCATTGACAATGAAGGAAATGAATTTACCTCAGATTCCCACAATGTCAATTTCAAACTGGACCTATTATCGCTGAATTTTGGGCTGGCCTATTATTTTGGTGCAAAAAATTAAAAATCAATTACCGTTTTTATTGATTTACTGGTTTCCCCCTCTTTCATAATTAATCAGTATATTTAATAGACCTATATTTTTTGAACAGATTTCAGCAAAAGAAAGATATGAGATTCATCATTTGTTTTTTATTCTTAGGGGCAGGCTACTTGCCGGGGAGCGCGCAACAGATTGATCAAAACGATAATTTCCGTAAGGTGTCCGCCTTGTTCAAGGAGGAAAAACTCTTAAAACTGAGCCTCCATTATTCTAAAACAAATATGCTTGATTTTACCAATGATTCCACTTATTTAAATTCAAAGATGGTGTATCAGTTCAAAGAAGAGGCTCCCAACACTTTAGAAATTGAACTCAGGGCTCGTGGCAATTATCGAAAAAAGAATTGTTATTACCTCCCTTTAAAACTAAAAATTGACAAGGAAGTTGCCGTGGGAACCCCTTTTGAGGAAGATAAAAAGTTGAAATTGGTCTTGCCCTGTCTCAAATCCAATAAAGCAAATGATCACGTAGTCAAAGAACTGCTTGCCTATAAAATTTATGAACTCCTCTCTCCTTACTATTTTCAGGTCAGACTGGTATCGGTAGCCCTGGAAGAAGACATGGGCAAGAAAAAACTGGATCATGACCTGATGGGTATACTGATCCAGGATGATAAGAGTCTTGCCCATGATTACGGGGGCAAAATCATCAAAAGACGCATCCATCCTAAGAGTCAGGATGCATTGAGCAGTGCCAGAAATGACTTTTTCCAGTACATGATCGGAAATACAGATTATTCTACGGCTTATCAGCACAATGAAAAATTGTTCTACCTGGATGACAAAATCGTACCTGTGCCCTATGATTTCGACATGTCAGGACTTGTCAATACAAGTTATTCGGTTGTTTCAGCGATCAAGAACAAACCCCTGCCCATTGAAAAGGTCACAGATCGCTTATTTATTGGTTTTGAGAGAGATGAAGCTGTATTTCAGGAGGTCAGAAAAGATTTTCTAGCAAAGGAAACGCTCGTTTTCGACATGATGGATCGGCATGAAAAATACTTTAACGATCCCAAAGAGCTTGAAGAAGCCAAAAAATTCCTTGAAGGGTTTTACAAATTACTGAAGGACGATAAAAAATTTGAAAACAGAATTCTTAAAAAAGCGAGAACAAAACTGGATTGATCTTACTCAGATTTTTCTTAAAATTCCTAAACAGCTTCTTGAAAATACTAAAGCTTTTCTTCCAGAACGGCCCATACGTTTGCCGCTAGAATCCTGTGCCCCGCTTCTGTCGGGTGGATCCCGTCCTGTTGATTCAGCTCCGGAATTCCGGCAACATCCTCCAATAAAAAGGGAATTAGGGAAATTTTATTCTCCTTCGCGAGCTCGGGGAAAATGGCCTTAAATTCAGTCGTATATTCGGTTCCCATATTCGGAGGAATCTGCATCCCTGCAAGAACGATGGTTACCTCAGGATTCCGTGCCCGGACCTGATCTATGATCGCCTGGAGATTCATCCTTGTTTCTTTCAGCGATATTCCTCGTAATCCATCGTTTGCGCCCAACTCTAGCACAAATACGTCTATGGGTTGCTTTAACACCCATGCCAAACGATTCTTCCCGCTGGCAGTTGTTTCTCCACTGAGCCCTGAATTAATTACCTGATAATCCATTCCCAAAGAATCTATTTTTTCCTGGATCAAAGCTGGAAAAGATGCCTGCGGATCAAGTCCCATCCCGGCGGTAAGGCTATTCCCGAAAAACAAAATAGTTTTGCCCTCAGAAGGATTCGCTTCACTCACCGGCTTGAGTGAGGTATTATTCTGTTCGGGTTTGGTCACCGCCTCTGACTTATCTGCGCAAGAGGCCCAGAAAAGCAAGGCATATAAAAATGAAATTTTTAATATGACACTTAATTTATAATTATTCATTTTGATCATTTTGCTTATCTTAACCCTTTTATTTGAGAGTCAATTTGAAACTATGACAAATATATTAAATGTCCGCCATTTGGAGAAGACCTATATGAGTGGCTCAAAAAAACTTAAAGTACTTGATGATATCACTTTTTCTATACAGCAGGGTGATACTTTTGCCATTGTCGGACCCTCTGGAAGTGGCAAAACAACTTTATTGGGGCTTTGTGCCGGACTTGACGACTCTGATGAAGGAAGCGTTGAACTGTGCGGAACCCAACTCGATCATCTCACCCAGGATGAAAGAGCCCTCTTAAGAAATGAGAAAGTTGGTTTCATTTTTCAGGATTTCCAGTTACTGCCAACCTTGACTGCCCTTGAAAACGTCAGCGTGCCCATGGAGTTGAAAGGAGATAAAAATTCGGCAAAGACAGCTATGACCCTTTTAAGTAAAGTTGGGTTGGCTGATCGCGCCGACCATTACCCTTCGCAACTCTCCGGAGGTGAGCAGCAAAGAGTCGCCCTGGCGAGAGCATTCTCCAACAAACCTTCCATCTTATTCGCAGATGAGCCTACCGGAAACCTTGATGCCGAAACCAGTGAAAAAGTGGTGGACCTTCTTTTTGACCTGAATAAAGAGGCAGGAACTACTTTGGTTATCGTGACCCATGATTTGGATCTGGCAAAAAAAAACAAACGCATTTTAAGGTTGCAGGGAGGTAGAATTATGAAAGAATTAAGTCAACTGTGATCGTGGGGAAACAATCAAACAGAAAATCAGGATTAAACTTCAGATGGCTTATCACCATGGCCTGGCGCGACAGCAGGGCCAATTATAAGAAACTTGCCCTTTTTATGGCTTCCATCGTATTGGGTATCGGAGCAGTTGTTTCCATTCAATCATTCAGTGAGAATCTCAAAATGAACATTGCCCTGCAATCTAAATCCTTGATGGGCGCAGATTATATCATTGACAGCCGTCAAAAACCAAATGATAAAGTAAAGCAGATCATTGACTCCCTTGGAGGAGCAGATGCCAGAGAGATCAATTTCTCATCCATGGGTCTGTTTCCTAAAAACGGTTCCACCAAACTTTTGCAGGTCATGGGTATGGAAGGAGGATTTCCTTTTTACGGTGAGCTGGAAACGGAGCCCAAATCTGCTGCCTCCGAATACCTGCAAAAAAGAGGGGCCCTCGTAGATGCAACCGTGATGATGCAATACGATATACAGCCTGGAGACAGCATCAAAATCGGTAAGGTCACCCTGCCCGTCATCGGAATGTTAAAATCCGTACCGGGCAGTGCCAATTTTTCAAATGCGGTGGCTCCACCAGTATACATTCCATATGATCTCATAGAAGATACCGGATTAATTCAGACGGGCAGCAGGCTGGAGTACCAGTTCTATTTCAAGGCTCAAGCAGATACCGACCTTGATGCCCTTCAAAAGAAACTGGATCCGGTTCTTGATGCAGAAAATGCCGATCTTGACACCCATAAAGAAACCAGTCAAAGGTTGGGCAGACGTTATGAAAACTTCATCGTCTTTTTGAATTTGGTTGCCTTTATTGCCTTGTTACTGGGTTGTGTCGGCATTGCCAGTTCCGTACATATTTACATCAAGGAAAAGATAAAGGACGTTGCTATTTTGAAATGCATGGGAGCTACCAGAAAGCAGACCTTCCTGATCTACGTGATCCAGATCGCGGGTATGGGATTTCTTGGTGGGCTTACGGGTTCAGCGGTGGGTATTTTTCTGCAGGAATTGTTTCCCTTACTGATCGGAGACTTTTTGCCCTTCGACATTGAAACTACCATCCAACCAGCTTCCATATTCCTTGGATTATTATTAGGTGTATGCATGTCTGTTCTGTTTGCCCTGATTCCTTTACTGAGCACCTGGTATGTCTCGCCTCTCAGAGTGCTCCGAATTGATGAGAGCAGGGATAAGAGATCCAATAAGGCCAGTGCCCTTGTGCTGGCAGGTGTATTTGTGTTTGTATTGCTATTTTCCTACTGGCTCCTGGACAGCTGGAGGTACGCCCTTTCATTTATTTTCGGAATCCTGCTTACTTTCCTGGTTTTAGCGGGTATTTCAAAATTATTTGTGAGGGGAATCAAAAAGTATTTCCCCATTTCCTGGGGATTTTGTTCCAGACAAAGTTTACTCAACCTGTTCAGGCCCCAGAACCAGACCATGACGCTGATCCTCGCCATCGGGGTAGGTACATTTCTGATCAGTACCCTTTATTTTACAAAAGACATGTTGCTCGCCAAATTATCTTTGGAAAATAATAGCAATACGCCAAATATCATTTTACTTGATGTGCAAAGTGACCAGAAAGAAGAGGTTGCCAGAAGTCTTGACAAGGTCATTGACAATATTCCCATAGTGACCATGAGGGTCCACAGCATCAAGGGCAGACTGGTGAATGATATACGTTCTGACACCAGCAGCACGATCAATGAATGGATGCTCAATCATGAATTCCGGGTCACTTACCGTGATTCTCTGATCGGATCAGAATCTATAACCGAGGGTCGTTGGATCGACGAGGAAACTTTTGACAGGAACAAGCCCGTTTCCATATCCATTGCAGACAATATTGCCAGAGAAGGCCAGCTTCAAATAGATGACACCCTCACATTCAATGTTCAGGGCGTATTGATGAAAACCAGGGTTGCCAGCATCAGAGCCGTTGACTGGGGAAGGATGCAACTTAATTTCTCTATCGTCTTTCCGAAGGGGATACTTGAAGCAGCACCTCAGTTCAACGTTCTTTCGACGCACACCCCTGATGAAAAAAGTTCTGCCAGGTTACAAGGAGAACTCATTCAAAAATTTCCAAATATCTCCATCATTGATTTTCGCCAAATCCTGACACTGATAGAGAATATTCTGGGCAAAATTTCGTGGGTGATCAATTTTATGGCCATTTTCAGCATTTTCACAGGGATCATAGTTCTGATAGGAGCTGTAAGAACCAGCAAGTACCAGCGCATCAAAGAGAATGTGTTAATGCGAACTATTGGTGCAACGAGCAGGCAAATTCTAAAAATCACTGCCCTGGAATATCTGTATCTGGGCGTTTTGGGAAGCCTGAGCGGCATCCTGTTGTCCCTTCTCGGAAGTCAGTTGCTGGCGTGGTTCGTTTTTGATCTTGCTTTTAAGCCTTCACTGTTTCCTTTCACGGTTCTTTTCCCCGGAATAACGGTATTGGTTTTGATCATTGGCCTGTTCAACAGTAAAAGTGTATTGAAAAGTCCTCCGCTTCAAGTCCTTCGTAAAGAGGGTATGTGATTTTTAAGGAACTTTTATCAAGTTGAACCAACCATCCCTCAGACACTCATTTTGACTATATAAAAAATTAAGATCACGCATGATGCCAAAATAGAAACATGACATTTATCATACAATAATTTATTTTTGACAAAATAGTATTGTAGTTTTTGACAAAATAATATCATTTTTATTCAGTGTAGCAACATGTTGCTGCCTGAAGAACATCTTCGTTCAGTATTTATTCAAAATTCATAATAGACAGTCTTTTATGTTGAATATTAACTTCATTAAAAGGTAATAAAAATGAACAAAACCATTAGTTAAAATTCAATATAATTTCTCTCAAACAATTGATTTTATACATTTTAAATTATATTTTTAACAAAATTACCACAAAAACTTCAATTATATTTTTGAACGATATTTTTTCCTGCTTTCTTCCTCAATATAAATTTTTGATTTCTTTTCTTTGATTAAGTCTAAATAAATTTTATACCTCATAATACTAAAAATTGACAATTTAGTATAAATAAGATTATGCTTCTTCTGGATACTTTTATATTGAATTAACTCAATTGTATCCCATCCTAACATTTGGGCACATAAAAAATGCTCAGTGTTTTGCCAAGTGCAAAAGTTAATTTTTACAAATCACTCAATTATTAATCATAAAAAATTATTTATGAAGAAAACTAATTTAATTAGAAATTTAATATTTCTAAGCCTGTTTATGCTTTGTGGCTATAGTTATGCACAGAGTGTTTCAGGTACCGTTTCAGATTATCAAGGCCCTCTGCCTGGTGCCAACATTGTTGTAAAAGGAACTAGCAATGGTGCTTCTACGGACTTTGATGGTAAATTTACTTTGGACAATGTTGCTTCGGATGCTGTGCTTGTAATCAGTTCTATGGGTTACATTACTCAGGAAATCGCAGTTGACGGCCAGGAAATTAACGTGATTCTTTTGGAAGACACGGAAGCCTTGGAAGAGGTAGTTGTAGTTGGATACGGGGTTCAAAAGAAAGCCCTGGTCACAGGTGCAAGTGTTAATGTAGCCGGCGAGGATATTGAGGCACTTAATACTGGTACCGCAATGGAAGCCCTTCAGGGTGTAGCAGCAGGTATCAGTATCACCAGGAATAATGGTTCTCCGGGAGCCGGAACAAGAGTGACTATTCGTGGTTTGGGGACCATAGGGAACTCAAATCCCTTATTCATTGTAGATGGTGTCGCTGTTGGAGATATTGATTATTTAAATTCCTCAGATATTGAGTCCATTGATGTTTTAAAAGATGCGGCCTCTGCCGCTATCTATGGTTCCAGAGCCGCAAATGGGGTTGTATTGGTAACTACGGTAAAAGGCCGTCAGGATCGTCCTGCTCAAATTACCTATAATACATATTACGGGTTTCAAAACATTTATAAAAACCTGGATCCATTAAATGCACAGGAATATATGTACATCATGGACGAAGGCCGAGTGAACGACGGATTGGCTCCGAACGACTGGGAATCCATGTTAAAAAACAATAGTTGGCTCAACAATTCTTTTCCAGGTGAACTCGGTACACAACTGGGTGAGGAAGTATGGGCGGACCTTCAGAACGGATGGGAAGGCACCAACTGGATCGATGAAATGACAAATGCTGACGCTCCGATTCAAAGCCATGCGTTGAACATCACTGGAGGAAGCGAGGATATCACCTATGCGATGGGTGTTTCTTATTTTGATCAAAAAAGTATGATCGGGGGAGATATCACCGATGCTGGATTTAAAAGATTCACAGCAAGGTTGAATACCCAGATGGTGTTAAAGAAAAATGCTGAACACGCCATCATTACAGTTGGAGAAAATTTTACTTATACAAATTCTGAAAACAGGGCGGTACGAACTGGGAACATTTATTGGAATGACCTTCACAATGGATTGGTTCAGCATCCTTTGATGCCAGCCTACTGGCAACCTGCAATCGACAATAATGTCAATGAGTTTGGGTTTACCCCAACAATGGATGGAATCAATCAGCATACGAATCCGATTGCTTCAATGTTTTATGCCAACAATTACAATTACGGCAAAGGAAACAGAATCGTCGGTAATGTTTTTGTTGAAATAGAGCCTATCAGAGATTTAAAAATAAGATCTTCCTACGGGGTTGATGCCTGGTTCGGTCACAACCGATCCATGAATCCGACTTATTCATTAGGTACACTTTATCAGGACTACATAGATGGTGCCCAGCAAAGTCAGTATTTTGGAAATAACTGGACATGGACGACCACTGCTTCTTATGACCGCCAGTTTGGTGACCATAAATTAAACGCATTGATTGGTTATGAGTTACTTCAAAATCAGATCAATACTGAAGTTGGTGGTTCCAGGAACGGATTGTTATTTCCGGGAGACCCTCGCTATGCTTATATCAATAACACACAAAGTCCTGAATCTGTAAGCGATATCAACACCTGGGGTGCTGATTGGGCCGCAGGAGGTGGAGGCTTGATGTCGTATATCGCAAGAGCCCAATACAACTACAAGGAAAAATTCCTTCTTTCTGCCACGTTTCGTGCTGACGGTTCCTCTAATTTTGCCAAGGGGAACAGATGGGGATATTTTCCATCTGTATCTGCCGGTTGGGTGCTGACTGAAGAAGATTTTATGGCCGATACTTCAGATTTCATAAATTTTGCAAAATTACGTGCAAGTTGGGGACAAAACGGGAACCAATCAATTCCTAACTTTATTTATTCCTCACAAATTGCTTATGTGTTCCCTGGTTACTTCTTTGGTGATACCAAACCCGTTTCCGGTGTAACATCATATCCTGAAAGAGTGACGAACCCTGACGTAACATGGGAAACTTCAGAACAGCTCAATTTTGGGTTTGATGCACGCTTTTTTAATTCAAGATTAGGAGTCAATTTTGACTGGTACCAAAAAACAACCAAAGACTGGTTGCTTGAAGCTCCGATTTTAGGAACCTCCGGTGCAGGTGCACCTTATATTAATGGTGGTGATATCGAAAACAAGGGAGTTGAGCTTGTATTAAGCTGGAATGACCAGATAAATGATTTCAAATACGGTGTTACTTTCAGTGGCTCACATAACAAAAATGAGGTGACAAGAATAGCGAACACTGATGGTATTATTCACGGACCATCACATGTATTGTCACAAGGAACCGCTGAGGTTTCCAGAGTTGAGGTTGGTCAACCTATAGGTTATTTCTACGGTTATAAAACTGATGGAATTATTCAAAATCAGGACGAAGCTGATGCATGGGTCAAACCTACAGATGGCACACCTTATTTTAATGACCAGCGTCCAGGTGATGTCCGTTTTGTAGATCAGAACCTCGATGGTGTTATCAATGAGGATGACAAAGTGTATCTTGGAAATCCTAATCCCGATTTTGAAGTAGGTGTTCAGATCAATTTAGAGTTCAAAGGCGTTTATCTTAATACTACGCTTGCCGGGAAATACGGAATGCAGGTAATGCAGTCATACAGATCCTTTGCAGATAATTTTACACAAAATTATACCTCAAGCGTATTTGATCGCTGGCATGGTGAAGGTACCTCTAACAGAATGCCAAGATTGTCATATGGATCAAACAGGAACCAACAATTTATCTCCGATATCTATATGCATGACGCAGACTATTTAAGAATTAATAACTTGACAGTGGGATATGATTTTACAACAATACTGTCAAAGGTGGAAGCCATCTCAAATCTAAAAGTATATATGGCCGTAAACAACCTTTATACTTTTACCAGTTATGATGGAATGGATCCTGAGGTTCGATTTGGACACGATGCAGACTGGGCTTCTGGTATTGACCTTGGATTGTATCCGCTTCCAAGAACAGTTATGTTTGGATTAAGTGTTGCTTTTTAATTTAAAAAAAATGATAATGAAAAAACTAATATATTATACATCCATAGCAGCTATGGTCCTTGCTACGAGCTGCAGCGAGGATTATTTGGACACAGATAATCTTTATGGAAAGAGTTTAGAAACATATTACAGGACCCCACAGGACATAGAGGAAGCGATAGCAGGTGTTTATAATGCTATCTATACGCCAAATGTGCACAGTAACGAATCGGTTGCCGCAAGTTTAATGTCTGATTTGATGTTAGGTGGCGGTGGCCCGGATGACAAGTCTGCCAAATGGGTCGATAATTTTGAGGATCCTGTTGAAGACACGTACCGTGACATGTGGACACAAAGTTACAATGGTATATCAAGGGCAAATGCCATTATAGAGAATACCGCGGATGCTGATTTCTCTTCTTACTTTGGCAGTCCGGAAGAGGCTCAGAACTTTAAGAATCAAGCTATTGGAGAAGCCCTATTTATGAGAGCCTTTTACTACTTCAGATTGGGTAAATTCTTCGGTGGCGTACCTTTGATCATTGCCGTTGACGATCCGAGAGATGTTGCCAGGTCAACCTATACCGAGACTTTTGCCCAGGTTGCATCTGATCTAAAGGCCGCTATAGAAACCATGCCAGACACACCATTTCCGGCAATTCCGACTGAACAGTACGGTCACGCCAACAAATGGGTGGCTGAGGCCTATTTGGGCAGAGTTTACCTGTTTTATACTGGCTATATGACCAATATTGAAGGGTCTGCAACTTCAGATTTGCCATTGGCAGACGGGGGCTCCTTGTCGAGCGCAGATGTTAAAGGCTATCTGGAAGACTGTATCAATAACAGCGGTCACAGATTAGCAAGTGATTTCAGAAACCTTTGGCCCTATTCCTATGTGAACCAAAGTGCAGGAGGAACTGTATTGCCCTGGGCTGAAGCAGAAGGTCTCGCTTGGGTAGGCCAGGACGGTCATTCACCCACATTTGGAACAGGCAATTACGAAACCATGTTTGTTCAAAGGTTTTCTTTTGGAGACTGGGGTTGGAGCAATGGGAATATTTATACCAACAGACTGTGCCTTTTCACTGCAATACGCGACAACTCAATGGTTCCTTTTGCACAAGGCTGGGGCTGGGGTACTGTGAACCCAAAATTATGGAACCAATGGGATAATGAAGACCCTCGCAAACTGGGATCCATTCTTCAGGTAGGACAAGCTGAACAGGGAACTGACGGTTACCAGCCTGATAAAGGTGATCACGAAACCGGTCTGTTCAATAAAAAATATACGGCCTTACAACACAGTGACGGTTCCGCGAATGTAGGAATGTTCGTACAGTTGTACGGTTGGGGTAATGCAGACATGCAATTGATGCATGCGCAGGACTTTATTTTTATGCGCTTCGCAGATGTATTGTTAATGCATTCCGAAATTACCGGTAATCCGGATGGAATGAACGAAGTGAGAGCTAGAGCGGGATTGGGTCCGGTTGAATATTCATTGGAAAATATCAAAAAAGAGAGAATGCACGAATTCGCTTTTGAAGGATTGCGTTGGTTTGACCTAGTAAGATGGGGAGACGTGATAAATGCATTTAACGATGTTATCGATGTAAGGAATTCAGGTTCTGACGCCAAGTACAGCGTAACCTACAGACCTGAAACAAAAGGACTGGTTCCGATACCGGAAACTGAACTGAGATTATCTAGCGGAGTTTACGAACAAAACCCTGGCTGGTAATAAATTTTAAATTTAATAGCAAAGAGATATGAAAATAAATAAAATATTATATGGTATTTTTCTTGGATTGATGATACTGATGGTATCTTCCTGTGATCCAACTATCGACGAGCAACATCTTAAGAACAATTCGGATGTGGCAGGGGTTGAATTGATAGCAACCCAAAGCACAGCCGGAGGTAATAAGATAATTTTAGAAATGGCCACTCCGGGTGTTACCGGATATTGGAACTATAATTTGGGTACCGCCCTTACTGATAAGGTTGAAATTGTTTATCCCATTCCGGGAACGGCAACTTTTACCTATATCGGAACTTTGGGAGCAGAATTTTTTGAAAAAACCATTGACGTACAGATCGATCAGCTCGATACCCCATTAGAACAAGACTGGTATGATCTTGTTAGTGAAAACACCTCAGAAGGTAAAACCTGGGTTTTTGACGGAGGACCAGCACCTGACGGCAGGTTATGGTGGTATATGTCTGATCCTGGAAATTGGTCGGCCGTTTGGTGGAACGCAGCAGGTGACTGTTGTCCTCCTTCAGATGCTGCGGGTAATATGAAATTTGATCTTGACGGTGCAGCAAATTTCACTTATCAGTCAGGACCTGATGCAGCGACCCAAACAGGAAGTTTCGTGCTTGACACTGCCAATAATACCCTTCAGATCAGTGGAGCCAACATTTTGGGGGCAGAAGAAGGTGGTGGAAACCCAAGTGGATTGTATAACATCATATCCTTAACAGAAGATGAAATGATCTTATGGATTCCAAATGCGGCTTGGGCCACAGGCTGGACCTGGCATTTTAGACCTCAATAAATTGGGACTTGATTTTGTTTTCAATACTAATTATTAACAAATGATTTCATGTTTAATAAATTAGTTTTTCCCCGGTATAAGCACATACCGGGGATATTTTTTTATGATTGATAAGTCATTAGAACTGAGAATCATGAATTTTGATGTCTTTTAAAATTTACGCAAAGTTAGGCAACAAAAAAGCCCGTCCATCAGGACGGGCTTTATGTAATAAAAAAGTTATAGCGAAAAGATTAAATTACTTTAACGTTTACTGCATTCAATCCTTTTTTACCTTGTTCCAATTCAAATTCTACCTCATCTCCTTCACGGATATCATCGATCAACCCAGAAATGTGTACAAAATGTTCTTTACCAGTTCCTTCTTCACTGATGAATCCAAATCCTTTAGAATCATTGAAGAATTTTACTTTACCTTTATTCATGTTATATAATTTAAATAGATGTTGCAAAATTAGACTAATAATAATTAATAAAAGACCTTTTAGAGATATAATTACCAAATTAAACCTAATGTCGATCTGTATCACACCGGAATTTAGATTTTTTACCTTATTAACATGGCGTTTTTCCTTATGAACAATAGGGTTTAGAAGTTTTTATAAAATACCGGAATAAGATCATTGTATTGACCTCAACTCGATTTGACCCCCTTAAAAAGACTTGTTTCTGCCTCAATTCTGATTAAAATCTTGATATTTATGCCTCAAAAATTCCTAAATCCTTCTTATCCGACTCAAACATGTGCCACAAAAACATACTCTAAATGCCTCAGAAACTATCCCGGAATCCATAATCCGGGGTTCATCTGCAAATCCGTATTTTATTGTACCATAAATGTCTTCATTTATCTCTTTTTTTACATGATTCGACCAAGTATTTCATTTCAGAGAGATGTATAATTGACTAAAATCTGTAAATTTAAAAATCAAAAATCACCCATTGAAAAAAGCCCATCTTCATACCCTCCTTTTCTGCCTTATTTTCTCATGTTGCATCCAAAATGGACAGGCTCAAAAAACAGATACCATCGTGCATATTAACGGCAACATACTTACCGGAGATTTAAAAAAGCTTGTATACGGAGCAGTGACATGGAAAATGGATGGCATGGGTACCATCAACCTCGAAGAACCCAAGATCGAGACCATCATTTCCAAGAAACAATTCGAAATAAAAATGTTTACCGGAAAGTTTTATTATGCCTCTTTTGAAAAATCAACAGAACCCCGTTCGGTCTATTTAAAAACGGAAAAGCAAAGTGTATTGGTCAGAATAGAAGACATTGTTGAAATTTATCCGATCAAAAGAAATTTTTGGGATCGTACAAGCGGAAATTTCAGTTTGGGTTTGAACTATACAAAGGGTAGCAATGTGGCAACCCTGGCCTTTTCAGGAAATTTAGATTATCGAAAAAGAACCAGTTATTTTTCCTTAAGATGGGATACAAATGACACCTACCAGGGAGATTCCCTTAGTGCAACCAAAACGGATATAAGCTTTGCCTGGCAACGATCTCTGAATAATGGATGGTATGGAGACCTTGGTGTTGTATACAGCCAGAATTCTGAACTTGGAACCAAATCAAGAGTCGGACTGAATTTGACAGGTCTCAAGGATCTTGCCTACAATGAATGGAACAGGTTTTACGCAGGCGCCGGTTTAAATCTTTCACAGGAAAAAGGATATGACAATACCAATGTTGAGAATGATCTTGCCGGGATTTTTCAGTTGAAGTGGAAGGTCTATAAATTAACAAGTCCTAAAGTATGGGTCGATTCGGAGCTTACGTTTTTACCTTATTTCACAGATGCGGGAAGAAACAGGTTCATTTTTAATTTGAATCCCAAGGTGAGTCTTCTGAGCGACAATTTCAAGGTCGGATTGAATTTCTATTACAACTATGACAGTAAGCCAACCTCAATAGAGGCAGCCAATGATGACTACGGTCTGAACCTCCAGTTCACTTATGCCCTGCACTGATCCTGATTTACCAATACCCAGATATTTTTTGAATTGAAATATAGCTCGAAACCCCTGAATTCAATCATTTTTTAATATTGGTTTCAGAAATCAATACCACCTTTTCTTCTTCTTTTTCGAGCCCGCGCCTTTTCGACCTTTTTTGTGTTTGCTCCCTGTTTTCTTTTTGTGAATTTCCGGTTTTGCCTTTGGATCAAGCGGAAAAGGGTGATCTTCTATTACAGGGATCTGAATATGAATACTCTGTTGAATATTCCTGGCGTATTGCTTCTCATCAGCAGAACAAAAAGAATAAGCCATTCCCATTTTTCCGGCCCTGCCTGTTCTTCCGATACGGTGCACATAAGTGTCCGGCAAATTGGGAAGATCAAAATTAATAACGGCATCCAGTTCCTTCACGTCAATTCCTCTTGCAGCCAGGTCAGTGGCAATAAGGATATTGACATAATTATTTTTGAATTTTCCCAAAGCTGTTTTACGGTCGTTTTGAGACTTGTCTCCATGAAGGGTTTCAACTTTATATCCATTTTTGCTCAAGGTGCGTTCCAGCTTGTCCACGCCCATTTTGGTTCGCCTGAAGATCAAAATACTTCCTTTAATATTGTTGCGTAACAGATGAAGACACAACTCCATTTTGTTTTTCTTTGGAACGTAATACAACAGCTGACTAACGTTGCCGGCTGCAGGCAATTCCGGTGAAACATCTACTCGTTCAGGCGATTTTAATATGGTTTTTGCGAGTTGCTCCACCTTAAAAGGAATGGTTGCCGAAAAAAGCAGGACCTGTTTCTCCTCAGGGCATAGTCGCGCAATCTTATTGACATCATCAATAAAACCAAGATCGAGCATGAGATCTGCCTCATCAAGGACAAGAATCTCTACAGCACTTAAATCAACCAGTTCCTGTTTGTGCAGATCCAGCAGCCTCCCGGGAGTTGCCACCAAAACATCCAGCCCCTTTTTCAATATATCTACCTGCGGCTCCATGGGTATTCCTCCGTAAATAACGGCTGAACGAATATTACTGTACTTGCCATAGGTTTTAAAATTTTCTCCTATCTGAACCGCAAGTTCACGTGTAGGGCTGACAACCAATGCCTTGATTTTCTTGCCTCTTTTCGGAGCATCCTGCCGGTCAAACAACAACTGAAGAATGGGCAGAGCAAAAGAAGCCGTCTTGCCTGTTCCTGTCTGAGCTGAAGCAATCACGTCCTTTTTACCCATGACCAGCGGGATTGTTTTTTCCTGAACCAGGGTCGGTTCATGATAACCCGCCTCAGCAATTGCTTTTAAAATAGGCTTGTTCAGTTTTAATTCTTTGAATGACATGGAAATAATTTGATGCAAAGATAAATGAAAAATGAAGCGGGATCCGATAAATATGCTGAAACTGCAATTCTTGCCATTTAATTATGCGCTTCAATTTTTTTTCCTTTCGGATAATTTGCATCTTTGTTTTATGCTGATCAAAAAAATTATTGGAACCGATGAAATGCCCTGGATACTGATTCCAGGTTTGTAAGGATGCTGTTTGCCTTTCGCTTTTGATCCATAATTTCACTTTAAATATTTCTTATGAAACATATCATTGTTTTAGGAGCCGGTATGGTGGGTAGCGCCATTGCCGCCGATATGGCTGAAAAACACAAGGTCACTATCGCTGATCTGAACCAGCACATACTCGAAAAAGTCAAAAAAAAGCATTCGGACCTGGATATTCTTCCTCTGGATGTAACGGATAAAAAGAAGCTTCAAGATCATATCAAACCCTTCGACCTCGTCATCTGTGCAGTACCCGGGTTTTTAGGGTTCCAAACCTTAAAATCGATTATCGATGCGGGAAAGAACGTGATTGACATTTCCTTTTTTTCTGAAAATGCACTGGAATTAGATACACTGGCCAAAGAAAAAAATATAACGGCCATTGTTGACTGTGGCGTTGCCCCCGGAATGGACAATATCATCCTGGGTCACTATAATGAAAAGCTCAAACTGAGCCATTTCGAGTGTTTGGTGGGAGGATTGCCAAAAATAAAAAAATGGCCCTTTTGCTATAAGGCACCTTTTTCACCTATAGACGTCATTGAAGAATATACCCGGCCAGCCAGATACGTGGAAAATGACGTCGAAGTGGTACGCGAACCTTTAACAGACTGTGAATATATAGAATTTGAAAAGGTTGGCACCCTGGAATCCTTTAATACGGATGGGCTCAGGTCGATCATTCATACGATGCCTCACATACCCAATATGAAAGAAAAAACCTTGCGGTATCCCGGCCATGTGGAATACATAAAGGTGTTGAAAGAAAGCGGTTTTTTCAGTGAAGAAAAAATTGACCTCAACGGAAAAACAGTCACCCCCCTTGAATTTACAAGTAAAATTCTTTTCAATGAATGGAAACTAGGTGAAAAGGAAGCAGAATTAACCGTTATGAGGGTCACTCTGAAAGGTGAAAATGATCAGGGACAGACTGAAGAAATTGTATACAATTTACACGATGAATATTGTGAAGAGACCGGTGTCTCATCGATGTCCAGAACTACGGGTTACACCGCAACCGCCGCTGCCAATCTGTTTTTAGATGGCCTCTTCACTGAAAAAGGCATTTTTCCACCTGAACTGGTAGGAAAGCATGAAGTCTGTTTTCAGTATTTCATGAAATATCTCGAAGAAAGAAAAGTCTATTATAAAAAAAGTTCTCGTCTGCTTACTTAACTAATGCCCTTTGGCCTCTTTGATTTTTAGTTTTTCAAGCTGGTCTTTTAATTTTCTGGCCGCAGGTGTTATGGCCAAGCCTCCCAGGCCGGTGCATTTGACACAGGTTGGCATATCCGCACTTACCCGCTCAACGGTATCCAGGACCTGGTCAAGGGGGATGAGATGCGCAAAACCCGAAACAGCCATCGTAGCAGAAGAAAGTGCATTCACGGCCGCACTGGTATTTTTACCCAGACAAGGTGCTTCTACCCTGTCTGCGATCGGGTCACAAACCAGTCCAATCATATTTTGTATCGCCATTGATGCCGCCCCAAGCCCTTCGTGAACACTTCCACCAAAGAGCTGAACAATTCCGGCAGCCGCCATACCGGCCGAGGCACCGCATTCTACCTGGCACCCGTGTTCTTCCGCAGAAAATCCGGGACCCATTGCAAAATAGGCGCCAACCAGACCCGCTGCATAATAGGCCAGGATCTTGTCTTCCTTACTGGCACTCACTTCATCGGCAACAGACTTCAGGGCGCCCCCTACCGTTCCGCACGATCCTGCTGTAGGGTTGGCCACGATAACTTCCATTGCACTTTTTGACTCCATAATAGCCGCTACATTTTCTATGATTTTATTCACAATTGACCCTTGAAGGATCTTGCCTCTTTTTTCGGCTTTTTCAACAAGATGGGACTGTTGTGGTAAAATTCGATCGGAATATACGGTCCCTGCTAATCCTGTGGCAATACTGTTTTCAATGATCTCAATGATCCGTTCCATCATTTCCATTAAAGCCTCAACAGACAGTCCACTGCGGTGCTGCTCATAGAGCAAGCCCAATTCTCCCAGGCTCAGATCTTGCTGAGCACTATAATCTAAAAGAGATTCTATACTTGAAAAAGGCAGGTCACTCTGCCTTCCGGAAACAATTGGCATGACCGGGTGCACTTCGGCTATTTTAATGACATGCCCGATGGAATGAAGTTGACTGATCAACTTTTCATCAAAGGCTTCGCTGCTTTCAAGTATGTCAAAATGAAAAGACGGGGTCTTTTCGGAAATAATTTTAAACTTATCTGTGTCAAAGGCCTCCAAATTATTTTCTATCCCCTCTTCGGACCAAACATATAACTCATACAAATCTCCCTTTCTATTTACACTGCAGCCATCAATTTTCTGAATTTCAAAGGAACCACCTCCCAGGGAGGCAGCAAGAATTGTAAGCGAATCTCCTGAATCTGATGTCAGGGTGAGTTGCATGCTGTTGGCGTGGTAATTCTCAAAAGAACTGATCTTGTACTGAATGTCAATTCCTCGCTCGGAAGCTATATTTTCTGTTCGCTTCATCGCATCATCAGACATGTCAATTTCCAAAAGTCCACCGTTCATCCCAAGAACGGTTCCCTGTTCTTCATAATTGGTCGTCCATGCTCCTTGTTTATCAAATTCTATCAGGGCTTTTTTTAAGTTTCCACTGATCATTTGAACCGCCATTCGGGCAACGCGCCAGGACGCTGCAGTATGGGAACTTGATGGTCCTCTCATTACGGGTCCGATCACGTCATTAAAAATGCTGGGTAAAGACTTCATGGTATTAAATTTATGGTTTATCCGATTGCACTATGGTATTGATACGACTAAAATTACAGTTTAATTTTTAAATGGACTGCATCATTCGTGTTTCTGAATTCGTGAAATGTTATTGGCTTAAAAATAATCGTATCTTTATTTTGACCAAAATATCCCATCATTGAGCCATTATTTATGAAAAAAGCCACCTTTATTTTTACCCTTTTCTTCCTGTTTTTTCAATTGTCTGACATCAAAGCTCAGAAAGACCAGATTCCGCTGGAAAGCAGACTTGAGCAATCCAGCGAACGCCTTTTGATCAAGATAGGCATGATCAAGTCAAACAAACCGGCAAAACTTAAATTTGGAAATTATGCTACTGATAATCATAAAGGATGGTCAGTCGATAAAAATGACAAAAACAAAACCCTCTTATTTTCTTTTGAACTGAGCAATCAAAAAGGAGAAACCGCTTTTATCGAAGCCACTTCAAATGATGAAAAAACTAATCCATCAGATGATCAAAAGCAGAAAGATGATGTCAGCACCTATATCACAACCAGCATTGACAAAGAGGACCTTTGGGTACTTTTGACGACAAAAACACCTGAAACAGGCAATTTTTCCGTGCAAAATATTTTTTTGACCAATGGTTATGATGAAATTACATTTAAGCATACAATCGGTGAGCCCATGGGCAAATCAGAGGTGACTGCACCAAAAGGAATCACGGCCTATTTAGATGGCAACCCTGTTGGGGCCATGCAGTATTATTCCGGAGGATCTTTCAGTTATAAAAAATTTATCTGGATCTCAGAAAATTCAGATGCGCAGATGCAACTTGTCATGGCGGCTGTATTTTCTTCCCTGATGGAGATTGGAGGTTACTTTGCTGATTCAGGTTTCACAGACTGAAACTATCTTAAAAAAATCAAATGCTGCCCAGAATTTTATCCATCACCCAGCTTGTATGCAGGGCCGAAGTTCCATTTGATGGATGATTGAAATTTTGATCCAGCAATTGTTTCTTCATGTTTTGCACATGAGCATACTGGATATGCCTGTCATTCTTGATAAATATTTCCTGCGTCTCCTCACCCTGATCCAATAGCAAAGGCTCATCCTCAAATACCGAGAACGATATCTTCCCTTTGCTGCCAAATATTTCGACCCGATCGAGGCTTTGCTCACAACCAAAGTTCCAGCTTCCCGTACCCGTTACCCCGGCATCATGCAACCAACATGCCGCTACTGCATCTTTTGCTGAATAAAGACCCTGCTGGTTCAGACTCATACCCGAGGCTTCTTTAATATTTCCCAATAGAAATGCAAACAGGTCCAGGCCATGGCTGGCCAGGTCATCAAAATAGCCTCCCGGAGCCACGAGGGACTCTGTCCTCCAGTTTTCGGCACCTGATAGATCCATGGAACCTGGTGCCTGGTTCAAATTCCAGTTGAGGTGTCTCACCTCCCCGATCTCTTTATTTTCTAACCAGATTTTCACCTGTAAAAACCTTGGTAAAGAGCGCCTGTAATAGGCCACAAACAAAGGAATTTTCTTTTGATTGAATGAGGTATAAATTGCAAGACTTTCCTCATATGAAGGACTCATTGGCTTTTCTATGCAGCAGACCTTTCCTGCATCTGCGACTTTGAGGGCATAATACATGTGTGAATCGGGAGGCGTGGCAATGTATACTGCATCAACCTCACTGTCATCAATCAATTTTTCGGCATCATTGTAATATTTTGGAACACCGTGCCTTTTTGCATAATCTTTTGCTTTTTCAAGGTCGCGTCTCATGACAGCGATAATCTGAAAGCCTTCAACCTTTTGATAGGCCGGGCCGCTTTTAACCTCGGTTACATTTCCGCATCCAATGATGCCCCATCGAATCTTGTTTACCTTTTTTCCTGTCATAAAAGGGTCCTTAATTAAATTTTAACCACAGCCTTTACATTTTAAGCAGCATCCCTAGGATTGCCGGACCATCTCCTTTCGATCATGACAATCATTTTAAAATGATTTGACCGACCGTATCAAAGGAATAATTGAAGAGCCTTATTCATGTGAAAGTGTTCTTCCTTATTATCTGTAAAAAGGTTTCAAATGCCCTGGGATTGATTGTTGAAAAGTAAAGATAGTAAATATCGGGTTACCTGATAAAAATGAGCAGGATCCTTGCTTCAAAACAAATATTGATTCAAAGCAGGCTTGATTCTCAAAACCCAATGAATCTGCAAATCAAATTTCAAGGTATGGTTTTACCTGCCTTTTTTGCCCGGTTTCTTTTTGAGATTCCCCCCAGGATAAACAATACCCCGACAATGATAAAAGGCAAGGTGATCATACTTAATACCCCGAGACTCATCCAAACAGAACCGTTCATCCGAAAATTGTGCATATAGATGACCGGGCTGAATCCGAGGCCGATCAGCAAAAACAAAATTCCTCCTGAGATTTCCCTTTTCCATGCTATGATAAGGAAGATCAGCAATATAAAAGAAGGGATAAGATGCATCACAAAGGCCTGCAATTGCTCCCAGATGCTAAGCCCTGGCTGAAATGAATCAAGAGCAAACATGCTGACAAAAAGAATTGCGAGAATGCACAGCAACCTGGGAAGCCAATACAATATGCGTGCGTTTCCTGTCATGAACTTGTTTTTGATCAAATATAGGTCCAATAAGTTATAGATCAAATGATAAGGATCATTCGATCTGATGACGTCTGTCAACAGACCATGGCGGACTACATCTCATGCAAATATACCTTCCTGCCGTTAAGGGCCTGCTCGTTCCTGAAATTTTCAAATGGCATATTATCTCTCAGTTTAAGAACCTCTTCCAGGGAAACTTTAACAGGATCTTTAAAAATTACCCATTGCACATTCTCTGAACAAGGAGGTGTCGTCAGGGATCCCCCATAAAAATAATAAGACTTTTTTTCAGGAAATATACTCGAGAGGTCAAGAGATTTATGAATCTCCTTTTCTTCTCCCTTTTTTAAAGGCAGGTAGCTTTCCATATTCTCTATGGTCTCACAATCTTCCCCTTCTACACCAAGAACGCTCACAACTGTATAATCCTGCTGTTTGCTCTGGTGAACCAAATGAATTTCAATGGGATACCTTACCCCATTGACCAGATGCTCTGAAGGTTCATGAAAATGAATTTGAACCAGGTTGAAATTGACCTTGTTATAGGCTATTGAGTCGCCCAGTTCAAAATCAAACTGAATCGTATGTCCGTTGTTCCTCACTTTGTTCAAGATTGTCTGAGGTGAATAATAAAAATCCAGGGAGCCTCTTTCACCCTCATCCTTAACAGTCTTACCGTCAAGAATATTAACAGGAGATTGACTTTGTCCGGAACAATCGGAATTCTTTTCCAGTTCAGCCCAGTGCTCGGGAGATGTCTCTCCACTGTAACTCCAGTGTTTTTCTTCAGACTCATGTGTGCCAGTGGTATTATTCTTTTCCTTTCCACAAGAAAAAAAGACCAGTAAAATAGTGGCAAGAACACCTTTTAGAATCGCGTTCATTTCATTTAAATTTGAAATTCCATGAAACCATTGTGCATCAGAATCATAGATGATTGTATAGACACAAATTTATACCTCATTCCCGGATCATTTCATGACTAAAATCAGAAAAAGGCATTTATCACATCAAATATTAAAATTGATTGAATTGAGCTAAGGCGTGTAACTGTCATTGAGATCAAGAGAAGATATTTCGACCAACACCCTGCCTATTTTTTGAGTAACCGCTTCAAAAAACCGATCTCCTTTTTCCTTTGAAGCCAACTTTGGATCACCCACACCGGTATCCTCGGTCACAGAAGACCACTTTCTCTCGGTCCATAACCATGATTCTGAAAAGGCAGCGACCTTATGTTTCTTTTCTCGGCCATCACCCCAATGATCCCTTTTGAGGACCAGATGCGGTGCTAAATGTAAAATTAAACTTGTTTCCATTTCCTCAGCGTGATCCCCGGGAAGTTCGAAATATTTCTCTCTTTCCATGGCCTGAAACCAGTTGGAAGTGGACAAAAACATTTTTGGAAACTCAAGCCCGAGTTCCCTGAGCATGCTTTTAAAATCATTGCCTCCGTGACTGTTCAGAATCAATAATTTATAAATACCCTGCCTGTTTAAAACTGTAATGATATCCCTGAGAATTGCCAGTTGCGTGGAAGGATTGAGATTGATATCCAGATAAATATCACTTTGACCAGTGTTGACACCAAACGGAATTGTTGGCAATACCACTACTTTGGCGCCTTTTTCCCAGGCAATTCTTGCCGCCTCAGCACCGATATGATCCGCTTCTATATTATCTGTGGCATAAGGGAGGTGGTAATTATGGGCCTCTGTGGCGCCCCAGGGTAATACGGCCAGTTCAATTTTTTCATCTTTGAGGTGTTTCCAGTTGGTTTCGGCTAAAATATAGGGTCTCATAACTATGGATCTAGGACTGATGAAGATAAAACTTATTTCAATCCTTTCAAAGCAGCAATTCGCTTATTTAACAATTTCATAGTCAAATTCCAAGCCGCAGGTTTCATTTAAACAAAGGAAAAACCAATCAGATCAACGGGCTTCCCAGGTCTTGATTTCACCCTTGATCATTGCATCCAAAGACATTTGAACGGCGATCGCCGTATTCGCACCTGTCTGAATATTCGACAAAGGTGTTTTGCTGTCAAGAATACAATCCCTGAAATCAATGAGCGCTTGTCTGCTGGGATCATCATGTTCCACATGAATTGCCGTTCCTTTTCCCTGCATCATCGGGTAAACTGTTGCTCCGGAAACCCCGTCAACATTTCCCATTTCTTTTTCATTCCCTTTTTCATAATAGACCCAGGCTTGTGTATAATCCAATAAAATGGTTCCCTTGTCGCCATGGATTTTTATCTGATAATCTCCCTGGGCATTTGAGGTAAGACAAGTAAAAGAGGCCTTGACACCACTCGGGTATTCGTATAACAAATGAATATTATCGAAGGTTTCACGTCCGTCATTCCAATAATCAATGCCTCCCACACCCATAATTTTATGTGGATTCTCACCAAGTACCCAATTGACAAAATCGATTTGATGAGACGATAACTCTGCTGCCAATCCGCCTGAATATTCTCTGTACATTCTCCAGTTGATCTGTCTTTCCAGGGATGGGTCCGGAACGGGGCGACGCCAGTTGCCATTTCTGTTCCATTGGCACTCAAAGGATGATATTTTGCCTATTTCTCCCTGATGGAGCAACTTCACCACATGCGCATAAAGTCTTGAACTGTGGTACTGATGACCGGTTTGAAAAATTTTCGATGATGAACCAGCCCTTTGAACCAATTCATTGATATCCCCATATCCTTTTGCCAAGGTTTTTTCACAGTAGATATGCTTCCCTGCATCCATGGCGTCCATGGCCACCTGAGCATGTAAATTAAAAGGGGTGGCGATCAGAACAGCATCGATGTCTCTATTGTCAAGAATTTGCTTATAATCTTTATACCCGTCGGCTTTATTGTTTGTTTTTGACAAGGCCGATTCCAGTCTGAAGGGCAGAATATCGGCACAGGCAGCAACATTCAACCCTTCGATATCGTTCATTATAGGAATGAGCCCTCCTCCCCTGTCACCTGTTCCTATCACACCAATATTGATCATATCATTTGGGCCCCAGGTTCTTCTGCCGGAGGCAATTGCTGAGGTACCTGCTATCAGTGCAGCTGAAGCCAATCCTCCTTGTTGAATAAATTTTCTTCTTTTCAAAGCTTGTTGTTTGTATATCGAATCCTAATTTTTAAATCTATACTTTGGGTTCCCATCCCGGTTCATAAATACGGGACCAAAGATTCATGGCTTCCCTGTCATAAATGCGTCCATTTTCAGTATCAATATCAAAAGATCGCCCTGTTCTCGAGGCAATATTCGCATAGTGTGTCAGGGCCTGACTTACGGCCCCCTGCTCAATGGGTGAGGCAAGCACCTCTTTTCCTCTTATGGCTTCAAAAAAGTTCATCGAATGCATTGTACTCAGGTTTCCCCCTCCTCCAAGCGTATTTCCCGCTTCCTTACTTCCTGACTGGCTGTTTTTGATCATTTTTCCGGTGAGATCAAACAGGGAATAACCATCCCGGTCTACAAAAACAGACCCTTCTGAACCGTATATGATGGTCCCTCTGCCCTTACCATATTTGTTATAATTGTTGCGGCTGCTCCCATCCCACTGAATGATGCGGTGATCTGCAAACCTGAAGGTCGCCTCCATGGTGTCGTACATTTCCCAGCCGTCATTGACAAACTGGTGCTTGCCCGAAATCACATGCACGTGTTCCGGGTACTGCACATCCATTGCCCATCGGGCAATATCCAGTTCATGGGTGGCGTTATTACCCATTTCTGCGGTTCCAAAATCCCAGCCATACCAGTGCCAGTTATAGTCCCAGGTATTATGGGTATAGTCTCTTCTCGGAGATGGTCCCTGAAAGAGGTCCCAATCAAGCCCTTCCGGAGGAGCAGTTTTGGTTTGAACAGGTACTTCGCCCCTTCCATTGATATAAAAAGCAACCGCCTTATAAGTTTTACCGATGACCCCTCTATGGATATCTGAGATAATTTCCTTTGTTTCCAAAGATGATCTTTGCTGGTTTCCCATTTGAACCACCTTGTTGTATTTTTTTTGTGCTTTGACCACCAATTCATTCTCCCTTCCGTTATGACTGCAAGGTTTTTCAAGATACACATGCTTACCAGCCTGCATGGCCATGATAGCTCCCGGTGTATGCCAGTGGTCAGGCGTGGCCATAAAAACCGCATCCACCTCTTTGTCTTCAAGGACCCTTCGAATATCATTTTCAAGTACAGGCTTATTCTTTATGTGTTCACTAAACTTAACAGCAGCCTTTTCCCTTTGGCTTTTCATCACATCACATAAATAAAGTAAACGTACATTGCTTTTTTTAGCCGCAATCGGTTCAATAAAACCTGGATAACGTCTTCCAAGACCCTGTATCGCAAGGTTGATCCGATCGTTAGATCCGATAATATTTGCATAACTCTTCGCCGACATGGCGCTCAAAGAATTGCCAAATGCAACCCCTACTGCTCCAACAGCCGCTTTTTTTATAAAACCTCTTCTGTTTGAATCCATATCCTATTGTTCTATTTGTCGTTTAGACTTCTGACTTTAATATTTTTAAAAGATACAAAATC
>JAHEHF010000009.1 GCA_024644745.1 Flavobacteriaceae bacterium
GGTATTCGCGTAAATGACTTTGCCCTGAACACCAAGCAATGCATCTTTTTCCAATTCCATAACAAAAGCATTCCCTTCAGGAACTTTAAAGGGAAATGTAATTCCAAATTTATGAGCCGGCTGATAACCAAATTTCGGATAATAATCTTCGTGCCCGATCACCACAATTGAGGTATAGCCTAATTCTCTTGCTTTTTCGTGGGCATAACGCATCAATTTTGATCCTATTCCTTTTTTTTGAAAAGCTATACTTACAGCAATTGGTGCCAAAGCCAGGGTCTTTTGGAATCCTTCAGGTCCGGCAATGAAAGCTTCTGTCATTAAAATATAACCTGCAAGCTTATTATCTATTTCAGCCACCATGGAAAGTTCCGGAATAAACTTCGCATCATTCCTGAGCCGCTGCACGAGATAATGCTCTCTGTGATCACTGAATTCCTCATTTTTAAAAGCTTCCTCCAGCAGCTGAAAAACCTTTTGATGATCCTCAGTTGTTTCCTGTCTTATGCTGACTTTTGAACTTTCAGGCCTTCCCATTTTCCTGTGCCTGAATGGCTGTAATAATTACTGTATTAAAAATATCATCTACGGTACAGCCCCTGCTCAAATCATTTACCGGTTTGTTGAGTCCCTGCAGCATAGGTCCTATGGCGATGGCCCCTGTTTCTCTTTGCACGGCTTTATAGGTATTATTTCCTGTATTGAGGTCCGGAAAGATCAGAACACTTGCCTCACCGGCTACCTTGGATCCGGGAAGTTTCTTTTTACCTATTGTGGCATCAACCGCCGCATCGTATTGAATGGGTCCTTCAATTTTTAATTTCGGACGCAAATTTTTGACAATTTCAGTAGCCTTTCTCACTTTCTCCACATCTGCACCCTGACCTGAAGATCCTGATGAATATGAAAGCATCGCTACCTTGGGCTCAATACCAAAGGCCGCGCTTGAATCGGCTGAAGATATGGCGATCTCCGCGAGTTGTTCAGCTGTAGGATTCGGATTAATGGCGCAATCACCAAATACAGATACACGATCATCCAGACACATAAAGAACACAGACGACACCACAGAAACACCAGGTTTGGTTTTTATAAACTGTAAGGCCGGGCGTATGGTATGCTGGGTCGTATTTACCGCACCTGAAACCATACCGTCCGCATGACCCTTATAAACCATCATGGTTCCGAAAAAAGACACATCCTGCATGAGATCCTTGGCCATGCTCAGGTTGACGTTCTTATGCTTTCTCAATTCATAATAAGTATTTGCGTAATCTTCAAAATGACCAGATTCAGAAGGGTTAATAATTTCTATTTTCTCAAGATTGATGGCAATACCTAGTTCTGTAATTCTGTCTTTGATCTCCTTTTCAGAACCCAGCAAAGTCACATCAACAATATCAAGTATGCTCAGTCTTGCTGCCGCCAGCAATATTCTCTCGTCCAGGCCTTCCGGAAGAACGATTCGTTTCTTGACCTTTTGTGCCCTTTTCAAAAGATTGTACTGAAACATTCTTGGTGTAAGGCCACGGGGCTTGAAAGTCAGGTATTTTCTGGTCAGATCTTCTACATTGACATGTTTGTCGAAAGTATTGAGAGAAGTGTATATGCGCTGTTCGTTATTGGGGTATATATGGGACCTCACCGCGCCCACTTTGTTGGCCACCTCAAAAGTACCTTTCTTCACCGATAAAATAGGTACGGTCTCCTTGAGACCTCTTATCAGTTTCATAATAGGCTCTTCGGGGACGATTCCGCCGGTAAGCATGATTCCGGCAATTTTAGGATAACTGTCTGATATACTTGCTTGTAATGAGGTTAGGATAATATCAGCCCTGTCTCCCGGGGTAATCACAAGGCAATGGTTTTTGAGATGGGGAAGGAAATTGCGCAATTGCATGGCTCCTACCGCCGAACTCTCGACCTGGTTATCAATCAACTCAGAACCAAACAATACTTCAGCATCCAATTCATCAATAATCTCCTTAATAGTGGGGCTGTTCAAGCTTTCAACCATTGGAATAACCCCGACAAAGATATGTTCCTCGACCTTTTCCCTCAAGGTTTTTTCTATAAAACCAGCATCTTCTGTATCCACTTTATTGGCAACAACACCCAGCACCTTCACTTCTTTGTCGGTAAATGAATCATAGGCGAGCAGAAGGTTGGTGATCAATTCGTCTTTTTCCTTATCTTTTCCGCTCCCCACGAGAATCACAGGTATGCCCAGGTTCTTTGCGATAATGGCATTGATATCCAATTCGACAAAAACCCCCTCTCCTGAAAAATCTGTCCCCTCGACCAATATAAAGTCAAATTTATCTTCCAGTTCTTTATACTTTTTGATAATGGTATCAAGAATTTCTCCGTCTTCTCCGTTGGTCCTTTTCTGGATGACCTCAGCTCCCGTCATGGCATAGCAATCATCATATTCCATTGACAATTTAAAATGAGACAACACAGTTTCAATATGATTGTCTCGTTTTCTTTTTTCCGATACCTCAATAATAGGTCTGAAATAGCCTACCTTCTTAGTTCTCCCAAGCAGTATTCGCATCAAACCCAGTGTTATAATTGACTTTCCACTTTCGGGTTCTCCGGTTGCTATATAAATGGCTCTGTTCATTTTTCAAATTTTACGCAAAGATACTTATATGTATGGTTTTACAAGACAAAATACCTGTAACAATTATAACTTTCTTTAAAAAAAATTGACAATTTATTTAGTAAATTCCCATAGCTTTGTTCAATCCCATTAATCAGCCATGAAAACTCTCTTTTTCAACATTAAAGAACTGCTTCAAATCAGGGATAAATCGATTTCAAAAGTGTCCGGCGCTGAAATGAATTTGCTCCCTTCGATCAAAAATGCATACCTCTTGGTTGAAGGGGAACAGATCAAAGAATACGGCCCTATGAGCCGACTGAATAATTATGATGCCGACAGGCTTATTGACGCCCATGATCAGATCATTATGCCAGCCTGGTGCGATTCGCATACGCATATTGTTTATGCAGGAAACAGAGAAGAAGAATTTGTTGACAGGATCAGAGGACTGAGTTATGAGGAAATTGCTGCTCGAGGTGGTGGAATTCTCAATTCTGCAAAAAGAGTACAAGACAGCACGGAACAGGAATTATTTGAACAATCCTCACAAAGGCTGGAGGAAATCATGAAACTGGGAACCGGTGCCGTCGAGATCAAATCCGGCTATGGCCTCACTCCTGAATCAGAAATAAAAATGCTCAGGGTCATTAAATCCTTATCAGGATCCTACCCCCTCTCCATAAAAGCAACATTTCTGGGTGCCCATGCCATTCCTTTAAAATTCAAAGACAATAAAGAAGCTTATGTTGATCAGATCTGCAATCAAATGATTCCAGAAGTTGCGGAAAAGAAATTAGCAGCTTATATCGATGTTTTTTGTGAAAAGGGCTATTTCGACACAGACCAAACCGACAGAATACTTAAGACCGGGAAGAAGTATGGGTTGATCCCTAAAATACACGTGAACCAGTTTAACAGCATCGGAGGAGTTCAGATAGGGATCAAGCACAAAGCACTGAGTATTGATCATTTGGAAATCATGACCTCTCAGGACATTGAGAGCTTGCAAGGGTCAGTGACGATGCCGGTGGCCCTTCCATCATGTTCCTATTTTTTGAGCATTCCCTATACGCCTGCCAGAAAAATTATTGACGCCGGCCTTCCTTTGGCACTGGCAACAGATTTTAACCCGGGCTCAACGCCAAGCGGGAATATGAATTTTGTGGTTTCAGCCGCCTGTATAAAAATGAAAATGACTCCTCAGGAGGCAATCAATGCCGCTACGATTAACGGGGCTTATGCCATGGGACTCAGCAAGACTCACGGAAGTATAACAAAAGGTAAAATAGCCAACCTGATCATTACAAAAAATATTCCCTCCTTCAATTATCTGCCTTATGCTTTCGGCAGCAACCTGATTGACAAGGTGATGATCAAAGGTGAATTCATTTGAACATCCCAATCAAAGTACTGCAGGTTTAATCGGCATCACGCGTTTAAAAAAATGAAAAAAAGATGGTATATGATCCAATACTGGTCTTCATTAAATCATTATGAGAATTCTTCGTAAATTTGCAAACTTAAAGATTGAAAACATGTCAGACAGTTCAGTTGTTTTACCGCGAAAGAAAAAACCGGAATGGCTCAGGGTAAAGTTACCCGTTGGCAAAAAGTATACCGACCTCAGAGGGCTGGTAGACAAATATAAATTAAACACGATTTGTACCAGTGGCAGTTGCCCAAACATGGGAGAATGCTGGGGAGAAGGAACAGCCACCTTCATGATCCTCGGGAATATCTGCACGCGTTCCTGCGGGTTTTGCGGAGTTAAAACCGGAAAACCGGATCAAGTTGAATGGGATGAACCCGAAAAAGTAGCCAGATCCATCCATTTAATGAATATAAAACACGCGGTAATCACTTCTGTGGACAGAGATGACCTGAAAGACGGAGGATCAATTATCTGGGCTGAAACAGTAGAGGCTATCCGGAGAACAAATCCCGAGACGACTCTTGAAACACTCATTCCTGATTTCAGGGGAGATACAAAAAATATAGACCGGATCTTGGCCGTCGCCCCTGAAGTAATTTCTCACAATCTGGAAACGGTGAGAAGACTTACTAGAGAAGTGAGAATTCAGGCAAAATACGATCGAAGCCTAGAAGTTTTGCGCTATCTTAAAGATTCCGGGCAGCAAAGGACCAAATCAGGAATCATGCTCGGACTTGGAGAAAAAGAGGAAGAAGTTATAGAAACCCTGGAGGATCTCAACAGGGCAAAAGTAGATATTGTAACCATTGGGCAGTACCTTCAGCCCAGTAAAAAACACCTGCCTGTTCATGAATTTATCAGACCTGAACAATTTAACAGATACAAGGAGATAGGACTTGAATTGGGTTTCAAATATGTTGAAAGTGGAGCCCTGGTCAGGTCCTCTTATCGTGCTGAAAAGCATTTGATTTAAATAGTTGAGAATCTTAACATATCATTAACAGCCTGTATCAAATTCTGGTACACATTTTGATAGTAATTGTATGAAGCAGAATTCCCCAATAATTTTGACTTCATTATGATTAATTTTGAGTTAGTAAGCTTAAAGCACCTCCGTAAAGAGGTGCTTTTAAGTTTCCTGAGGATCCGGTAATCGAAGATTTTGAAATTGGCTGTTAGCTTTTTGTAAAATATTCCCATTTTCAAACTCCTGATCCAATTGTATTCTTTATTTTTTAAATAAAATTGCATTTATTAATAAAATATTAACACAATTATATGATTTTGGCACAAGATTTGCAATTAACAGCATGAAGCAAAGTTCCCCACTAATTTTGTTTTCATTATGATTAATTTTGAGTTAGTAAGTTAAAAGCACCTTTTTAAGGTGCTTTTTACATTTGAAACAATTGCCTCTTTATTTATTCATATATTATAAATCATATCAGTTATGACAAGCAAAATTATTAGTAAAAAGATTAAAAATTACTGATTAATTAAATTTATACCCAATTAATTTGTGAAATTATTAATAAATCTGTAATTTGCCTTGCAAACAAAATTAGTCGCAAATTTTGTTTTCATTATGATTAATTTTGAGTTAGTAAGCTAAAGCACTTCTAAACCGGGAGTGCTTTATTACTTTACAGACCCTACAAACGAGATACAAATTCTTTAACCAGTGTGCTTATTTTTTCTTCTGAGGCTTTTGCGGCTTCCTGAACGGCCTCATGAGATACTTCCTCAATTTTTCCTTCAATCCCAAGATCAGTAATCACAGAAAGTCCAAAACATTCCATTCCCATATGCTTTGCCACAATAACTTCAGGAACAGTGCTCATGCCTACTGCATCTGCTCCCATAAGTTTCACCATCCTATATTCAGCAGGGGTTTCAAAGGTAGGTCCCTGTAGTGCCAGATATACCCCTTCCTGAATCTTTATATCAGTTTCACGGGCAATTGCACGCATCAATTCAATCATTTTCCAGCTGTAAGGCTCATGCATATCGACAAATCTGGGGCCAAACCGCTCTTCATTTTCACCCCTGAGCGGATGTTCAGGCATCATATTGATATGATCCGTTATGACCATGATGTCACCAACTTCAAATGCCGGATTTACACCGCCACTGGCATTTGAGACCAAAATTTTATCAATACCCAGAAATTTCATAATCCTGATGGGAAAGGTCACCTCCTGCATTTCCCATCCTTCATAATAATGGAACCTTCCCTGCATGGCCACAACTGATTTTCCCTCAAGCGTACCGTAAATAAAGGTTCCCGAATGGCCGGTAACTGTTGAAACGGGAAAATTCGGAATGTCGTGGTATGCAATTTTCTTTTCAATTTCGATCATTTTAACGATTCCCCCGAGTCCGGTACCCAAAACAATTCCCAATTCGGGTTTGACAATACCTATATCCCTTAAAAATTTAGTTGTCTCCTTTATTTGTTCGTACATAATCTTTTATTAAATGATTAAACTTATCTCCTTCTTCAAGAAATTCTGCGCTAATGGGTAAATAGAAAACGGGTAAATTGACTTCCATAAAATTTCTGACATAATCCTTCTCTGTAGTCAAAATGATTTTCAACTTTTGGGGTATCTTGTCGTATTTTTTTGTAATTACTTCAAAATCTGACTGCTGAAGTATCTGATGATCACCAAATTCAATGTGTTCGAATTCTATATGAGAGGTTCTCAGAAAATCTTCAAGGGGTTTTGGATCCGCGATACCCGTTACCAGAAGCACCTTATACCGTTTCAATTCATTTAGGGCAATCTCTGTTTCGCGACCGATCGCGGCCTCAGCATAATTTATCTTGCTAAAAAACACCTCCTGATAAGACTCAGGCTGCAACCTTTTGCGGGTTTTCTTCATTTGAACAGGTGTCAATTTCGCGGGACATTTGGTCACGATGATTATATTTGCCCTTTTCGCACCCCTCTTTCTTTCACGCAAATTTCCGGCAGGCAACAATAGGTCATCAGTGTATAAGTCGTTCCAGGAAGTTAACAAAACTGTCAGACCTGCATTGACATAACGATGCTGAAATGCATCGTCGAGGAGGACAACCTCAAGATCAGGCCTCAGGGTCAGGAGCTGTTTGATGCCTCTTGCTCTTTTTTCATCCACTGCCACGGTGATCTGCTTGAATTTTCTAAAAAACTGGAAAGGTTCATCTCCAAGCTGCTCTGCATTCGATTGGTCATCAGCCAACAAAAATCCTTGCGTTTTCCTTCCATATCCACGGCTCAATACCGCAGTTTGAAAATTCTTGTACAAAAGCCTGATCAGGTTTTCAATCAACGGAGATTTACCCGTACCCCCAACATTCAAATTTCCTACGCAGATTACTGGTAAATTGAACTTTTCAGATTTCAGCAAACCTTTGTCAAATGCCCAATTTCTAATCTGCGTTGCAAAACCATAAATAATGGAAAATGGAAACAATATTTTACGTAGCGAATTCACCAGCTCTAAAGTACAAAAATCCTGAAGGATGGATTAAAAAGGAACATATTCCACTACTTCAAGACCGTAACCGATCATACCGACACGCTTTCCTGAATACTTGCTGTTTGATATCAATTTGATCTTGCTGATGTCCAGGTCATGAAGAATCTGTGCGCCGATACCAAAATCTTTCTCATCCATCTTGACCACAGGTTCAATCTGCTCTTTGTTTTGCTGGATATGCTTTAAATGCTTAAGCCTGTTGATCAGATCAAATGACTGGTATTCCTGGTTGATAAATACAATGGCTCCTTTGCCCTCCTCATTGATCAGGTCAAACATTTTAGACAGCTTGTCATCCGGATTATTGGTCAGGGTTCCCACAATATCATTATTGATCAGTGTAGAATTCACCCGGACGAGCACCTCATCTCCCTTTTTCCAATTACCTTTTGTGAGTGCCAAATGAACCTGGTTATTTGTAGTTTGCTTGTAGGCCCTCAGACAAAATTTTCCAAATCGGGTTTGCAGATTAAAATCTTCTATTTTATCGATTAAGGAATCATGCTGCATCCTGTAGGCCACAAGATCTTCAATGGAGACTATTTTGAGCTGATGTTTTTCGGCAACTTTCATCAATTCCGGTAATCTTGCCATGGTTCCGTCTTCATTAAGAATCTCTACCAGCAAACCGGCTGGTTTTAAACCTGCAATACGGGCAAGGTCAATGGCAGCTTCTGTATGACCCGTTCGCCTTAAAACGCCACCCTCTTTTGCTCTGAGCGGGAAGATATGTCCAGGCCTTCCGAGGTCCTCTGCCTTTGTTTCATTCTGGGTCAGTGCCTTTACTGTTTGATAGCGGTCATGGGCAGAAATTCCCGTTGTGCATCCATGGCCTATCAAATCGACCGAGACCGTAAACTGGGTATTGTGCAAAACCGTATTTTTTCCCACCATGAGATCAAGATCGAGCTCTTCACATCTTTTTTCCGTCAAAGGTGCACAGATAAGACCCCTGCCATTGGTTGCCATAAAATTGATCATTTCCGGGCTAACCATTTCAGCTGCAGCAACAAAATCACCTTCATTTTCCCTGCTTTCATCATCCACAACAATGATCATCTTACCATTTCTGACATCTTCAATGGCATCTTCAATACTGTCAAGTTTTATCACCGTTTTCGTTCGATCCTCCATGTTATACAGAATTATTTTTTTCTAATTTAAATATTTTATTAAAGAAATTGATAAACGGCTGCAAAAATGCATCGACATTAAAAATTCCTTTGTCTTTTGTTGCACGTATCATCAGCAGGATGCCAAAAGGAAGTAAAACAAAGGTGGCCAGCCATCCCCCGAAAAATGGAGAAACCTTGTTTGATTCGGCCATATTTTTCCCAAGCGTGGAAATAAAGAAATAAATTACAAATATGACAATAGCCATGATCATGGGCAAGCCAAAGCCTCCCTTTCGTATAATAGAACCCAATGGGGTTCCCACAAAAAACAGTACGAGACAGGCTATCGAAAAAGCAATTCTTTTGTGAAATTCCACACTGTAACCATTGATTATTTTTTGCTTGTCTTTTAAAGTTTCTTTGAAGCTTTTGAGGTTGTCAACATTTCCCTTAGCAGCGATATAGGCATTATCAGCAACCATGAGCTTGTTCTTATCATCAAAATTCTCAAATAAATCAGGACTTAAGACTCCGCCTTTCACCGTATCAGGAACAAGTCTGTTGGCCTTTAAGGCTTTGAAAACACGGTCTGCCCTGTTTAAAACGAATTCATGATAAGGATTTTGAAGTGAATCAATATAAAAATCAAGTTGCTTCAAACTCAACATCTCTTTACCTGTTTTGTATTTTACATCATCAGGGTCAAAATCACCAATCGTGGATACGTCAATGTTCACTTCATATTTATCAAAATGAGCCTTGGTAAAGGGGGCCCTTTTTCTTTTTGACCCACTGGTTTTAGTTGTCACTAAATCTTCCGCATAATATCCGTCTTCAAGCACAAGTGTCAAATACCTGCTTCCTTCTTCGGAAACAATCTCTCCTCTTTTTGCTGTAATCACCTTATTATTCACGTTGTTGGATTTCAGATCATAGATCAGAACGTTTTTAAGCAGGTTTTCATCTTCCCCGTATTTCTCATCGAATTTTATACTGAAATTAGGGATTTCGGTATTGAAAGTACCCGGAATAAGCGCAAGGCCCGGTTCTTTCATCTTCATATTGTAAATGAGGTTCTTTGACTTCAATGAAGCATAAGGAAACACATAATTCAAAAACAGGAAATTGGCAAAACTCAGCACGAACATAAGCACCACAAGAGGTCTGATAAATCGCTGCAGAGAGATCCCCGCTGATTTCACCGCGGCAAACTCATAATTTTCGGCCATGCTCCCCAGTGCCATGATGGAGGATAAAAGAATTGCTATGGGCAAGGCCGTAGGCACCATCATCAGTGCCATATAACCCAAAAATTTAAGAATGATGACCAGACTTATACCTTTCCCTGCAATTTTATCAAACTGAAGCCATAATGCCTGCATGATCAGCACGAACAGGATAATGAAAAAAGTTGCTAAAAATGGTGTTAGAAAACTCTTAAGTATGTATCGGTTTAAGATCTTCATTCAGCGCGACATCAAAAATGATTGATTCAATTATTTATTGATCATATAATTCAATTCCTCGTATTTCTTTTCATCAAATACAAACGCACTCCCGTCAAGATCCTGATTGGTCCGGATGTTACTTGCTGTCAATATGGTGCGCGTTTTATTGGTTCCTACCTCTATAACTTGATAAATATGATTTGTATTTACTTCGATTCCAACCAAAATAATACTAATTTCAGATTCAGAGTCAATAGGGGTTAGTTTCACAAATTGCACCTTTTTGCCATTGACCGTTTTTAATTCATCCATTTCATATCCATAACCTGATTCGTAAAAGGAGTAGAATTTAGATGGTGTAAAGGCATTATCCTGATCAACATCCATTTCCGAAATGTTTACTTCCTCATTTTCAGGAATGATCGTATAGGTTTTTTCACCGTCAAAAATCTGTTGGGTTCCAAAGAGGTTTACGACATATTTATCGCCTTCGAGCAAAACATCTCCCGACATTTCCTGCTTCACGTCCTCTGCCCTGTTGTCAAGCACATAATCAAAATCCATCGCTACATTTTTGTAGCTGCTCATGGTACTTGAGGCTTTGTCAAGTAATTCCTTTGCCCTTGCATCTGCCTGCCCTCTAGTCAAACCAATGCATAAAAAACCTATAAAAAGGGCTAAAATCCAATGCTTTTTTATCTTATAATTTTTCATCATCTAATAATTGCTGCAGGGAAGCTAAATCTGTCACCAAGACCTGTCGAGCCTTACTACCTTCAAACGGGCCTACAATACCGGCCGCTTCCAATTGATCAATAATTCTTCCTGCTCTGTTATAACCTAATTTCAATTTTCGTTGCAACAGGGAAGCTGATCCCTGTTGTGCGGTAACCACCAGTTTTGCGGCATCCTCAAAAAGCTGGTCCCTGCTTTCAATATCTACGTCAATACCCATGCCACTTTCCTCTCCTACGTACTCAGGTAACATATAGGCACTCGGATAAGCGCGTTGAGAACCTATAAAATCTGTCACTCTTTCTACCTCAGGTGTATCAATGAATGCACACTGAAGACGGGTGAGGTCATTCCCGTCAGAAATCAGCATATCTCCCTTTCCGATCAACTGGTCAGCCCCCTGAAAATCCAGAATCGTTCTTGAATCAATTTTCGAGGTTACTCTAAAGGCCACTCGCACAGGAAAATTCGCTTTGATAATTCCGGTGATCACATTGACCGAAGGCCTTTGTGTTGCTACGATCAAATGGATTCCAATGGCCCTGGCAAGCTGGGCAAGCCTCGCGATCGGCGTCTCGATCTCTTTTCCTGCCGTCATGATCAGGTCTGCAAATTCATCAATGACCAATACAATATACGGCAAATATTTATGACCATTTTCAGGATTCAGCTTTCTTGCAATGAATTTGGCATTATATTCTCTGATATTCCTTACATAAGCATTTTTCAGCAAATCATATCGGTTGTCCATTTCAATACATAAGGAATTCAGCGTATTGATGACCATGGTGGTATCTGTAATGATAGCTTCTTCTGTATCCGGTAACTTGGCCAGATAATGTCTTTCAATTTTATTGAAAAGGGTCAATTCGACCTTTTTAGGGTCAACGAGAACAAACTTTACTTCAGCCGGATGTTTTTTATAGAGCAAAGAAGACAGTACTGCATTCAGACCTACCGATTTACCCTGTCCGGTGGCTCCCGCCATCAGCAAATGCGGCATCTTGGCCAGGTCAATGACAAAAGTTTCATTTGAAATGGTTTTACCTAAAGCGATGGGCAGATCCATTTTCGTATTCTGGAATTTTTGAGAAGACAAAACTGATTTCATCGAAACGATAGATGGCTTCTTATTGGGCACCTCAATGCCAATGGTGCCTCTGCCGGGAATCGGTGCGATGATCCTGATGCCAAGAGCTGACAATGAAAGTGCTATATCATCTTCGAGGTTTTTGATCTTTGAAATTCTGACCCCGGCATCCGGAACAATCTCGTAAAGCGTAACCGTAGGTCCGATCGTGGCTTTGATGCTGGCAATCCCGATCTTATAGTTATTCAAAGTTTCGACAATTCGATCTTTGTTGTTCTCAAGTTC
This sequence comes from Flavobacteriaceae bacterium, assembly GCA_024644745.1. Classification (GTDB taxonomy): domain Bacteria; phylum Bacteroidota; class Bacteroidia; order Flavobacteriales; family Flavobacteriaceae; genus Lutimonas. The sequence goes on from JAHEHF010000009.1 coordinate 12,239, forward strand.
AATCTTGTTGATATTGATGTTTTCATTGGAATAATCCTTCAACAATTTAAGCTCGGGAAACCTGTACTTTGAAAGTTCGAGCTTTGGGTCAAATTCACCAAAGTCCTTTAGCAAAGTGTTAGACAGGTTTTCAATGGTATGTTCTTCAAAAACCGGTTTTTCAACCTCGATCTCAAGATCATCTTCTGCAGGAAGACCCTCCTCCTGCTCTTTCGCTTCCTTTTTCAAGTCAGGTTCCAAAATTATGGCCTCTTCTTTTTCAATCTTATCTTCGGGTACAATGGTTTCAAATGAATCCAGTTCTAACTCTATTTCATCCTCTGATCCTTCAATAGCGGTATTTGTAATGAAACCGTCATCAGTTACATCTGCATCCAGCTCTGATTCCTTTTTAACCCTGACCTTGGGCTCTGGCATCACTGATTTGATCTTCTGAGGCGTGATCTTGAATTTCCATATCACAAATACCAGCAAGGTGATCAATAGCAACAAAAGTACCCCAATGCTTCCGATATAAATCTGCAGAAATTCATTTACCTCAAAACCAACCTTCCCGCCCAGCAAGGGGTATTCAGGCTTGACATAAGCCAAAGCCAGAGATAACCAGATCATCCCCAAAATCCCATTGATCCAGGACTTGTTCAACTGCTTTACAGGAATGTTTAAAATCACATACAATCCAGTAAAAAACAAAAGAATGGGAAATAAAAAAGTGGCCAATCCGAATCCGTCATAAACAAAAAAATCACTCACATTGGCACCCAATTTTCCGAGAAGATTATTGGCGCTGAATGACTTATCTGAAAAATTGGCAAGAATGCTCTGATCTTCTTTCCAATGCATCAGAAATGAATAAAAAGAGATCAGCAAAAATATGGCTGAGGTAAATATAAACACACCAAAAACCAAATGCGTTTGTTTACTTTTTACAAAGCTTACAATACGATTTGGTTTTTTTCCTTTTTTCTTATTTTTGGAAATTGGTTTTTTCCTTTTCGACATAGGCCACAAAAATACACAAATAATTTCGGTTTCAAACCTTCAAAATTCATTCAAAAAATAATGAAATTTAAAGAATTTTCGGAAGATAAATAATCAATCCGATAATGATGGCCGAAACAGCTGCAAATGTTACTGCACCCGCAGATATATCTTTGATGAATTCTATCTTTTGATGGTAATCCTTATGGATAAAATCACATAATTTTTCAACAGCAGTATTTAAGGACTCTGCAACAAGAACCATGCCGATAGCCAATACCTGTAAAATCCATTCAAGCGCTGAAATATTATAATACCATCCTGCAATTGTCATGCAAACAGCAATGAACAACTGGACCATGATACTGTGTTCTGAAGAGACAAGGAGCCAGACTCCTTTAAAGGCAAATTTAAGGCTTCGCATCCTGCCCCTGATAAAACCATTGTCTTTCAGATCCATGGCTGATGTCAATTTGAATTAATTTCCAAAAGTAAAAGCAACCTATTTGAGGGCCTCCAATGCAGCTTCATAATCAGGTTCCTGGGCAATTTCAGGGACCTGTTCTGTATAGGTAACCAAACCTTCTTCATTGACAACCACCACAGCTCTTGACAACAGTCCTTTCATGGGGCCGTTCTTGATGGTGACACCATATCTTTTACCAAATTTACCCTTTACAAAGTCAGATAATGGAATTACATTGCTGATCCCTTCAGCTGCACAAAACCTGGAATGCGCAAAAGGAAGGTCCTTTGACACATGAAGAATAACTGTATCTTTAAATTCAGACGCAGCCTCATTAAATTTTCTCATTGAATTTGCACAAATTCCGGTATCGATACTCGGTGTGATATTGAGCAGTACTTTTTTACCTTTGAACTCTTTTAACTTGGTTGTAGAAAGATCTGTTTTTACCAATTTGAATTTAGGTGCCTTTTTTCCTATTTCCGGTAACTTTCCAATTGTTTTTATTGGATTTCCTTTTAGTGTTATTTTTGCCATAATTTTTGATGTTTTTTTTCTCTATCAAAGTTACACAAAATAAAAAACTCCCTAAACAATTAGGGAGTTTTTGTACAGAATAAATTTTAAATCTTTCTTGGCTATTGATCAATGGAGCCCAAAACTCTTTTCATAAACCCGTTCAGGGCCTCTTTTTTTGGAGTGCCTTTCCTGATTTCTCCTTGAACTTCAAGTGCTCCGTACATGTTAGAGATCAATTCTCCTATCACGTCCAGTTCTTCATCCTTTAAAGAACTCACCTCTGTCAGGTCCTCCAATACCTCAATGGCCTCCACCAGATAATCCTCATCATTCTTTTCGATGAAGCCACCCAGGTGCTTTATGATTGGTAATTTCATATCCTTTCAATTAAAAGCTTAAAACGAATCACACAATTTCGTTAACCAATTCCTTCAGTACGTCAAACTTATTGGTTTGGGTCTGATTCACCTTTTTCCCGTCAACAAAAGTTGCAAAAGTTGGTAAATTATCTACCTGGGCCAATTTTCTTGATTCAGGAAATTTTTCAGCATCAACCAATACAAATTGCATGTCTTCCGATTCTGAAGCCAGCTTTTTGAATTTTGGTTTCATGATGCGGCAATTTCCGCACCAGGTGGCCATATACTGTACCACAACTTTAGGTTTATCCTCAACCATTTGAGACAAGCTGTCTTCTGTTAATTCTATCAACATATTCGTGTGTTTTAATGATTCATAAATATATCTGACAAATGTGTCAATTAATTGGCACTCAAATAAGACGCAACTCCGTCTCTTGTAGCTTGCATCGCCTGTTTCCCATCTTCCCAGTTGGCAGGACAAACTTCACCTTTTTCCTGAACATGAGCATAAGCATCAATCAATCGTAAATACTCATTCACATTCCTTCCCAATGGCATGTCATTCACACTTTCGTGGAAAATTTTTCCTTCTTCATCAATTAAATAGGTAGCTCGGTAAGTCACATATGATCCATCGATTAAAACGTTGCCTGTTTCTTCATCATAGCTTTCAGAAACCACATCCAAGATTCCCAGTTGAGAAGAAAGGTTTCTATTTGTATCCGCAAGCAGGGGAAAAGTTACGCCCTCAATACCACCATTGTCCTTTGAAGTATTCAACCATGCAAAATGCACCTCTGCTGTGTCTACGGAAGCCCCTATGACCAGCGTATTTCTCGCTTCGAATTGAGCCAATGCATCCTGAAACGCTCTGATCTCGGTCGGACAGACGAAAGTAAAATCTTTCGGGTACCAGAACAACAAGACCTTCTTGCCATTTTTAACTGCTGTTTCAAGAACGTTGATCTTGAAAGTGTCCCCCATTTCGTCGATTGCATCTACCGATAAGTTTGGAAATTTTTTGCCTACTAAAGCCATATTTATTGTTTTTTATTGATTAATAATTTTCATTTTTTACGATGGCAAACTTACGCCATATTTTCAGTTCTATTTTGATTATTCATCTCAAAATTTTATCATCAAATAGATTTTATTTATGAAAAAAATTAGTTTGGATCACAGAAAAACAAAGGAGATCCAATGAGTCGTATTAAGACATTCTTTTTAAACTGTTTATGATATTTCTGATTTGTGAATTCAGAAATTTGATTGCAACTTTTATTCTTTTGGCAAAGCTGTATTTCGATGATGAAGCTTCTATCAAAAGGGCAAGAAAAATTCTGCTTCATAATGTAGAAAATGATGGTTTCGGTATTGCCGAACCATAAGGGAATATAGGTCTCAGAATTTCCGGTCCCACAGAAAGATCAAAGGTTCCACAGGAAAAACTGCAAGTGAATTCATATATGGATCAATCTGGCCGTGATACGGGTAGTCAATACGGAGAAGGTTCCCGAAGTAATGATGCAAAACTACAAAAGCCATAGCACAGCGGATTGTCCAATAAAAATTGATTGAATGAATTTTATGGGTCTGTATCAATTTGTTCGATCCCATTTCAGCAGCAAAAAAAAACCGGACTCAACAGGTCCGGTTTTTTTATCTTCAAATATCCATGGCTTTCTACGAAGCTACAGATGGATAACCTCGTCATAGGCATCTGCAACGGCTTCCATTACCGCCTCACTCATTGTCGGGTGAGGGTGAATAGCTTTTAAGACCTCATGACCTGTGGTTTCAAGTTTTCTGCCTAAAACTGCTTCAGCAATCATGTCGGTTACACCTGCACCAATCATGTGGCAACCTAACCATTCGCCGTATTTGGCATCAAAAATAACTTTGACAAAACCTTCCTTGGCACCCGCTGCTGAGGCCTTACCGGAAGCAGAGAAAGGAAATTTTCCAACTTTGATATCAAAACCTTTTTCTTTGGCCTGTTTTTCTGTTAATCCCACACTTGCAATTTCAGGACTGGCATAAGTACAACCAGGTATGTTTCCATAATCTATGGGTTCAGGGTTCAAGCCGGCGATCTTCTCTACACAAGTTATTCCTTCCGCCGATGCCACGTGGGCCAGCGCAGGGCCGGGAACCACATCTCCAATAGCGTAATATCCGGGTAAATTCGTCTGGTAAAAATCATTGACCAAAATTTTGTCTTTGTCGGTTACGATACCAACATCTTCAAGACCCAGGTTCTCCAGGTTTGACTTGATACCGACAGCAGATAAAACAATATCGGCCTCAAGGGTTATTTCTCCTTTTTTGGTTGAAACCGTGGCAACCACACCTTTACCGGAAGTATCCACTTTCGTTACACTTGAGTCCGTCATCACCTTGATCTTGGATTTCTTCAAAGATCGTTCAAATTGTTTCGATATCTCCTCGTCTTCAAGTGGTACGATATTGGGTAAAAACTCAACAATGGTCACTTCGGTTCCCATTGAATTATAGAAATATGCGAATTCAACACCAATTGCCCCTGAACCAACAATGATCATTTTTTTAGGTTGCTCGGGCAAGACCATGGCCTGTCTGTAACCAATCACCTTTTTTCCGTCAATCGGCAGAAATGGCAATTCTCTTGACCTTGCTCCGGTCGCAATGATGACATGATCAGCACTGTATTCTTTTGAACCACCTTTTGAATCTGCGACTTCAACCTTTTTCCCGGTCTTAATTCTTCCAAAGCCTTCTATGATATCGATCTTATTCTTTTTCATTAAAAACTGAACACCTTTACTCATGCCTTCAGCAACGCCTCTGCTCCTTTTTACAATGGCCGAAAAATCTTTATCTATTTCCTTCGCTTTAAGCCCGTAACTATCAACATGCTTTAAATATTCATAAACCTGCGCACTCTTTAAAAGCGCCTTGGTTGGAATACAACCCCAGTTCAGACAAACACCACCTAATTCAGCTTTTTCGACAACAGCTACCTTAAATCCTAATTGAGAAGCTCTAATGGCGGTTACATAACCTCCAGGTCCACTTCCAATAACTATAATATCATATTTCATATGTTCAAAATGGTTTGATTTTAATAAAAAATACCAAAAACGACTTATTCATTCATTTTCGGAATGCAAATTTAATCAAATTTTATTGCTTTTACCGGACTAATTTTACTTACTATATATGAAGGAACAATTAACATCAAAAGACACAAGACCAAAGTACCTGCATTGATCCAGACCAGGGCTGTAATACTGATGTGAACAGGCGCCTGATTTACGTAATAAGTTTCAGAATTAAGTTTGATCAGGCCAAAATATTTTTGTGCAAGGAGCAAACCCAATCCAATGGCATTGCCCCATATCATTCCCTTCCCAATGAGAAATGAAGCATTGTATAAAAATATTTTCCGAATACTCCAGTTGTTATTTCCCAAAGCTTTCAAAATACCTATCATCTGGGTTCTTTCCAGGATCAATACCAGCAGTGCAGTGATCATATTGATGCCGGCAATAAGGATCATGATGGCGATGATCACAACAATATTGGTATCGAACAAACTAAGCCATTCAAAAATGGCTGGAAATTTCTCTGCGGTTGTAAATGCATTCAGAGAAGGATCAATCTGGTTATAGACTTCAAAACCTGTCTCTTTTAAAGCATCAAAATCATGAAGAAACAATTCAAAGCCACCCACTTGATTCTCATCCCATTTATTGATCCTTTGAATGTGCCGGATGTCACCAATAATAAAGGCTTCGTCAAATTCCTCAAACCCTGAATCAAATATACCAGACACTTTGAACTTTCTTGAATTGGGAGCCATGTTGGGATCATCCTTTACAAAAAACATATGAAAGGAATCCCCTGTTTTTAACCTGAGCCTGCCTGCTGTTTTAGCAGAGATCAGGACCTCCTCAGTTACTTTATCAGCAATCATGGGCCGCTTACCGGAAACCAGGTATTCATTAAAAAATGACCAGTCATAGTTTTGATCCACTCCTTTCAGAACAATTCCTTCAAACTCATCCGGGGTCCTTATGATACCCGCCTTGGTGGCAAAGACCTGAACCTTTTTAATATTGGGGACTTCATTGAAATCCGGGTAAAAATCCTGATTTCTATCTACCGGAACAACCGTGATCTTCGAATTGTTCGCATCGTAATTGCTGATCTGGATATCACCATTAAAACCGGATATCTTTTCCTTAATCTTTTTTTGAAGCCCGACACCGGTTGCCACCGAAAAAAGCATGACCACTATTCCGATCGCAATTGCCAGAATGGAAATTTTTATTATAGGCGACGAAACACTATTTTTGTGCTCCTTGGATGCAATTATGCGCCTGGCGATAAACAACTCGTAATTCAAAACGATATGAAAAGATTAATTCAGTCCAAAAATACATATTTAATTTTAGTAACTGCATTAATCATTTTCCTTTTTGTCAAAGCGGCAGACAAGTCAAAATCTATTGACAATCAGCTGGTTAAAAACCATAATGCGAATCCATTAGAAGTAGTAAAGGATAGTTTGAAGATCATTCCCGCTGCCGATCAGCTGCAGGACTACCTCCCTTTGCTTGAGGGAAAAAACATAGCTGTTGTGGCGAACCAGACGAGCATTGTCAAAACAGGAAAACTCAAGGAGCCTGAAAATTCTTTCAGACATCTGATCGATACGCTGCTCAGCCATAAAGTGAAGATCAGAAAGGTTTTTGCGCCTGAACATGGATTCAGAGGAAAGGCAGATGCAGGAGAAGCAGTGGCCAACGACAAAGATTCAAAAACCGGTTTGCCTTTGATCTCATTATACGGAAAGAATAAAAAACCAGGTCAGGAGCAACTTAAAGATATAGAACTGGTTCTATTTGATATTCAAGATGTAGGAGTCCGATTTTACACATATATCTCAACCCTGACCTACGTCATGGAAGCCTGTGCAGAAAAGGGAATTCCGGTAATCGTGCTTGATCGCCCAAATCCAAATGGCCATTATGTTGACGGGCCCGTCCTTGAATCTGAATTCAGTTCCTTTTTAGGCATGCACCCGATTCCTTTGGTCTATGGAATGACCATTGGTGAATACGCAAACATGATCAATGGAGAACAGTGGCTTTCAGGAAAGTTAAAATGCGACCTAACAGTTATTCCCCTTGCGCATTACGACCACAATAAAATCTACAGCCTTCCTGTGAGACCTTCCCCAAATTTACCCAATGACAAATCCATCAATCTGTATCCAAGTCTCGGTTTTTTTGAGGGTACCATCATCAATGCGGGAAGAGGAACGGAAAAGCAGTTCCAGCGTTTTGGAGCTCCTTTTTTCCCGGAAACAGATTTCGCCTATACGCCAAAATCAAATTTCGGGGCGCAAAACCCTAAATTCAATGGTGAAAAATGTTATGGCCTGGACCTTCAGCATACTCCCTTTCTGAGTAAAGTAAATCTTGAATGGCTGATTGACGCCTATCAAAAAACCCCTAAAGACAAAGCTTTCTTCGGACCGACTTTTACGGCACATGCAGGAAATGAAAAATTACAAAAGCAAATTGAAGATGGATGGAGTGCAGAACAAATACGTGCCACCTGGCAGGATGATATCGCGGCATTTCAAAAAATCAGGGTCAAATACCTGATATACCCCTAATGATCAAGATGAGATCAATGCTATAAGGGCAATTTGCTCTTTAAATTTTCCACAATATTGAACACTGCAGGGCAAATTTCGGTGTTTTTAAGCGTAAGGTCTGTTAGTTGTGCAAACTTTTTTCTATTCGTGTGCGGGTATTCCCTGCAAGCTTTTGGTCGCACATCATATATAAAACATGAATTATCCTGATCCAAAAAATGACAGGGAGTGGTTTTTAATACCATAAAATCGTCCTCATCCCGAACCAGATATTGAGACATAAATTGGTGCTCCTTCAATCTAAGGAATTTGGATATCCGGGAAATATCCTTATCCGTAAAAATGGGGCTCGTTGTTTTGCAGCAATTGGCACAATCAAGGCAATTGGTTGATTCAAATTCCTTCTCGTGCAATCCATGAACCAGAAGATCAAGCCTTTTCGGCGTTTTTCTTTTTAATTTTAAAAAGTATTTCTTGTTTTCTTCCCATTTTTCTTTTGCTTTTTCCGGTAAATCAGCGATTATTCTATCCATTTCAAAATTGCTTAAATCAAATGTAAGATAACTTATCTGTAATCAAACGAAAATAATTATTTTTGCCGCTCTAAACAATCATTACATCGTGGTTCAAAATATTTTAGATCCCATAGTTAAAAAAGGAATCAGATCGATTTATCAAATTGATATCGATCAGATTGAATATCAGGAAACAAGAAAAGATTTTGAGGGTGACATGACCATCGTGGTATTTCCCCTTTTAAAGTTCATCAAAGGAAACCCCTTTGAGATCGCGAATAAACTCGGAGCCTACCTGAAGGAGCAATGTGAGATCGTCACAGGGTACAATGTGGTAAAAGGATTTTTGAACCTCGTCATATCTGATCTTTATTATACAGGTTTTTTTAATTCCATTGAGGATACAGAGACTTTTGGTTTTGCCCGGCCAGGAAAAAATGCCATTATGGTCGAATACTCTTCGCCTAACACGAATAAACCCCTTCACCTGGGGCATATAAGGAACAACTTATTGGGCTATGCTGTTGCAGAAATTCTTGCAGCTTCGGGTAAAAAAGTCTACAAAACACAGATCATCAACGATCGTGGTATCCATATTTGTAAAAGCATGGTGGCATGGTTAAAATTCGGACAAGGTGAAACCCCTGAAAAAACAGGACTTAAAGGAGATAAACTCGTTGGCAATTATTATGTCAAATTTGACCAGGCCTACAAAAAAGAAACCATGGACCTTATGGCCAGTGGCATTTCAGAAAAAGAAGCCAAAAAAGAGGCTCCAATACTGCTGGAGGCGCAGGAATTATTAAGAAAATGGGAAGCCGGCGATCAGGTCACTGTGGACCTTTGGAAAAAAATGAACCATTGGGTCTACGAAGGCTTTGATGAGACCTATAAAAATCTTGGTGTAGACTTTGACATCAATTATTATGAGAGCAATACCTACCTCCTTGGAAAAGAATTTGTGGCAGAAGGACTGGAGAAAGGTGTTTTTTATAAAAAAGAGGACGGATCGGTTTGGATCGATCTGACCGAAGAAGGCCTGGATGAAAAAATTGTCCTCAGAGCAGATGGAACAGCAGTTTATATGACCCAGGACATCGGGACCGCCATTCAGAGGATCAAAGATTTTCCAGATATTGAAGGCCTTGTCTACACCGTGGGAAATGAACAGGATTATCATTTTAAAGTCTTGTTTTTGATTCTTAAAAAAATGGGCTTCGCATGGGCCGAAAATTTACACCATTTGTCTTATGGCATGGTCGACCTTCCCGAAGGAAAAATGAAGTCAAGGGAGGGTACTGTAGTGGATGCAGATGACCTGATGAGGGAAATGACACGAACAGCCGGTGAGATTTCCAAGGAACTCGGCAAACTTGAAGGATATGATGAAGAGGAAAAAAACCGTTTATACAGGATCATTGGGCTGGGCGCCCTGAAATATTACATCCTGAAAGTGGATCCCAAAAAACGCATCCTTTTCGACCCTAAAGAATCCATTGACTTTAACGGGAACACAGGACCGTTTATCCAATACACCTATGCCAGAATCCAGTCTATTCTCAGAAAGGCCGGTTATGAAACCAAGAAAGAGGTATTGCATTTGGAATTGCATCCCAAAGAAAAGGAACTGATCAAAATAATTCAGAATTTTCCTGGAATCATACTGCAAGCTGCTGAAAATTTGAGCCCTGCACTTATTGCCAATTACACCTACGACCTGGTAAAAAGTTACAATTCCTTCTACCAGAGTGTACCTATTTTTGGCGCTGAAAATGAGGACGAGAAAAACCTGAGAATTCAATTATCATATCAGGTCGGGTCAGTTATAAAATCGGCGTTTAAACTGCTGGGCATTGAAGTTCCCGACCGCATGTAAGTATGTTAAAGTAGTTTATGTTTTTTATCTTTTTTGATTAATAAAATAAAATTGATACCTTAGTGGGCTTATTAAATGATAAAAACACACACTTAAGACTGTGTGTTTTTTTGACAAAATTATTATGAAAAAAAGAAAAATAATTGTCCCCCTCATTTTATTTTTATCTTTTTACGTGGGCCAAAGTCAATTGATCATGATTGACAGCGAAACAGGCGAATACAGATATGAAGATGTTGTTCGGGCAGAAGGAATCAGCAGTGGAGAAATCAGAGAAAGGGTTACATCCTGGTTAACCAACTACTACGAACCGATTGAAGGCATCAGTCAGGATTCGAGCAGTGTCAAACAATTGAACACTTATAAATTTAAATGGACCCTGATCAGGAAAGCCATAGATGTTGAGTTGTTTTTTGATGTTACTGTTAAAGTGAAAGACGATCGATTCAAATATGACTTCTCGAATTTCAGGATTGGGAAAATGATCAAAGGAGATTTACAGGCCATGACCTTAAAAACCTATATCGAACGTTTTCCTGAATCATATCAAATATACATTGAGCAACCTATTGATGAAGAAATGACCCGTGCCATTGAGAGCCTCAGCTATTTTGTGAAAAACAACAAAATGTATGTTGAAGAAGATGACTGGTAGCAGGGTCAGAGCAAGTCTAAAGTCCGCTCCAAAGCCATGCCCCTGGAAGCCTTAATTAAAAAAGTGGTATCGTTAAAAGAGAGGTTCTGCATGTAATTTTTGAATTCATCGAAGCTTGAAAACTGCTTAATTCTATTATCTGTAGCCTGAATTTGAGAAAAAGACTCACCGATCAGAAAAGCCTTTGCTATATTCGACTTTCCAAGCATATGAGCTATTTTTTGATGTTCCTCTAGGCCATCCTTGCCCAATTCGAACATGTCTCCCAAAATTGCTATTTTATGTTTGTCGGATAAGCTATTCAGGTTGTTCAGAGCTGCCTCCATACTGTTCGGATTGGCATTATAGGCATCCAATATAATGCGGTTGGATTCCTTCTGAATGATTTGAGACCTGTTATTGGCCGGAACGTAACTTTCAACCGCTGACCTGATGTCATCGGTTGGAACATTAAAATAGGCACCAACTGCTGTGGCCATGGCTATATTGCTGAAATTATAGGCGCCAATGAGCTTGCTTTTCATCAAAGTCCCCTGAAAATCAATTCTGACAAAGGGATCTGCATCCATAAATTCAATCTTGTAGTTTGCGCCCTCCGGTCCAAAAGTAATGCGGTTCATTCCTTGGCTGTGTTCCATCTGGATCGTGTCGGCCCTGTTTACAAAGGCCCATTTATCATGGCTCCTTAAATGTACATACATCTCTGTTTTCCCTTTGATCACTCCTTCAAAACTCCCGAATCCTTCCAGGTGAACCCTGCCGAAATTTGTGATATAGCCAAAATCAGGTAATGCAATATTGCACAATTCTTCAATTTCATGCACATGATTGGCTCCCATTTCGACCACTCCAAATTCATGTTCGGGCCTTATTGAAAGCAAGGTGAGAGGCACACCGATGTGATTATTGAGATTTCCCCGGGTCGCAAAACAATTGAATTTCTTCTGGAGCACCAGATTGATCAGCTCCTTGGTTGTGGTCTTTCCGTTACTTCCTGTCAATGCCAAAATGGGTATACCCAATTGCTGCCGGTGGTATCTTGCCAGGTCCTGAAGACATCTCATCGCGTCATCAACCAAAATCATTCGGTCATCAACCTGATACTCTTCCTCATCAATGACGGCGTAATTCGCCCCCTTCTCAAGTGCCTGCAAGGCATATTTATTTCCATTGAAATGGGCTCCCTTCAAAGCAAAATAAATGCTGTCACGAACTTCTTCCCTGGTGTCTTTTACAACTTTATAGCTTTTTTGATAAAGCGGGTATAATGCTTCTATTCTCATCGGGTAAATGTAAAAAAAAACTCAATATCAGTTTTGATATTGAGTTTTTAAAATTCTATGAGTTTTTATGGATCAATTTCCTTGTTTACGCCTTCTCGAATAAGACATCTGTCCAAGTTTATCAGTGGCACATCTGAATCCGATGTAATTGGTTGCCATATATTCAGGCAAATACCTTCTCTGAGCTGGATCCATCCAATAAGCTCTGTCATTCCAGGATCCTCCTTTAAAAACTCTTGTTTGATCACTGATGAGCGTGTTTCTTGTTTTGGTATCATATTGCTGTATGATCAGGCCGCTTTCACCAATTTGTCTTGGTATTTTCGGAGAATTATACATCCTTGGCTTGTTCTCAACTTCATCCTCATCTCTGAAATATTGTTTGGTTGAGGCAATATCACCATCCCTGCTGTCAATATTGTAGGCCTTCTCATAATTTCTTCTCATAAAGGCATCCCTTTTGGTCACCGGAACGTATTTGATACTTCCTGGAAGATCCTTAGGAACGATCTTTCCATTGTCAAGGGTATCGAATTCCACATTATTGTAATCGACCACAACCACGTTTCCTTCCTTGTCAATTTTCTTTTTCGAAAACACATTTCCTCTGAAATAACTGAAGTCATTGGCATCATTATCAATGATGGGTCTGTAGACGTCTGCCACCCATTCAGCAACATTACCACTCATATCGTATAATCCAAAGGCGTTGGGCTTGTAAGATTTAATTCTCATGGTGATATCGGCACCGTCATTGCTCCATCCGGCCAATCCACTGTAATCTCCCTTTCCTTGCTTGAAATTAGCCATCTGGTCTCCCTTGTACCTTCTTGAGGTTTCACGAGTTGTTTCTCCGTTCCAGGAATATTTTTTTCTACCCCTGATGCTATTGTATTCTCTGTTCTCGATATATGCTTTTGCAGCGTATTCCCACTCGGCTTCTGTTGGTAATCTGAATCGTTGCGCCAGTATACCATCAGAAGTCTTGACGTGTCTTCCGGTAAATGTACCTTCTGGCTTTTTTTCTTTTTTGGCAAAATCTCTGATCCCTTTGTAATATATGGTAGAATCACCACCAAATAAAAGATTCGGATTGGTCAGGTAAGTCTCTGAATCAAAACGGTTGGCTCCTTCAACATTCAATGAATCCATGTCAAACAAGGTATGAAGGACACCTTTGTCAATAAGGATCTTCTCATTCACCCTGTCTGTTCTCCACTTACAGTATTCAGCGGCCTGTCTCCAGGAAACACCAACAACCGGATATTCAGCATATGCCGGGTGCCTCAGATAATTTTCTGTTAATAATTCATTGAAACCCAATGTATTTCTCCAAACCAGGGTATCAGGTAAAGCAGCCTGATATATTTTTCTGTAAGTATCATCTGAAGGTGGAAATACTTTTTCCAGATACTGAAGGTATAATAAATACTCTATGTTGGTCACCTCTGCTTCATCCATATAAAATGAACGCACCTGCTGTTTCACCGGAGTAGTATTCCAATCAAACATCACATCATCCTGAACGCTTCCCATGGTAAACGTTCCTCCTTCGATCAATACCATTCCCGGTGGCGGTCCCTGCTCCCTGTAATTGGCATTAGCCTGAAAGCCACCATACTTTGGATTGTTATACTCCCAACCCGTTAAAGTGGAAACACTCTTATTACTTTTACTGCAACTCGCCATAAGCACAGTAGTTAATAATAAAAGTAGTACTTTGTTACTGCTAAACTTTTTCATAATTATTAATTAACTATTTTTAGATAAATACAAAAACGATTGAAATCGGTTAAATTTCGGTTTCAATGCTTGTATAACGATTGTTTTATTTCTTTATTATGTTTAATCCTGTAAAATATTTAAATTTGAAAGATTTCAATCATCTATGTTTTCAAAAAAGTATTTCCTTTTTTTAACTATTCTAACACAGAGTTTACTGATTTTTTCTCAAAATACTGATTCTAAATCATTTACACTGCAGTGGAACGATCAAAGCCTGATTCAGCTGAGCAAAGATAAAACTGCCTATCTGCCTTTGGTTAAAGATAATTTTTTTGATGCAAATAAAATCCCTACATCTACTCATATATTTAACGTGCAAAGCAACGTAATAGTACAGGATTACCAAATAAAAAATGTTAAATTTTCAGTCTTAGCCAAGTCACAACTCGGGGCTATTGCCTTAAAAGATGTTCCAATAGCCATTGAAAGTGAATTCAAAGTGACAAAAATTAAGGAAAGATCTGTCGCAGTACTCCAATTGAAACCCCTGATCAACGACAAGGGCCAGATCAAAAAAATTCTATCCTTTACCCTGGATTATGTCCTGGGGCCCGAAATTGTCACGGATGCCCTGAAGCTTCAAAAGGCTCCTGTTTATGCTGACAATTCGGTGCTTTCAACGGGGTCCTGGTATAAATTCAAAGTAGACACTACCGGCATTTTCAAAATTGACCGGAAACTTCTTCAGGAAATAGGTGTGAGCACTTCGGGTCTTGACCCAAAAAACATAAAAATTTATGGAAACGGAGGCAAACTTTTACCGCAGCTGAACAGTGATTTCAGGTATGATGACCTGCAGGAAAATTCCATTTATGTCTCGGGTGAAGAAGACGGAACCTTTGATGAAAATGATTATATCCTTTTTTACGCACGCGGGCCGCACCATTGGGAGGTCAATACATTACAGCCTGAACTTTCACGCCACCGGACAAATATTTACAGTGACTTTGCCTATTATTTCATAACCACCGACAAGGGTCCCGGCAAAAGAGTGCAGGCCTATGTCGAACCGATTCAGCTGGCGGACAGTCAGATCAGTACCTTCCACGATTTTTTGCTCCATGAAATGGAAAATGTGAATCTTTTTGCGAACGGACAACAATGGCTTGGCGAAGATTTTAGTTTTGAAGAACGCCAGAGTTTCAGTTTTGATTTTACGGACCTCGACGCTTCACAGCCACTTACATTCAGGGCCCGAGCTGTTGCCATTTCATCCAATGATACCCAAATGGAATTCAAGATCAATGGTCAGAATCTGATGCGTTTGAATTTTAACGGACTCTCACTGGGTTCCCTTAGTCTCGCTTCACCCCAGGAAAATACAGGTACCATAGATCTGAATCAAGAGCAAATTGCGGTGGATATTGAGTATGTCAACGGAGGGAATCCATCTTCAAGGGCTTATCTGGATTATATAGAGATCATAGGAAGCAAAAAGTTAATAGCCCGGGGTCAACAGTTCTCATTTAGGAATCTGAATACAAATGACCCGTCACGGGTCTACGAGTACCGGATCCAGAACAGTATGAATATAAATCAGCTTTGGGATGTAACGGATCCGGTCAATCCATCTGTGATCAGCAATAACAGTGACGGAACTGAATTCACTTTCAGGAGCAACGGTGGTGCCATCAGGGAATTCATTGTTCACGGTGAGGAAGACTTTGGCACACCTGAAACCATTGATGACAATATTGTAGAAAATCAAAATCTTCACAAGCTGAAAGATCTGGATTATGTAATCATTACGCGAAATGAGCTCAAATCTGAGGCTGATCGTCTGGCAAATTTTCACCGTTCAAACTCGGGTATGAATGCCCAGGTGATTGACCTGAATCAAATTTATAATGAATTCGGTTCAGGATCTCCTGATCTGACAGCCATTAGAGATTTTGTCAGATTTTTATACCTCAGTGCCTCCACCCCTCAAAAAAGGGTCAAATATGTCTGTCTTTTTGGTGACTCATCATTCGATTTTAAGGATCGTATCACCGACAACAACAATATTGTGCCTGCTTTCCAGTCCTTTGAAAGTTTTAATCTTGTGACCTCTTATGTAACGGATGATTATTTTGGAATGATGGACGAAAGTGAAGGCTTGCTTGGCAGTGCCGATATGCAGGATGTCGCCACCGGAAGATTTCCCGTCACCACACTCACAGAGGCAAGAGAAACCATTGACAAGACCCTGAACTATTATGCAAGCAATTCTTTTGGTGACTGGCGAAACACGGTAACCTTCGTTGCCGATGACCCGGATGAACCGAATGAATTTGTCTTGCAACAGACTGTGGACCTTATCGCACAGGAAGTAGAGAAAAAAAAGCCGGAATTTAACCTTAAAAAAATCTATTCCGATGCGTACCAGCAGGAAACTTCAGCTGGTGGTGAACTATACCCAACGGTCAATGAAGCCATCAACAACGCGGTTGAAACGGGTACTTTGGTAGTAGATTATTTCGGACACGGCGGGGTGAACGGATGGGCAGGAGAAAGAATCCTGGAGGTTCCTCAAATACAGAATTGGAAGAATTTCAATTCACTTCCCCTGTTTATAACGGTTACCTGTGAATTTGCACGATTCGATAACCCCATAAGGCCCACGGCGGGTGAATATACTTTTTTGAATGCCCGGGGCGGGGCAGTCAACATGATCTCAACCTCTCGTGAAATTTTTATAAGCGTGGGTCAGGTTTTCAACAATACACTGATTCAAAATCTTTTTGGATTTGAAGGCCAGGATTATACCATTTCCGAGGCCCTGATGTACAGTAAACACAGTTTTGGCACGACTCAAAGGTTCTTTATTTACAATTTCGGGGATCCCGCCATGAAACTGGCCCAGGCAAGACCCAATATTAAAATCACGAAAATAAACGAAAATGACCTGAGCACATCCAGAGATACCCTCAAGGCATTGTCGAAAATTAAACTCGAAGGGATCATCACCGATCAAAACGACCAGCAAATCACTGATTATAATGGGACCCTTACTGCGACTATTTACGACAAGGCTTTGGATAAATCGACCCTGGACAATGATAATTTTGGGAGAAAAATGGCCTTCACAGCTATAGAAAGCAAGATTTTCAGGGGTAGAGCCTCAGTGAACAATGGTACTTTTTCCTTTGACTTTATTGTTCCAAAAGATATACGTATCGCCTATGGAAAGGCAAAGATCAGTTTGTATGCCGAAAATCTTGCAACAGACAAAACCGGTTCTGATCTTTCCATAGTCATTGGAGGGATTGACAACAATGCTCCTGAAGATTCAGAAGGGCCTGAAATCAGGCTTTTTATGAATGATGAATCCTTTGTTGACGGAGGAAATACGAGCGCATCTCCGGTTTTATATGCGGTTCTCGAGGATATTTCAGGCATCAACACATCCATTACTGCTGTTGACCATGATATCATAGCGATTTTAGACGACAACAATGCCAATCCGTATGTATTGAATGATTACTATGAAACAGAATTAAATGACTACCAGAAGGGTAAAGTTAAGTTTCCATTTCGTGATCTTGAACCCGGTTTGCACACAATTAAATTTAAATGTTGGGACACGTACAATAATCCATCTGAATCAACGTTAAGTTTTATTGTAGTCAATGACAATGACTTAATATTAAGTAATGTATTGAATTATCCGAATCCGTTTATAAATTATACCGAATTTTGGTTTAATCACAACAAACCAAATGAATCATTAGATGTTCAGGTACAAATTTTTACGGTTTCAGGTAAGCTGATAAAAACCCTTAACCAATCTGTTCAATCAGAAGGACTTTTGTCCAGGGACATTTCCTGGAACGGTCTTGATGATTTTGGCAACAAAATTGGTAAGGGCGTTTATGTATACAAACTTCATGTAAGGTCTCAAATCTCGAATGCCAAGGCTGAAAAATTTGAAAAACTTGTCATATTACAATAACAATTTTGACAAAATCCCTAAATCCTAATTATTAGATGAAAAAATTAAGTCTAATTGCCATCGCTACAATTCTTGGACTTTTTAGTTCCTATGCCCAAAATGAAGTCAATCCGATTACAACTGCTGCGCCATTTTTGCTAATAGCCCCAGATGCAAGGGCCGGAGGACTCGCCGATATGGGAGTCGCTACTTCCCCGGACGTCAGTTCACTGCACTACAATGCCGCCAAATATGCTTTCTCAGAATCTCAATGGCAGATCGGACTCAATTATACGCCCTGGCTGAGAAATCTGACAAATGACGTGAGTCTCACCAGTTTGTTCGTAGCCAATAAAATCAACGAGAGGAGCGCCTGGGCCACAAGTCTGACGTACTTTTCGTTGGGATCCATTGAACTAACTGACGGTTCGGGAATCAGCCTGGGTTCTGAAAACCCAAATGAATTCGCTTTAGACGGCTCCTATTCCCTTAAATTAAGTGAAGTCATATCCATGGCCGTGGGCCTGAGGTATATCCATTCAAATCTGGCCGTAAGAGTTGATAATTCTGAGATTCAAACTGTGAACACCTTTGCCGTAGACGTTTCGATGTTCTACCAAAGTGAAGAAAACAATTATGGCGACTTCAACGGTAGGTGGCGCGCCGGCGTCAACCTGTCTAACATGGGCCCGAAAGTTGAATTGGTTCTCGGTGGCGATGAGAGTTTTATTCCTACAAACCTGAAACTGGGAGGAGGTTTTGATTTCATCCTTGATAATTCCAATACCATTACAACCAATCTTGAATTGAACAAATTATTGGTACCCACCCCTCCTATTCGGGACGCTTCAGGAGAGGTTATTTCGGGTAAAGACGACAATGTAGGATTCCTTAAAGGAATGTTTCAGTCATTCTACGACGCACCGAGAGGCTTTGAAGAGGAAATGGAAGAATTTATCTGGCAGGCCAGTGCTGAATACCTTTACAATGAGGTTTTTTCGGTACGAGCGGGATATTTTCATGAAAGTGCCAACAAAGGTAACCGCCAGTTTTTCACTTTGGGAACTGGATTCAAGTTCAGGAGCACGACACTCGATGTCTCTTATTTGATCAATGCATCGGACGTGAACAATCCTTTAGAAAGCACTTTGAGATTTTCTCTGACAATCAATCTGGGTGACTCCTATGCTTATTTCTAAAATGCGGAGCCGTAACGAATCTAAGTAATATGCCCGCGATTTTGTTCCATTTGATGGATATAAGTTTTGAATCAGCGAATATTCTCTATATTTAATAAAAAATTCTTTAGGTTTATTGTTCTGTTATGCACGACCAAAACATTTCATCAAAATTCACTGTTTACGAAAGTTCAGATGAGCTCAGTTCTTCCGAAAAAGAATTGCTGCTGAAAGCCGTTGAAGCCAGAAACAAGGCATACGCTCCTTATTCAGAATTTAATGTGGGTGCCGCCGTGCTGTTGGATGACGGGTCTGTATTTACGGGAAACAATCAGGAAAATGCGGCTTACCCTTCGGGTATTTGTGCAGAAAGAGTCGCCGTTTGGAGTGCCATGTCACATGACCCAAGGAGGAAAATAAAAAAAATATTTGTCACAGCGGCCTCTGATATTAAGGAAGTGGACAGACCCGCTGCTCCCTGTGGATCGTGCAGGCAGGCCATTGCGGAATACGAGATAAAACAGGAAAGCAAAATTGAGATCTTCTTTACCGGAGAAAAGGGAGCAATCGTTAAGGCCCCATCGATCAGGGACCTGCTGCCCTGGCTGTTCGACAATAGCATGTTGAAATGAAGCCCGACATCACATCGAGGAAAGATCTGCATCTGATCGTAAAAACCTTTTACAAAGACCTCCTCCTTCATCAGGAATTAGCTCCCTTTTTCAAGGACTTTAAAGATCCTCATAAATTAAAGGCGCATCTCGAAATATTGGTCGATTTTTGGGACAATACCCTGTTTTATTCAGGAGCCTACACTAAAAACGCGATCCGTCCTCATATAGAGATCCATGAGAATAATAGGATTTCGGCCATTCATTTTGAAACCTGGCTGGACTTATTCAGCAAGGCTGTGGATGAGCATTTCGAAGGGCTTCAAGCATCAACGATCAAAAACAGGGCCCTGTCTATCGCCACCGTGATGCGCATCAAACTAAAAGCCGACTGATTTAAACCGTGTTGATGTGGATTTTTTGAGCTTGCTTATTTTAGCATTAAACAAATATCCACTATCTTTGCGGCTGGTCAAATTCAAAGCATAAAACTCCAAAAATGAATTCAATCATAACAGGAACAGGGAGTTACATACCTGACAGTATTAAAAAAAATTCAGATTTTTTAAAAAACACTTTCTACAGTGAAAAAAAAGATCTTTTAGCTGATTCAAATACCAGCATCATTGAAAAATTTAAAAGCATCACTGGAATTGAAGAGAGAAGGTATCTTACATCTGATTTACTCAATAGCGAAATAGCAACGATAGCGGCTCAAATTGCCATTAACAAAGCTCAAATAGATCCGGAAACAATTGACCAGATCATTTTTGCCCATAATTTTGGAGATGTAGGAGTCAAAAATAAACAATCTGACATGCTCCCAAGCCTGGCATCCAAAGTAAAACATATGCTGCGCATTGAGAATCCTGATTGTGTGGCCTATGATGTCATTTTTGGTTGCCCTGGATGGATACAGGGCCTGATCCAGGCGAATCAGTTTATCCAAACCGGTGCTGCCAAAAAATGCCTTGTCATTGGCTCAGAGACTTTGTCTCGCGTGGTTGATCCTCATGACAGGGATTCGATGATCTACGCTGATGGTGCAGGTGCCTGTATTATCGAGAAGGGAGAAGATCCATCCAAAGGCATTTTAAGTTATGCCAATCAAACCTTTACCTATGATGAGGCCAATTATATCTATTTCGGCACATCAAACAATTCGGAAATATCCAATGATTCTCGTTATTTAAAAATGCACGGAAGAAAAATCTATGAATTTGCCTTGAATAAGGTTCCTGCCGCCATGAAAGGAGCACTTGATGCGGCCGGTCTTCCTATCGAAAAAATAAAAAAAATCCTGATCCACCAGGCGAATGAAAAAATGGATGAAGCCATCATCAAAAGATTTTACAGGTTGTACAAAACCAATATGCCTGAAGACATTATGCCCATGAGCATCAATAAATTGGGCAACAGTTCTGTGGCAACTGTGCCTACCCTGCTCGATTTGATCCTCAACCATAAACTGGATGATCATGAGATCAAAGAAGGTGATGCCATCATTCTGGCCTCAGTAGGAGCCGGAATGAATATCAATGCCATTGTATATCAGTATTAAAATGAAGTCTTTGGAGCTGTAGAGCTTCCAGTTTCAAAGTTAAATCCTTTATTAAATAAAATTGCATCTTATGGAAATCAGCAAACAAGCAGAAAAATATCTTATGGAAATGTCAAAGTGGGCAACTTTCATTGCCATTGTTGGCTTTATAGCCATTGCCCTTCTGGTGGTCATGTCTTTTTCCATTGGTACAATTATGGCTAATTTACCGGATGGATACCTTGGCGGCATTTCGCCCAATTTTTTCGCCTTTTTTTATCTGATCATGGCAGGAATCTATTTTATCCCCGTATTTTTCCTGTTCCAGTTCGGTCATAAAACAAAACAGGCCCTGATCAACAAAGACAGCAGCCTATTGACCTTTGGATTAAAAAAACTGAATGCGCACTATAAATTCATAGGAATCCTTCTGATCATTGGAATTGCACTTTATTTTGCACTGATTATGTTCGGGGCTTTTGGGGCATTGCTCATGTCTTAGTATGTAAGAGGACCCGCAAATCACGGCCTGACTCAAATTCAAATGGTGACTCGCCTTTTTTAAAAATTCGGGCCTGAAGATTTCCCTTGAGTATCATTTCGTCTCCGTTCACAGCGATCCAGCTTCCTTCTCTGAGACCTATAACAATTTCTTTGTTATAGGCATGAAACTCCTTAATCCTGGTCTCTCTTGTCTCCCCTTTGTGTTTGGATTCCGGGACCGGATCAAGATAATGGGGGTTGATATTAAACGGCAGAAGGTTCAAAGAAGACAAGGTGTCGGGTAAAACAATAGGCATGTCATTTGTTGTTTTGACACTCGGCCCCACGATATTACTCCCCGCACTTGTTCCCAAATAGGGCGTCCCTTGAAGAATGACATCCTGAAGAGCGGGCATCAAACCTTGCCTGATCAAAGTATCCATTAAAACAAAGGTATTTCCTCCTCCTGAAAAAATAGCCTCAGCGGCATGAATGGCTTCCCTCGGGTCTTCAAATTCATGGATTCCCTTGACAAGAAGCGGCAATTCTTTCAGTCCCTTTTTTACTCTATCAGTATAAGCTTCATATGATATGCCTCCGGGTCTTGCATAAGGTATGAACAAGAGCTTGTGAGCCGACCTGAAATGAACTCTCAGCTGGGGAATCAGGTACTCAAGATACTTCCCTCCGTAGATGGTGGAAGTACTGGCCACAATCATTTTTTTCATCATTTGCTTTTAAGCAAAAATAACGAATGTTACTCTTTAACAAAATATTATAACCATAATCATCTTATTTTTACCGTCATAATCGTTTCTTTGAACAATGAATCGGCTTTACATCTTCCTGATCACAATGGTTCTTCTGGCCTTACCTTCCTATGGCCAGGAAACCGGGACTCTGATATCAGGTGAAGTGAAAAATGATTCCCTCCCTATTGAGAACGCTCATATCATAAACAAAAACACTCAGAAAGGATCCATTTCGAATGCAAAAGGGCAATTCAAAATCACAGTGAGTGACAAGGACACCCTGATCATATCCGATCTTCAATTTCAAAATAAGATCATCATGATCAATCAGGATCATCTGCTTAAAAAATTTATCGAAATCAACCTTTTGGAACTCACAAATGAACTGGATGAAGTGATCGTGATGCAATATGACAACATGGCCGAAGAACTTGGTTTACCGAATGCCGGTAAGAAACCCCTTGCTAAAATCGACAGGAACCTGAATGCTTACAGTCAAAAAAGCACACCCATTGTTATCCTGCAGGCCCTGATGTTCAAACCGGGTGGCATTGATGACATTTACAATATCGTTTCAGGCAACAGAAAAAGGGATCGAAAGTTGAAACAGCTCATGGAGGAAGACAAAGAATTGGCTATGAACAAAATTCATGTAAAAACCTTAAGAGAACATTTCGGTGAGGATTTCTTTGTCAATACCCTGGAATTGAATTCAGAACTGATCGATCGCTATATACAGTTCTGTCTTCCCAAAGGAATTGTTCCATTATATGAAAAAGGAAGGCTCATTGAAGTCATCGATATTTTTCTAAAAAACAAGGAATCCTATTTGTTATCCCTTGAAGAAGAATAGCCTTTTACAGTCACAAACTTTTTTCTACCCCTGATCACCGATTTCCCACAAGTATTTTGAGGCTATTGACCTGTAAGGAGACCAGATCTTGGCAATTTCATTCATTTTAAGTTTCAATTCCTTTTTCTCGAGTTCAATATTGTAAAGCGACTTCATGATGTTTTGAATGCCGAGATCGTCTTCCGGAAAAACATTGGGTCTGTCCATCGGGAACATCAGGATCATTTGAACGGTCCATTTACCCACGCCTTTGATTTTTGTCAGGTATGCGATAATCTCCTCATCGGTTAACTGCTCGAGATAATCATAGCTCATGTCATGAGACAGCTTAAATTCGGCTACATTTTTCACATACCGAACTTTATTATTGCTAAGACCAACCTTTCTCAATAATTCATGCTCTTTTGCCAGCAGGGCCTCTGCGCTTGGATATCCATCGACAAAGAGATCCGTAAAACGCTTCCATATCACTTTTACCACCTTGGTTGACAATTGCTGTGACACAATTGATGACAGTAAGGCGTGGTAAATGTCGATGTTCAATTCCGGCCTGACCTCCCTGCCAAGTTTCAAAATGGCATTATGAAGTATGGCATCCCGTTTTAAATGATCTAATATGTTTTGGTGGGTGTCCAAGTTTAACTTTTTTTTTCAACGAAAATAATTTTCAATCCTTACTTTTGCGCCATCCAAAAATAACATTTTTATCATCATGAAAATATCAAAAATTATCCTTTTGATTTTGATTCTTCCAACGCTGGCCTTTGGACTACACGAATATTATATCAGCCTGACGAAGGTAGATTATGTCGCAGAAAAAGAATCGGTGCAGATCATCATGCGTTTTTTTATTGATGATGTTGAAAAGGTCCTTGAGAACCGCACAGAACTTCCAATGGAGCTCGCCACCAATAGTGAGCATGAAAATGCCAACCGGTATTTAGAATCCTATGTCAGGAGTAAATTTAAAGTTGATATCAATGGATTAGACCAGAACTATACTTATTTAGGTAAAGAATATGAGCACGATATTATTTATATCTATCTGGAAATTAAGAATGTAAAGGAAATTAACACCATTCAAGTGCAGAACGCAATGCTTTTTGAAGAATTTGAAGCACAGCAAAATTTTATCAAACTCACGCTTGGTGAGATCCAAAAAACATTAATCCTGGTCAAGGCAAATGATAAAGAAATGTTAAAATTATAAGTGCGTAAAACTTTTATATTAAAATTATTACTTTCGAAAACTATTAAAAAAATGACTTCATGAACAAAATTACCTTATTTATTGCTGCTATTTTGATCAGCAATATTTCATTGGCACAACAAAATGAGCCCTTGGCGGAAAAGAAAAAAGAGGGCCACTATAACATCAGTAAATTCAGGCAGCTCAAACAGGAATTGGCAACCCCTAATACTTACCGTACCGCCTCAGGTGCTCCTGGGCATGAATATTACCAGCAAAAGGCTGATTATAAAATGGACATCATACTCGATGATGAAAACCAAAGAATTTATGGAGAAGAGGTCGTTACTTATCACAACAATTCTCCCGATGAGCTTGAATACCTCTGGGTGCAACTGGATCAGAATATTAGGGCTCGCGATGCAAAAACCAATGATGTAAGATCTGGCGGACCGGCCATGTATTATAAGCCAAGGCAGTTTACGCAAACCTTCTTGGGGAATACCTTTGACGGAGGATTCAAAATTGATCATGTGAAAGATGCTGCTGATAAAGACATGGATTATACGATAAACGGGACCATGATGCGCATTGACTTGCCTGTTACCTTAAAATCAGGAGAAAAAACAAGCTTTAAAATCAAATGGTGGTATAACATCCCGAATTATATACTCGACAGAGGCAGGTCAGGATACGAACATTTTGAAGATGGAAACAACAATTATGTCATCGCTCAATTCTTCCCCAGGATGGCGGTTTACAATGATGTAGAAGGATGGCAGAACCTTCAGTTCCTCGGCAGAGGAGAATTTGCCCTGGTTTTTGGTGATTATGAAGTAAATATCACCACTCCTGATGATCACATACTTGACGGAACGGGAGTAATCACGAACCGCAAGGAAATGCTTACATCCAAACAATGGAAAAGATATGAGGAGGCATTAACATCCTATGATGAACCTGTGATCATCGTGACCCAGGAGGAAGCTGAAGAAAATGAGAAAAAAACCTCAAAAAAGACAAAGACCTGGAAACTAAAAGCTGAGAATGTAAGAGATTTCGCCTTTGCCTCTTCCAGAAAATATATTTTGGATGGTCAGGCGGTAAGGATAGGGAATCGAACCGTCATGGCAATCTCCCTGTATCCGAAAGAAGGTAACCCGCTTTGGGAAAGCTATTCAACAAAAGTTGTGGCGAGCACAATAAAGTCCTACTCGGCACAAATGTTTGATTATCCTTACCACAAAGCCATTTCGGTAAATGCGAAACAGCAGGGAATGGAATATCCAATGATCTGTTTTAATTTCGGGAGACCAAAACCAGACGGCACCTATTCTGACCGTGTAAGAAATGGTATGATCGGCGTAGTTATTCACGAAGTGGGACACAATTGGTTTCCAATGATCATCAACTCAGACGAGCGTCAATGGGGCTGGATGGACGAAGGGCTCAATACCTTCGCGCAGCTTTTGGCTGAGCAGGATTTTGAAGAAGGTTTTCCTTCAAGGGCCTATCCCAAAAATGTGGTGGGCTATATGAGTGGAGATCAAAGCAGAATCGCACCTATCATGACGCAGCATGACAACGTGTTTAACAGTGGTGCCAACGCTTATTCCAAACCGGCGGCCGGCTTGTTCATGCTAAGAGAAGTGATTTTAGGCCATGAACTCTTTGACAAGGCCTTTAAAACGTATGCAGAAAGATGGAGGTTCAAGCACCCGACCCCTGCCGACTTTTTCAGAACCATGGAAGACGCCTCAGGAACAGATCTTGACTGGTTCTGGCGTGGATGGTTCTTTACGACCGACAACAATGACATCGGCATCAAAGAGATCAAAAAGTACAGGGTAACTGATGAGCCCACGGAAGAAATCAAATCGATGACTGACAGGTATGGAAGACGCGTTGCTGATCTGGGTAAAAATCTATACCTTATAGAGATGAACGCCGAAGAATTAAGTAGTAATGCCTCTGGAGAGCAAAAATCGCTTGATGAGAATCCAACCTTGAACGAGTACCTTTTAGATAATTTCTCAAAAGAAGAAAGAGCATCCTTAAAAAAGACCAAATATTTTTATGAGGTCATTTTTGAAAAGCCGGGTGGTCTGGTCATGCCGATCCTTGCAGAAATTACCTATGCGGACGGCAGCAAGGAAAATAAATATTACCCTGCTGAAATCTGGAGATTTAATGATAATGAAGTCAAAAAAGTATTGGGTACTGAAAAGGAAATCAAATCAATTCAAATAGATCCAAACCAATTGACCGCAGATGTAAACACGGAAAACAACAGTTGGCCGAAAAAAGAGAAAGAATCGAAATTCGATAATTTCAAAAAGCAAAATTTAACTGATTAAGACTTGAATTCCGTTGAATAAATAAGATAAGGGCCTTTTTAAGGCCCTTTTTCAGTGTCTTAAATCAGAAGGTGATCACGTGGGTATTTTTGACTTCATTAATGATAAAAGTACTGTGAGCACTGCCAATATGATCAAGATAGGTCAATTTATCATTTAAAAAATTATGATAGCCTTTCATATCGGCCACGGTAATTTTTAGCAAATAGTCATAGTCACCACTGACGTTGTAGCATTCGAGCACTTCATTGAATTTGATCACCTCTTTTTCGAATTTGACCAAATACTCATGACGATGCTCCTTGAGTTTGATCTGACAAAACACGACATAGCCCTTTTCGACAAGCGCATGATCCACCCTAACCGTATACGCCTTTATGACCCCTTTTTTTTCCATTTTTTTGATCCTTTCATACACAGCAGTGCTTGAAAGGTTCAAATGCATGGCAAGTTCCTTAGTGGTTATTTTACTATCCTTTTGAAGGTAATAAAGAATTTTTTTATCAGAAGGGTCTATCATAAAAGAGAATTTTTCTAAAAAAGATTACAGTTCAACTGTTTTTATGTAAATTTAACTAAATATATGTAAAATTATAGTTTTATTATCTATGATTTATCATATAGATTGATTTTATCACTATTGTTTTTTAATTTTGCGTAAATTACAATCACTTTAAAATAAGCTATCATGAGTTTTAACCCAGCTGATCATATACAGGATCTTCAATATTTCGGTGAATTTGGTGGCGTGAATCCATCCATATCCGATTCTTCAACTTACACTTTTCTTGCAGCCAAATCGATGATTGACACCTTTGAGGGTAATCTTGAAGGATGCTATTTGTATTCAAGGCACTCGAGTCCGTCGAACCTGTATCTGGGTCAGGCCCTTGCCGCCTTGGAGGGCACGGAAACCGCTAATGTGTCATCATCAGGTATGGGATCCATATCATCTGTCATCCTGCAATTGTGTGAACAGGGAGACCATATCGTTTCTGCCCGAACCATTTATGGCGGCACCTATGCCTTCCTGAAGAATTTTACCCCAAAATTTGGAATCGACACTTGTTTCGTAGACATCACTGACTTGCAAAAAGTAAAAGAATCGATTCAGGAAAATACCAAAATCTTGTATTGCGAAAGCATCAGCAATCCATTATTGGAAATAGCCGATCTCAAAGAACTCGCCAAAATCGCCAAGGCTCATGGCTTGAAACTGGTCGTAGATAATACCTTTTCACCTTTACAAATTTCACCGGCAACGCTTGGTGCGGATGTGGTGATCCACAGTTTGACAAAATTCATCAATGGGACCAGTGACACAGTTGGAGGCGTTATCTGCGGAACAAATGAATTGATAGACAGTCTGCGCAATGTAAATAATGGTGCAAGTATGCTTCTCGGTCCCGTAATGGACAGTTTGAGAGCGGCCAGTATATTGAAAAACCTGCGTACCCTGCATATCAGAATGAAAAAACACAGTGAGAACGCCATGTTTCTGGCTCAAAAATTCGAAGCTGACGGTTATAAAGTGATTTACCCGGGGCTCAAGAGTCACCCGCAGCATGAACTTTACAAAACCATGTATAACAAAGAATATGGTTTTGGTGGCATGCTCACACTCGATGCCGGCAGTCTTGAGAAAGCAGATGACCTGATGGAACTGATGCAGAAAAAAAACCTGGGCTATCTGGCCGTAAGCCTGGGATTCTATAAAACTTTATTTAATGCCCCTGGAACGGCCACATCTTCTGAGATTCCTGAGGAAGAACAAAAGCAAATGGGATTGACTAATGGATTGATTCGATTCTCCATAGGACTAGACAATGACATTTCTCGAACCTATGAAGAAATGAAAAGATGTATGGAAAAGATTGATATCATGGTAAAAGTTCAGTCCTGATCAAACATAAGGGCTGTACGGTCTCTAAAATGGATCAATACAATTTGTTTAACCCATTATGCATCAAGGGTCTTTAAATAATTTTTTACATTCTGATCTATTCGACTCATAATGTCATTGGTATCGGCCTTTACAAAGGTCTTGCCGGTAATATTTTCGTATAACTCGATGTACCTGTTCGAAATTTCAGTGATCTTTTCAGTAGACATTTCGGGAATAACCTGACCTTTGAGCCCCTGAAAACCATTCTCGATGAGCCATCGACGAACAAATTCCTTGGAAAGCTGCTTCTGGGCTTCCCCTTTTTCCTGTCTTTCACTGTAGCCGTCAGCGTAAAAATACCTTGAGGAATCAGGAGTATGAATCTCGTCGATCAGCACAATTTCTCCCGAGTTCAATTTCCCGAACTCATATTTGGTGTCCACGAGTATCAATCCTCTGCTGGCCGCCATTTCACTTCCTTTCTGAAAAAGTTTTCTGGTATAATCTTCCAGTTTGCTGTAATCGGCCTCTGATACAATTCGCTGCTCAATAATAGCCTCTCTGGAGATGTCCTCATCGTGAAGACCACCATCTGCTTTAGTGGACGGCGTTATGATCGGTTGTGGAAATTTATCATTTTCTTTCATCCCCTCAGGCATGCTAACACCGCACAATACTCTTTTGCCATCCCTGTATTCTCTCCATGCATGACCTGAAAGATAGCCCCTGATCACCATTTCAACCTTAAAAGGCTTTGCCAGATGCCCAATGGCCACGTTCGGGTCAGGACAGGCAAGCAACCAATTGGGAACAATGTCTCTTGTTGACTCAAGCATGTATGCCGCTATCTGATTCAATATCTGCCCCTTGAAAGGAATTTGTTTGGGCATGATCACGTCAAAAGCTGATAATCTGTCACTGGCGATCATCACCAGGTACTTGCCATTGATATTGTAAACTTCTCTCACCTTGCCCTTATAGACGTTCTTCTGGCCCGGAAAATTAAAATTTGTATTGTTTATGGTATTCATTTAGGCGGAATTAATTGTTTCTATTATTCAATTTCTAACTTTTTGTAGGCCTCTATGATATCTTTCACAAGTTTGTGACGTATCACATCCTTTTCATCGAGATGCACAACCCCGATACCCTTCACCCCTTGAAGGGTGAGCAAAGCCTCTTTCAAACCTGAAATTTGTCTTTTTGGCAGATCGATCTGACCCGGATCACCGTTAACAATGAATTTTGCGTGTTTTCCCATTCTTGTCAAAAACATCTTCATCTGGTTATGGGTCGTATTCTGGGCCTCGTCGAGAATCACAAATGCGCTATCAAGCGTTCTGCCCCGCATAAAGGCTAAAGGAGCGATTTGAATCGTCCCGTTCTCAATAAAAGTTGCCAGTTTCTCGGCCGGGATCATATCCCTCAGAGCATCGTACAAAGGCTGCATATAAGGATCCAGTTTTTCCTTGAGGTCTCCGGGTAAGAATCCTAAATTCTCACCGGATTCGACTGCGGGCCTTGTCAGTATAATCCTTCGTACTTCCTTTTCTTTAAGGGCTTTAACGGCCAGGGCCACAGCGGTGTATGTTTTTCCTGTTCCCGCCGGCCCAATGGCAAAAAGCATGTCGTTCTGCTGCATCAGATCAACCATTTTTCTTTGGTTGACAGATTGGGCCTTGATCAATCTGCCCGCAACGCCATGAACCAGGACCCCGTCAGACAATTTTGAATTCTTATGCCCGCTGACCGAAGTTAAAATTTGTTCTATACTATTATCATCAAGCTTATTATAGCGATGAAAATATTTTAGCAGCGCATCGATTTTTTTTTCAAAATCATCCATAATGGCTCCTTCACCATAAATCTTTATCTTATTACCGCGAGCGACAATTTTTAATTTTGGAAAAAATTTCTTGACCTGTTCAATATTGCGGTTATGAGGGCCAAAAAATTCACTGGGAGCTATATGCTCCAATTCGATGATTCTTTCGTTCAATCCTTAAATATTTAGTTTAAAATTTAAGCAACAAGTGCTTTTATACTATTTTTATTTGATTAGATTTGTACAACAAAAATAGTACATTTTAAGAGCAATTTACCAATTGTTAAAAATATTATATTCCGCAAAATTGGAGTAATTGAAAAATATATGCCCATCATAACTTTAACAACCGATTTTGGCACTAAAGATCACTTTGTTGGTGCTGTAAAGGGTTCCATTTACAATGAATTAAAGGAGGTAAGAGTGGTAGACATATCGCATCAAATAACCCCTTTTAGCATTACGGAAACAGCATATATTTTGAAAAATGCCTACAGGCATTTTCCCGCGGGAACGATTCATATTGTGGGTGTAGATTCTGAAATAAGTCAAGAAAACAAACCCATAGCCATTCAAATGGACGGGCAATATTTCATTTCATGTGACAATGGCATACTTTCAATGATCACCAATGAGATCAACCCTGAAAAAATCGTTGAAATTACCATTCAAAATTCAGAAGATAATAATTTTGCGATCCTTGGGGTTTTCATCAAGGTCGCCTGTCATATTGCCCGTGGCGGAATGCTGGAAGTCATTGGTAAGCGCATCACTGATATCAAAACGATATATGAGATACAGCCCCAGGTCAATGAAGAACAGAATCAGATTGTCGGGAGTATCATTTATATAGATAATTTTGGCAATGTGATCAGTAATATAGCGAAAAGCATTTTTCACAACATCGGAAAAGGCCGGACTTTTGAAATTGTTGCAAGAAATTATAAATTCACAAAAATTTACGAGCAGTACAATGATATCGTTGATTTTTCAGTTCCTGTGGACAAAAGACAGGATGATGGCAAAAGACTTGCTCTTTTCAATTCCTCAGACTTTCTGGAAATCTCCATGTACAGAAGCAATTTAAAAACAGTTGGGGGAGCCTCCAGTTTACTTGGCCTGAATTATCGCGATAATATTACCGTTCGATTTTTGTAAATGAATCGCTTATGCTGGTACGGATCGTTAAAATGACCTTTGAAGAAAACAGAATTCAGGATTTCCTGGCTAATTTTAATGTTGTGAAAGAACATATAATCGGATTTGAGGGATGTCAGCTTCTCGAGTTGTATCAGGACAGAAAAGATGCTCGTGTTTACTTTACTTACAGTTACTGGGAGTCTGAAAAAGATCTGGACAATTACAGGGATTCTGTATTTTTTAAGAAGGTATGGGCAAAAACCAAAACCATGTTTTCGGAGAAACCGGTAGCCTGGAGCGTCAATAAAATAATTAGTTTGCAACCCCGGTAAAAGCCTGAACCCAAATAGCACATAAATAAAATTGCCCATGATAGCCATTTTAAAAAAAGAATTGAATTTATTTTTTGCCACCCCCATAGGATATTTGGTCATTGCCATGTTTTTATTGATCAATGGTTTGTTCTTATGGGTCTTTAAAAGTGACTTCAATATATTGAATGCCGGCTTTGCCGATCTCAACAGTTTCTTTTACATCACGCCATGGTTCTTTATTTTCATCATACCGGCGATTACCATGCGTACATTTTCTGATGAGATCCGATTGGGAACGATTGAGATCATCAAGACCAAACCCATCAGCACCTGGGACATTATTCTTGGGAAATACCTGGGCTCCCTACTGCTCATACTCATAGCTCTTGTGCCAACCCTGAGTTATGTATACACCATTAACCAACTGGCCGCGACCCCGGAAAGTTTAGACTATGGAAGTGTCATTGGTTCCTATTTTGGATTGCTTTTTCTGGCGAGTGCCATTACAGCGATAGGATTATTTTCATCAACCCTTTCGAACAATCAGATTGTCGCTTTTATCATTGGCGTTTTGCTGTCCTTTTTTGCTTTTTATGGATTTGAAGCACTTTCTGAACTCGATTTATTCAAGAATTTTGACCTGAAAGACCTGGGTTTGAACGCAAGGTTTGAAAGTATCGGAAGAGGAGTCATTGATACAAGAGACTTCATTTATTTTATAAGTGTCAGCTTTTTCTTTTTATTTCTCACCAAAAATAATTTTGACCTTAAATAACACCTTACAAAACGAAACTCATGACCCGGAATAAATCATCCATAAAAATTGCCATTGTTCTTGTACTGCTGGTACTGGTCAATTATATCAGCAGTAAATATTCCGAGAGATTTGATCTGACAAAAGACAAAAGATATACCCTGTCTGATGAAACTGTCTCACTGGTTAAAAGCATCGATGCTCCCTTGCAGATCAAAGTATATCTTCAAGGTGAATTTCCGGCCGAATTCAAGAGAATTCAAATGGAGACAAATCAATTCCTGGAAGAACTAAATGCTTTAAATGATCTTGTCAGGTTCCGTTTCGTAGATCCTTTGAGCAATACAAAGGCCCTGATCGAAAAAGGAATCCAGCCCAGCAGGTTAACCGTACAGGAAGGAGGAAAAGTATCTGAGGCGGTCATCTTTCCATGGGCCATCATCAACTACAAAGACAAGGAAGAAAATGTGTCGCTTTTGGTGAATTCTTTAGCACCAAGTCAGGAGCAACAACTGCAGAGCAGCATTGAAAATCTTGAGTATGAGTTTGCCAGTGCCATACATAAAGTCATTGAGGAAAAGACGAAGAAAATAGCCATTTTAAAGGGCAACGGACAACCGGAAGACATCTACCAGTACAGCTTTCTAAAAAACCTTGGAGAATACTACAGGCTGGCCGAATTCACCCTCGATTCTGTTGAAAAGCAGCCGGTCAAAACCCTGAACGGGTTATTGCAATATGACCTATCGATCATCACAAAGCCTACAGAAGCCTTTTCAGAAAAGGAAAAATTTGCCCTGGACCAGTATATCATGCAAGGAGGGAAAACGCTTTGGCTATTAGACAATGTCTATGCCGAACTCGACAGTCTGATGTTAACCGGAAAGTCTCTTGCCTTTAACCGTGAGCTGAATCTTACTGACATGCTGTTTCAATACGGGATAAGGATCAACTATAATGTGACCAAAGACCTTTACAGTTCCACGATAAGGCTGGCCTCAGGAAACACCGGAAATCAGGTTCAGTACCAGGACTTCTTATGGCCTTATTACCCCCTGATTTTTTCAGATAATGCCCATCCGGTTACCAAAAACATTGACCCTGTCCTGCTGAAGTTTCCGAGTAGCATCGACACCTTGCGAAATGACCTTAAAAAAACGATACTTTTAAGTTCATCCCCTCTGGCCAAAATAATTGGAACCCCGAGCAATATTGCCTTGAATGAAATAGCTGCTGAACCTGATAAAAACAGTTTCAAGGATGCCAATACCATTTTTGGAGTTCTTCTGGAAGGTCCTTTCTCATCTGCTTACGCCTCCAGGATCATGCCTTTTGAATATGTTCAATATAAAACCAAGGGAGCAGACAACAAAATGATTCTGATCAGTGACGGAGACGTCGCCCTGAATGAAATACTCAGAGGTGAGCCTTTACCACTGGATAAAGATAAATGGACCAGCCAGCAGTATGGCAATGCAGATCTGCTCTTAAACAGTGTCCATTTCCTGCTCGATGACAACGGTTTGATGAACTTAAGATCAAAATCAGTACAACTCCAGTTTCTTGATAAAGAAAAAGCCTATGAAGAAAGAAATTATTGGCAATTGATCAATCTTTTGGTCCCCTTGATCCTGCTCTTTGGATTTGGCTGGGTATTTAATTTCCTGAGGAAAAAACGCCACAGTTGATTTTTTTGAGCAAAAATTAAGGAACCCCGGCCTCATAAATTTTTGTTAAATTATTTATGATGATATGAGGATCGATCTAATTCACGTAATTTTAAGGAATTATTAACAAAAACCAAATTCTATGCAAACCAAATTTATTACACTCTTACTCGTATTAAGCGCTTTTACTTTTCAGGCGCAAATCAAAACTCCGGCACCTAGCCCTTCATCAAAAATAGAACAAGCCATTGGCCTGACCAATGTATCTGTAGAATATTCCCGTCCGGCCATGCGTGGAAGGACGATTTTCGGAGATCTCGTTCCTTACGGAAAAGTTTGGCGTACGGGTGCCAACATGAGAACAAAATTCACGACAAGTACAGACATTAAAGTTGACGGTAAGGAATTGAAAAAAGGAACTTATGCCATTTTAACGATTCCTAATAAAGAAAGCTGGGACGTTGTATTTTACACTGAGTACAATGCCGGAGGCGCTCCCGCCTCACTGGATGCCAGTAAAGTTGCGGCAAAAGTCACTGCAAAAATACATCCGATGTCATACCCGATGGAAAATTTCTCAATTGCCTTCGGTGACCTGGCAGATGGAGCATCAGGGATGATGCATTTTATGTGGGAAAAAACCAGAGTTGGAATTAAAATTGAAACACCTACGGAAGAAATGACAGTTAAGAGCATTGAAAGTGTTATGGCCGGGCCTTCTGCAAATGATTACTTCAGTGCCGCAAGTTATTACCACAGTACCGGTAAGGACCTGAATAAAGCATTGGAATGGTCGACCAAAGCTGCTGACATGAACCCCGATGCCTTCTGGATGTCTCGTCAAAAATCATTGATACAGGCAGAGCTGGGTGATAAAAAAGGGGCGATCGCAAGTGCTGAAAAATCTTTGGCAGCTGCTCAAAAAGCGGGAAATGACGATTATATAAAAATGAACAAAGAATCCATCGCTGAATGGTCTAAATAATTTTGACTATGAAAACACTTAATTTAATTGTTGCCTTTTTATTTGTTACCTCTATCGGTTGTGCTCAAAAGAGTCCAAGAATTCAAACCGAAGGAACCGTTAACGGCATTAAAGTCATGATCGATTACGGGGCACCCAGTGTCAAAGGAAGAACCATTTGGGGCGGACTTGAAAAATATGGCCAGGTGTGGCGCGCCGGTGCCAACGAAAACACTACGATTGCCTTTGACAAAGATGTCAAGATCAATGGTAAATCATTGGCAGCTGGAAAATACGGATTTTTTCTTATTCCAAATGAAGACGGCAATTGGGTTGCTATATTCAGTAAAAAGAATGATGCATGGGGAGCCTATTCTTATGCAGAGGCTGATGATGCGCTCAGAACGGATATCAAGGCTGAATTTGTGAGTGACGTTCAGGAACAGCTCATGTACGCCGTAGATAATTCGGGAATCGTTTTTGCCTGGGACAAGGTCAGATTAAATATTCCTGTTGAATAATCACAGGAATCTATTTCATAAAAAAAACCTCAATTGAATTGAGGTTTTTTTTATGCCAGGACATTTTTTGCTTCAGGGTTCTATTTGTTTTTTCCCAGCTTTTGAAAAATGACGGCAAAAACCATCACCATGACACAACCTAAAAGATTTAACCACAGATAAGGCAGGACATCCAGAAAGAATATGGAAATAATAATGAGCTGTGTCAAAATGGCCGCCCTGAATACGGCATTTCCTTTGACCATTTTTACAAAAAAGGCAAGCAGAAAAATTCCCAAAATATTACCGTAAAAAATAGACCCGATGATATTGACAAGCTGGATCAGATTATCGAACAAATCGGCAATACTGGCCACTAATATAGCCAGGATCCCCCAGCCTAGGGTAAACCATTTTGTGGCATGAACATAATGCATTTCATTCCTCCCTGAAGATTCGTTTCGCTTGTACAGATCCATTGTTGTGGTAGCAGCAAGGGCATTTAATTCAGAGGCCGTGGAAGACATGGCAGCAGATAGAATAACGGCCAGCAACAGCCCGATAAGACCTCTGGGCAAATTGTGGAGGATAAAATGAATAAATACATAATCCTTGTCATTCACCTCCAGGGTTGAATCCGCCTTGGTGATCAATTCCCTGGCAGCCTCCCTTTGCGCCGTCTCTCTGCTGTTCAGATCCCTTATTTTATCAATGGCATCCTGATCTTCCGGGTGCTGTGCGAAATACATTTGTGCCGCTTTCTTTTCTGACTCGATTTCCTTGTGATCCTTATCAAGCAAGGAATATGCTTCGGCATAAGGAGAGTTCATGACTGCCGACGTAGCTGCTGGATTAAAATTAAGGGGGGACGAATTAAACTGGTAAAAAACAAATACCATGACCCCAACCAATAAAATAAAGAATTGCATGGGGACCTTTAAAAACCCGTTGAACAACAACCCTAGCTGACTCTCTCGTACAGATTTACCTGACAAATACCGCTGCACTTGGGATTGATCCGTTCCGAAGTAGGACAGCATCAAAAATGTGCCTCCCAGAAAACCCGTCCAGATGGTGTACCTGTTATTCAGGTCAAACGAAAAATCCAACACCTCCATTTTACCACTGGCACCTGCTATTTTAAGGGCCTTGCTAAAAGTGATGTCTTGGGGCAGGTAGCTTAAAATAATAAAGAAAGCCGCAAACATCCCTATAAAAATAATGGCCATTTGCTGTTTTTGGGTAACACTCACAGCCTTGGTCCCTCCACTGACAGTATAAATGATCACAAGAACCCCGATAATGAGGTTCAGGGTCAACAGATCCCAGCCCAGAACGGCAGATAAAATAATAGCAGGAGCAAAAATTGTAATTCCGGCTGCCAGTCCTCTCTGGATCAAAAATAAAATGGCCGCCAGGGTCCTGGTCTTCAGATCGAACCGGCCCTCGAGGTATTCATAGGCCGTATACACCTTCAACTTGTGATATATTGGAATAAAAACAAGGCATATGATGATCATCGCCACAGGCAAACCAAAATAAAATTGCACAAAACCCATTCCGCTGTGAAAGGCCTGCCCGGGGGTCGACAAGAAAGTTATCGCACTGGCCTGGGTGGCCATAACCGATAAGCCGATCGTCCACCACTGGGCTTCATTTCCCCCTTTGATGAAGTCTTTTACGTCTTTGCTTCCCTTTGTCTTAATGGAACCATAAATTACAATGAAAAGTAAGGTTAACAATAAAACAACCCAATCTAATAGTGCCATTTAAAAAGTATAATATCGCATGATTACATAAAATACAAGGATATATACCGCATTTGCGATCAATAAAAAAGTATATTCCTTTTTCCATCTTTTGGAAACTGATGCCTGAGAATCTTTCATTCTTTATTCTTTTAATTCAATTTCAAAATTATTTTTTCCGACCGAGATCATGTTGGTAAACAATTTATAAGCGCCCGGCACTCCTGCAGGCAATTCCCTAAAAAAAGATAATCCTGTGTACATATAATGACCTTTCCCGTATTTGGCAACAAGAAGGCTCCCATTCATAGGTTCATCGCCGTTTTCCTGAAAAGACAATATGGGAGAGAATTCCTCGGCCCATTTATTGGGAAAATACAAGCCTCTTTCCTGAACCCATCCGTTAAAATCTTCTTCGACTATTTTATTAGGAAAATTCATCACTTCATGATCAGGATCAAGAAAAGTCACCCGGGCATTTTCATCAGTGATCCTGTCTCTGGAGAGCTGGAGCATATAGGGCGCCAGATTGTCTTCTACCACAAGTCTGTGATTCGTATTGTACTGCACAATAACATTTCCTCCCCTTTTTACATATTCAAAAATGACCTCCTGCTTCAATTTAAGTTCAGGTATTGTATTGTAGGCACGAATCCCCAAAATGAGCGCATCGAAATTTTTGAGCTTTCCTTCAGACAGACCATTCGGTTCAATTTCTGTGACCTCATAACCAATTTGTCTCAAATACTTGGGAACTTCATCCCCTGCCCCTTTGATATAAGCTATTTTTTGCCCTTTTCGCATAAGGTTCAATCTCACAACCTTTGATTCAGAGGGTAATAAAACCAATTGCCTGGGAATATGATCATAGTTGATCTCAGCCATTGTTTTATCAAAGGTGAATCCATTCATGTGCACAACGGGTTTTATATGACCTTCACTTTGATCCTCTGGAGGTGAAACCACAAAGTTTAAAGTCGATTCTTCCCCCGTCTTTCCCAATTCAAATTCAATTTGATTGGGCCGAACCGTCCAGCCTGCAGGAACCTTAAGTTCCAGAAAACCTTTCACATTGTCTCTGAACGCTTTTAGCCTGACCGGGATCTCCCTCTGTTGAAACTCATTGAATATTACCACTTTTGAAGCGATCTCTGCAGTAACATCAGGCACAAGCTCAAAGGGCTGATAGACCTCTCCGTCAACCGGGTCATTGTACTTAAAAACAATATCTTTAACAAACTCTATTTGTGTACCTTCAAAATCTACAACAAAGGCCGCCTGAAGGTCATGGGGGCTTACGGGTTTACCGATCAGAGAAGGGTCTTCAACCTTGTACATACCCAAACTTCCCTTTTGCTCCAGCCAGTAGGGCGAGGTAAGTCGCATTTGATCGTTCATCTTTATTTTCTGCTCGGTGCTATAAGATTCATTATTTCCCAAGGCCTTTCCCACTTCTAGCTCAGTTTCCTGTGGCATTATTTTTATCGACTCCAGACTGATTTTCCGATTACTTCGGTTGATCGCCTCAAATTTGATTCCAAGCGATTCATTTTTCGTGGCCGTTGACACTTCCGAAACCGCCTCAAGATAAAGACCAGCACAAGAAGCGATGATTTCCTTTATCTGTTTTGTCTTGTAGGCCCTCCAGTATTCGTCATCCAAATTCGAAATCAATGAATAGGCTTCCAATAAGGCCGGAATGCTTTTAGAAGGGTTTCTGAAATCAAAATTCTTTTCCACTTTCAAAAGGATGCTTTGTATCTCGGCTCCACCTTTGACTCTGGTCCAGGTCGTGTTTATACCTTCAAAAACATTCTGGCTGTCACCCAATTCGGCTCCCCTGATCAATTCAATATACTCCTTGTCGCTCCCTCTCGTACCCGTGCTTCCAAAGCCCTGTGATTTGTGCATGCTCCTGCTCAAGGAAGCAATTTCTGAATTTGAAAGGCCCTTTTCAGGAAAATATACGCCGGTATCGATCCAGATCATATTTGATTTATCTATTTTATCAAATTCCTCCTGACTCCCGTAAAACCACCAATGCGTGTTAAAAAACAAGCGCTTGGGTGCCCAGGCCGCCTCTCCATTTGATTTGTACAAAGGATCCGCTGCCAGGTCAAAGGCTTCCGTGCTCAGTATGGCAGATGAAGTGTGATGACCATGTGTTTTACCAGCTGATTCAGCATTAAATCTGTTGATGATGATGTCAGGTCTAAATTTTCGGATTATTTTGACTACATCATTCAAAACAGCCTCCTTGTTCCACAGCCTCAAAGTCTCGTCCGGGTGTTTGGAATAACCAAAATCGTTGGCTCTTGTAAAAAACTGTTCTCCTCCATCCGTTGCCCTCGCTTTGAGCAACTCATTTGTTCTGATCACACCCAACAGTTCCCTGATCTCAGGACCGATTAAATTCTGTCCGCCATCGCCCCTTGTAATCGAGAGATACCCTGTTCTGGCATGAACCTCATTAGAAAAATACGAGATCATTCTGGTGTTCTCATCATCTGGGTGCGCTGCAAGATATAATACGGTACCCAGGAAGTTTAATTTCTTGATAGATTCATGAATTTCAACGGCATTCAATTTTTTAGGTGCCTGAGAATGGCCGTAAATAGAACAAAGTATGAAGACTAAGGCAGACAGTAAGAATTTATTAAATAGGGTCCTGTTGACACCTGTAAACTGGTTTGCAGCCATATATTTATTTGATTTAATTTTAAGTTTCATAAGAATTCAGGCTTGAATCCATGAAAATCAATGCTCAAAGGCCTCTTGCTTCTAAGCGGTGATGCAAGCAAATCTAAAAAAATTAACCTATTCCGTAAGATTTATTAAGAAAACCTTAACATTTATTTATGTTGATATTCAGACCAAATAAATTTTCAAAGTTCAAGTTTAAAATAATATATTTGTATGCTTGTTGCATTCCAGAGAGTTGAAAAAAGACACGCTCTTGAGCCTGACATGAAATATATGGTTAAAGCCCGTTAGATTCTGAAGTCTGCAATTGTAAAAACAAAATTTTTCAAAACCACAAAGAATGAAGTTTATAGTTTCCAGTTCTCAATTATTGAAACAGTTACAAATATTAGGAGGGGTAATCAACAGTAACAATACCTTGCCAATTCTTGATAATTTTTTATTCGAGCTATCGGACAACCAATTGAGGATTTCAGCCTCAGACCTGG
Organism: Flavobacteriaceae bacterium; assembly: GCA_024644745.1. Classification (GTDB taxonomy): domain Bacteria; phylum Bacteroidota; class Bacteroidia; order Flavobacteriales; family Flavobacteriaceae; genus Lutimonas. The sequence goes on from JAHEHF010000009.1 coordinate 53,192, forward strand.
AGACAACCATGAGCACTGCCATTGATGTTGAGGCAGATGAAAAAGGAGCTATTGCCGTGCCTGCTAAATTGCTTCTGGACATTTTAAAAACATTTCCGGAACAACCCCTGACCTTTAAGGTAGAAGACAACAATTCAATTGAAATCAATTCTGACAGCGGAAAATACGCCCTTGCCTATGCAGACGGAGAGGAATTCCCAAAAGCGGTGGAACTGGAGTCACCGAGCAGAACAAGCCTTAAGGGAAGTATTCTGGCAAGCGGCATCTCGAAAACCATTTTTGCATCAGGAAACGATGATCTCAGACCGGTGATGAGTGGTGTATTTTTTCAATTGAGTCCCGAAAACCTGATTTTCGTAGCCACTGATGCTCATAAACTGGTTAAATATATCAGAAAAGACGTCAGTGCTAATGAGGTTGCAGAGTTCATTATGCCAAAAAAGCCATTGACTTTACTCAAAAATATACTATCGGGCAATGACGATGAAGTTGTGATTGAATACAATGACACCAACGCCAAGTTCAGTTTTGGTAACAGTACACTCATCTGCAGACTTATTGACGGAAAATATCCCAATTATGAAGCTGTCATTCCTAAAGAGAATCCGAATAAACTCACGATGGACAGAAATGCTTTTTACAATTCTGTAAGAAGGGTTTCTATTTTTTCGAGCAAAACCACGCATCAAATTCGTCTTAAAATGGCTGGTACCGAGTTGAAAATTTCAGCTGAAGATCTCGATTTTTCAAATAAAGCTGATGAGAGATTGCAGTGCAGTTATGAAGGAGATGATATGCAAATCGGTTTTAATTCACGATTCTTACTTGAAATGCTGAATCATTTGAACTCAAATGACATACTGCTTGAGATGTCACTTCCAAACAGAGCGGGCATACTAACTCCGATAGACGGATTAGAGGAAGGAGAGGAAATTACCATGCTTGTCATGCCTGTAATGTTGAGTAATTAATCCGGTTTTAAGGTCCTAACATTCTAATTGAGTTTGCATTAACTGCAAGAAAAATTTGTATTTTTCCATAGATATATGTACATTCGCTTTAGAAAATAGTTGAATCCCCTAAAATTCAATTTATTTTTTAGTGAAAACTATCTAACTAATAATGAGCTAATTGACTTGTTATTAGTCACTTATGTTTTGCATAAAAGAAAAGTTGAACGAAATTGCGCCTATGAAAAAAAAACTACTCTCACTCTACTTATTGCTTGCTTTTTCTTGTTTTACATTTGGACAAATGGATTATTCAGATGTGGAATTCAGAAGTTTTATCTATAAATACAAGGAAGCAGAACCCAGAACCACGGAACTTGGCATTGAAAAAGAACTTCTTGCTGAAATTGTGGCTTTATTGGGTCATGACATTTACACCAAAGAAGAACAGGAAGAAATAGTCTATAAAACCTGGCTTGCCCTGGCAAAGCCAAAAGTTTTTGATTATGTGTTTAAAGACTTTGCTGTCTCATCTAACAAAAACTGGGGTTCGGAAAACGCCAATGGAGAAATTGTGCTCGAACCCAATCCATATTTGACAGACTGGACAGTAAGTGATGACGAATACCCTTATTTTCAGTTGGCTTTGAACAAGATCCTTGAATATTTTCAATTGATGACCTATGGAGATGATGCTGAAAGCGTGGCCTCCTCCTTCAATGAATTGCTGATCACCAAGGATTTTAAATTCTCTTCCCCAAAAGATGATGACTGGGCTTATTCATACATTGAAAGTGTGAATACGGAACTGGAGAAAGAAGGTCTCGTGGCTTTGGTAACCAAAGGATATTATAATATTATTGTTTGTGATTTAAAGAACAAAGATCAATTGACAACATTGTTCGAAAAATTTAAGTGGGAATTGGTTCAACCCTAATTTCTCACTAAAGTTCCCCTCATTAATCTGCTTTATCTTTTTAGAGCAGATTTTTTTTTACATTTACCCAATAATAATGATCACATATCGTTTTATTTGAAACCGGGATTCAATCGTTAACAATAACTAAAGTGAAAAAAGCCTTTATATTATTTTTTGTATTCTTCTATGGCATTTGCACTTTTTCTCAGCAGAAAGATTATACTGCGATCAAATTCAAGAGCAAACTGCGGAATTATACCAAGGTGATGCCAAAAACCAAAGAATTTGACATCAATAAAGAATTGTTTGTTGAATTGGTCGACAAACTGACCATGGAAGCCTATTCTGGGGAAGAAAAGGCTGCATTGGCCAATAAACTCTGGCTGGCTGTTTCAAATCCACATAAATTTGATTTTGTGTACAAAGATTATTCTTTGAATACCATCAAAAACTGGGGGGTTAAAATTAAATTCGAGGATCCTGATTTTGAACCCAACCCCTATTTGGCCAAATGGACCGTAACAGGGGATGAATTTATTTATTTTCAATGGGCCATCACCCAAATCCTTAGCTATGAAAAATTGATGGCTTACAGTGAAAAAGCCAAAGTAGCTCAAAAGGCAATTCATGAACTGGCCCTATTGAAAAATATGAAATTTTTCAATGCCAGGCCCGATGAATATGCCTATGATTATTTGCGAAGAAACAATGCCCTTCTGAGCCAAAAAGGCCTTGTGGTTATCATCTACAATTACCACTTTGATTATATGGTCTGTAAGCTAGAAGATAAAGACCGGGTGGTGGAATTAATGGGAAAATTGAAATGGGAATTTGTGGTCCCCTGAATCAAACCATTAATCTTCAATGGCAAAAGCATCCACAGGGTCTCCAAAACCAATGTAAAGGATACAGGGATCTTTACTGACACATTCAGCAGTATGCGGTTTTCTCGCCGGCCCATAAGCAAAATCACCAACCTTCATGGTATTTGTTTGCTCCCCTTTATAAGTGACCGTCATCTTTCCGCTTAATAGAACCATACGTTCATGCGAATTGTGCCAGTGATTGGGTATTTTAGATTTTCCATTTACCTTAAAGAGGACATCTGCATTTTTTGTAGCCGGATCTCCATGAAGTACAGCGATATTACAACCTTCTGGCATAAAAGGCGGGCATCCTCCCCATTCGAGATCGGCATCATTAAAAGAATGTAATACTGACATCTCGGTGACAGCTTCCTTGTCCATTTGGGACTGAAGTGAGCCAACCGAAAAGAAAACAAGGAAAATCATCGGGTAAGATTTTTTCAGATAAAATAAAATTGATTTCATAATTAGTAATTTTTTAGAGTTAAACATAGGATTGAAATCCAAAGAAATAAATTGATTTTTTCTAAAAATAATATGATTATGCCATGGGTCAGGCAAAAAATGATTCAAAAGATGATACTATTGATTCATTTTGCAAAAATAAATTGAATACAGGTACTTTAGACTAAACTTGCGAAGGACGGTATTGCTTGAAATATGCTGAGGGCAGCATTCCATAGGCTTCAAGAAAGCATTTAGAAAAATAAGCCGCACTATTGAATCCTGTATCAAATGCGATCTCAGAAATGTTACCGGCATGGCGATCGATCATTTTTCTCGCCAATTCCAATCGATAGGCCCTGATAAAGTTATTCAAAGATTCTCCTGTTAGGTATTTTACCTTTCGATACAATTGCGCCTTGCTGAAACCAAGATCAGCACTAAAGTCATCGACCCTAAGATTTGTCCTGTTCCAATTTTGCTCAACAAAGTCCATGAGACTATTTAAAAACCTTTCATCTGAAGGCTGTAAAACACGTACCCGTCCTGTTTCCAAAATATTATGATGGGTTTTACTTTCATAAAGTTCCTTTACTTCAGAAGAAACCACAATTCCACCCTCAACCACCTTGCATAACCTGTCAGCTATTTTTATGGTATCTTCAAAGATTCCCTCCCCTTCCGAAACGGGAACCCCAGCGCTAAGTCCGATACTTAGACAAGCCTTATAGGTATGCGAGTCTATATGTTTGTCAAAAGCCCTCTGAATTTCTACGGCACAATTTAATGCCCCTGAAATTGACCTGAAGGAGACAAGAGATTCATACAGGTTTTCCTTAACGATTCTTCCCTCTGACTCTGTGATCAAAGAACTTAGTCGCATTTTAATAGATTCCAGGAGCCTCCTGAACTCCGGCAAATTCTTATTTACAGGATTTTCACATGTTGTGTTCATCACCATCAATACCCGAAATGCCGGGTCATTAATGATATTCAATTTGGCGTTTTTTGCCTTTACGGGATCTTCAATTCGTCCTAAGAAAGATTCAACAATACTTGGATCAACTTCTATGATGCTGTTCGCAACTCCGCCATGCGCATGGTCATGCATGTCTTGCAGGGCTTTCTTATTAGGGGCTTTGATCAGACAGAATGCCGTCTTACGTTGGTCGTCGAACCAATAGGTCAGGCCTTTACAGCCATATTCATGCTCAATTTTCAAATCTTCCTGATGAATTTGGGCCACATGCTCGGCATTAACAGACTCTGGCAGGTCATGACGGTCCATATAAATTGGCATAACTGTTTAATTTTAAACTAACAAAGATTAACTGACCTAAGTTAATAAATTTTAATTTAATTGTTTTTCCATGTGAATGGAACAGGGATTCCTTTAAATGAATTTCATATATGATGATCAAATACCTCGATTGCGAAATACATTAGTCGCGTGTTCTGAAAACCTTGCCCCACAAAAAAACCGCCCGAAGGCGGTTTTTAAGGTTAGTTTATTTTGGCAAAATTATTTAATACTTGATTGATTTAGTATTGATGAAACTACCATCTTCCAATCTCGCCTCAATGATCATTACAGTTCCAAGTTTGACACTTCCTGTGTTCAATTCAAATGATTTTTGCTTGGGTTGATTATGTATGATCACTCTTCCCAAAAGGTCAAATACTTTGATTTCATTGACTGTTTTACCTGATTTGACTTTCATTAGATCGAAGTCATTTGTAACAATGAATGCATCTGTATCAATCAGGTCTTCAGGATCAAAATCAATATTGGGGTTAACAAATTCCAACTGGAACCTGTCTGGAAATGCACCCACCTGATCAGCTTTGAACTCATAATCTGACTTGTTCAGATCGTGTTTCACATTCATATAGGTGTCTACCAAATAGATCTCGGAATCCTTAAGAGCCCCATCCTTACGATTAATACTCATTTTGAACCAACCAGTCTTTTTGGTATCAAAACCTAATTCAATATTCTTTCGAGCTCCGAATGGACTAAGACCCTGAATTACGAATTTATCGTTTCCAATTTTTGAATAGAATTTACTGTTCTTCTCAATCAGGCTGATATTGTCATTGTATAAATTACCGGTGGCATCGTAATACATATCATAACCATCAGTTGCATCTTCCATGAATGATAGCAATATATCATTCTTTTCAGTTCCGCTCCTCAATCTTAACCAAATCTTATCGTTCTCTTCAGAGGTATCCTCAGCAGCTTTCTTTAAACTACTGGATTTATAAAACTGATCATTTTGTCCGATCAACTTATAACTGTCTTCAAAAGACACTCCACCAAATGCTACAGTACGAATCATAAAAGCTTGTGAGGAAGCAATATTATTAGTTACTCCGTCAGTTGATCCAGATGAATTATAGAAAATATAGTCTCCATCATCATATTCACCTGTATCCGGATCCACAGTTGTACCATGCGTCCATAAAGCGATTTCGTTCACAGTTGGATTGTCAATTAATATTCTCTGCATATCTATGGCGGCAGGATATGGATTTCCAATCAAATTGAAGTTTTCATTGGCAGTTCCGGTATCAATAGTCCCACTAAAAAAGGTATTAATTTCAAAGGGACCATTAAAGGGAACACCGCTAAATGTCAGGGTCTGTTCACCTGTTGATGCACCCGGAGCGGCATAACCCTTCGCCCTTGTCATTGTTCCTGTAGCCACCCACCAGTATTTATAATTAGTGCCGGCATAAAAAGGATTATCGTCACCCGCTCTGAACTCAAATATCCTGTCTTGCTGAACACCAGTAAAAATTTCATCAATTTGGCTTCCTGCAACAGGTGATGACCAATAAGTCACATCATTGATATCGTCCAACGGAGTCGATTTTTCAATTTTTGTAATTTCACCAATTGTCGCATCCGCATTATAAACGACGAGAGATTCCTTATCACCAATGGTTAAACTGCCATTATTTACAAAATCACCATAGATCACTATACTGAAACTTGAAGCACCACCAGAGTCAAAAACAACATCTACACCATTTGCAATTGTTAAATTACATGAAATAAAGTTGGCTGGAGCTCCAGTAAAGGAACTGGCTATCGTTGCAGTTCTGGATTGATCAGGTTGCAGGTTTGACCATGTTGAGCCATTAAACTCAGTGGGGCCAACTACTTGTGTACCCAAAGCCAAATTTGTGTTTGCTATGGCATCATCCACATCGGAAAGTAAAATAAAGGTCCAGTCTGTTTCCTCATAATCCATATGAGGTACCTCCGTGGAACACCCTCCTTTAATATAAGATACATTGACACCCCAACCGTCAGGAGCTGAACCTGGATTTGGGGAAACAGAACCTATGATATCGACCCTGTTAAGATAGGAATTGGTCGTGTTGGAGGTCGAAATCAGAATGACATCATCTCCGGTAAAGGAACAAACGGGAGAAACTATTCGTGTGGCATCACCTATATTGCCAGCAGAAGGGCTAACAGCTGCTCCATTCCAAAACAGCAAAGTCTCACCCGGATCCATGGCAGGAATTGGAGTATTCTCAGAAGGAGTAGCCGATTCAATCACTCCTGTTCTGGCAACATCATCATCAAACAATACAAGGTAATATTTACCTGCCGGTATTATCTCGTTTGAAATGTTTGAGATTTCTACCCATTTATCATTCCCACCAAAACCGTGATAATACTGTGTTATCATAATGTCACTATCTGTTGGGGGACCAACATCAATTGTCCAGCCTTTTGCAATCAAATTATCATAAGAGGGTTGAGCCGCCAGGGTCAATCCAAGATTATTGGCAATGGTAAGTATCCCGTCAAATTGCCCAAATACATCTAATTGATTAACAATTCCATCCAAGGTTGCTGATGTCAGAATATTATCAGTCAATTCCAATCTGGTCAGGACATTATTGTTGGATATATCAAGTACAGATAAATTATTTTCATTTGCCCTGAAAAAAGTTAAATTGGTCAATGTACTGATATCAACATCTGAGATATTGTTGTTTTGAATATGGAAATTTGTCAATTCAACAGCTTCAGTTGCATCAATATCAGTAATTTCCAAGGTATACACCTGTAATCTTGTTAATCCTCCAAAACCATCATCACTTGTAACAGTAATGCTGATCGGACTTCCATCATTCGCACTGAAATCAAAAACCGGCACATTCGCAGTTTGAGTCAAAGTACCAATCAGCGCATTAGTCGCTTCCCATACCAGAACATTTCCAGTATTTAAAACCGAACGAGGAGACCATGCACTGATGTTTGAAGTAGTAGTCATCGTTATGGTACTGAATACCGGAGGCGTAGGTGCATCAACATCTATCGTCCAGCCTTTGGTAATCAAGTTATCATATGAAGGTTGAGCTGCCATTGAAAGCGGCTCATTATTCGCAATGGTCAATATTCCATCTAACAGTCCAAATACATCTAACTGATTTACTATTCCGTCCAGTACGGCTGTAGTCAAACCGTTATCAGTAAGTTCTAATCTGGTCAACAGGTCATTATTAGAAATATCAAGAGATGTCAAATTATTTTGATTTGCCCTAAAAAATGTCAGATTCGTCAAAGTACTGATATCGACATTTGAAATATTATTGTTCTGTATGTGGAAATTCGTAAGTTCAACTGCCTCATTAACATCTACATCCGTTATATCCAAAGTATATATCTGAAACCTGGTCAATCCTGTGAAACCATCATCACTAGTAACTGTAATACTGATTGGGCTTCCGTCATTGGCACTAAAATCAAAAGTTGGAACATTGGCTGTCTGAGTCAAAGTACCAATCAGTCCATTGGTTGCCTCCCAGACCAAAACATTTCCCGTATTGGCAACTGATCTTGGTGACCATGCGTCGCTTGTCGAAGTTGTTGTTATTGAAAGTGTTGTTAAAACCGGAGGTGTTGGTGCTGCAACATCAATAGTCCATCCTTTTGAAACCAAATTATCAAAAGCAGGCTGGGCAGCAATAGAAAGATCTTCATTGCCTCCAATATCCAGAATACCATCCAACTGACCAAAAGCATCCAATTGATTTACGATAGCGTCCAACTCTGCAGTGGTCATATTATTATCCAGCAACTCCAAACGAATCAACAAACTGTTCGCTGAAATATCCAATACTGACAGATTATTCGTACCCGCTCTAAAGAAATTTAAATTGGTTAATGTACTCAAATCGATTGACCCTATCTGATTGTTTCCAATATGCAGGTTTTCCAAATTAGTCGCCTGTGTAAGATCTAGGTCCGTAATATCCAACGTATAAATCTGGAATCTAGTAAGTCCGGATAGACCATCATTAGATGTAACGGTAATATTGATCGGGCTGCCATCGTTGGCACTAAAATCAAAAATGGGAACATTTGCAGTTTGAGTCAAAGTTCCAATTAAGGCATTTGATGCTTCCCATACAAGGGCATTACCGGTATTGGTAACACTTCTTGGTGACCAGGCATTACTTGTTGATGTTGTGGTAATGGACATTGTTGCTATCACAGGTGGTCCTGGAGCATCTACGTCTATAGACCAACCCTTGGCAATAAGATTGTCATAAGCTGGTTGAGCAGATTCAGTAAGTCCTTCATTGCCAGAAATATTCAAAATTCCATCTAACAATCCAAATGCATCAAGTTGATTTACAATTGCATCCAACTCTGAAGAACTTAAACTGTTGTTTTCAACCTCCAGCCTTGTCAACAAAGGATTACCTGACACATCCAGGGCTGTGATATTATTATCGAGTCCGCGGAAAAATGTCAAATTAGACATTGTGCTGATATCTATAGAAGATATAGCATTGTTCTGTACATGAAAATTGTCCAGTTCTGTGGCAGCAGTTGCATCAATAGCCGTAATATCCAGGGTATAGACCTGAAATCTGGTCAGTCCTGAAAATCCATCATTACTGGTTACTGTGATTGTGATCGGACTTCCATCATTTGCACTAAAGTCAAAAGTAGGCACATTGGCAGTTTGGGTCAGGGTTCCAATCAAAGCATTGGAAGCCTCCCATACAAAAGCATTTCCTGTATTGGTAACACTCCTCGGAAACCAGGCATTGCTTGTTGAAGTTGTCGTTATGGTCATGGTTGCAATCACAGGAGGAGCAGGTGCATCTACATCAATTGTCCAACCCTTGGCGATCAAATTATCATATCCTGGTTGGGCAGACTCGGTAATTCCTTGATTACCAGAAATATTAAGAATTCCATCAGAAAGTCCAAAAGCATCCAATTGATTCACTATGGCGTCTAATTCATTCGAAGTCAAATTATTATTTGTAATCTCCAAACGATTCAAAAGACTGTTATTTGAAATATCAATTGAGGAAATAGCATTATCATTAGCTCTGAAAAAAGTTACGTTGGCCAAAGTGCTTATATCAACATCTGAGATATTGTTGTTTTGAATATGGTAATTTCCTAATTGGGTTGCTGCCGTGGCATCAATGGCAGTTATATCCAGTGTATATACCTGGAATCTTGTTAAACCGGAAAAACCGTCATTACTCGTAACAGTTATATTGATCGGGCTGCCATCATTCGCGCTAAAATCAAAAGTGGGAACATTTGCCGTCTGTGTCAAAGTTCCTATTGCGGCATTACTCGCCTCCCAAACAAAAGCATTACCTGTATTGGTTACACTTCTGGGTGACCAGGCATTACTTGTAGATGTTGTTGTAATTGACATTGTGGCAATCACCGGCGGACCTGGGGCACTGACATCTATTGTCCATCCTTTGGCTATCAAATTATCATATCCGGGTTGGGCCGATTCTGTAATCCCCTGATTTCCTGACAAGTTCAAAATACCATCAGTTTGACCAAAAGCATCCAACTGATTCACTATGGCATCCAATTCTGAAGAAGTCACTACATTGTTGTCAATTTCCAATCGATTCAAGATGCTGTTATTTGAAATATCCAAACTTGAGATATTATTCCCTGAAGCTCTGAAAAATGTCAAATTGGTTAGGGTACTTATGTCAATACTTGAAATGTCATTTGCCTGAACATGGAAATTATCCAATTGGGTGGCTGCTGTGGCATCTATAGCAGTTATATCCAGGGTATAAACCTGAAATCTGGTTAAACCGGAAAAGCCATCATTACTTGTGATGGTTATATTAATGGGACTGCCGTCATTTGCACTAAAGTCAAATGTTGGTGAATTTGCCACCTGGGTCTGGGTTCCAATCAAGGCATTTGTGGCCTCCCATGTAAATGCATTCCCTGTATTTGTAATACTCCTTGGGAACCATGCACTACTTGTCGAAGTTGTCGTAATGGTCATGGTAGCAATCACAGGAGGTCCAGGAGCGGGTACATCAATCGACCAACTTTTATTCACCAAATTATCATAACCTGGCTGTGAAGCGACAGTAATTCCCTGATTACCCGAAACTGTTAAGATCCCATCCGTTAATCCAAATGCATCCAATTGATTGACCAAACCATCTAAAACCGCTGAAGGCAAAAGATTGGCAGCCATTTCAAGTCTTGTGAGCAAAGGATTATTTGATATATCTAAATCGGTAATGCCATTGGTACCTGCCCTGAACAAGTTTAAATTTGGTAAAGTAGAAATATCAATTGAAGAAATTTGATTATTTCCTATGTGAATATTTTCTAATTGAGTCGCTTGAGTAAGATCAATGTCAGTAATATTCAAAGTATAGGCCTGAAATCTTGACAAACCTGTAAAACCGTCGTTACTTGTAATTGTGATGTTAATGGGGCTTCCGTCATTCGCACTAAAATCAAAGGTAGGGATATTGGCAATTTGCGTCTGGGTGCCAATCAAAGCATTACTGGCCTCCCATGTAAAGGCATTTCCTGTATTGGTAATACTTCTTGGTGCCCAGTCACTAACAGTACTTGTAGTTGTTAAAGTAATTGTGGCTGTTACAGGTGGTCCGGGAACCGGCACATCAATTGTCCAACCTTTAGCCACCAGACTATTATAATTACTTTCTACAGCCTGTGTTAAACCCTGATTTCCGGAAAGTGTCAAAATACCGTCTGTTTCACCAAATGCATCAACTTGAGTTATGAGTCCATCCAATACTGGAGAAGTCAACAAGTTACTGGCCAATTCCAACCTCGTTAATATACTGTTGTTACTTATGTCAATAGAAGACAGATTATTTGTCGCAGCACGAAGTAAAGTAAGGTTAGGCAAGGTGCTGATATCCAAACTTGAAATCTGGTTGTTTCCAATATGGATATTCTCCAACTGAGTAGCACCCGTCAAGTCAATCTCAGTCACTTCTAAGGTATATACCTGAAATCTTGTCAATCCAGCTAAATTGTCAGCACTTGAAATAGTAATGGCAATCGGACTCCCGTCATTGGCACTAAAATCAAAAGTCGGAACATTTGATGTTTGAGTAACCGTACCAATAATAGCATTGCTAGCCTCCCATACCAAATCAGACCCTGTATTCGCTATACTTCGCGGTGACCAGGTGGAACTTGTAGAAGTTGTGGACAAAGTAATTTGTTGACCAAAAATAAAAGTAGAGGAGAAAACAATAAGAACAATTAAAAGTAACTTTTTCATCATACAGATTTAAAATTTATTTTTTCACAATAATATACAAATATAAATAAATAAATGACCATTTAAATCAATTTAAATGATTTTATTGAACTAATTTAACGATTTTATTCAACTATATATTGCGGTGAAATCCTGAAATTTTAAAATTGAAAAAATTACCAATCTTATGTAAATTAAATTCTTAAATAAAAAAGGAAGCAATTTAATTTTAAAATTGCTTCCTTTTTTTGTTGATTAAATCCACTGTAAGAATAGAGGATGGCTACAAACCAAATCGTTTCGCATATTTATTTAAAATATTTTTCTTTTTACGTTGGCCATAGCCATAACCGTAGCCATAGGCTCCTCTGCTGTGATCGGTTCCGTTAATCAAAATAGCCATGTTTGGCAGCTTCCTTTCTTTAAATAATTTCTCCGGAATATGAAGCATTCTTTTGTCAAGGAAATTAGATTTTATCACATAAATAACCACATCTGAATATTTGCTAATTTGCATGGTATCAGTTACCATTCCCACTGGGGCGGTATCTACAATTATATAATCATATAGTTTCCTGGATTCCTCGAACAGCAGACTAATTCTATCACTCATCAGCAACTCAACGGGATTAGGAGGAATGTCTCCAGAATTTATAACGTGTAAGTTGTGAATTGAGGTGTATTTCTCAGTTATTTCATTTAAAGACAAGTTTTCGTTCTTGATATAATTGGTTACTCCCAACAAATCCTCAAGATCCAAATATTTATTTATTTTCGGAGCCCTTAAATCCATGCCAATGAGCAGTGTTTTCTTTCCGGAGATTGCCAGTGAAGAAGCCAGATTTATAGCTGTAAAAGTTTTTCCTTCCTCGCTTTGGGTGGAAGTAACAAAAACTGTTTTACACGAATCTTTGCTATCCAGCATAAAATTAATGTTGGTCCTTATATAACGAAACGCTTCGGCCACGTTTGAATTATCAATATCCTTAATAAAATATTCCTTTTTAATTTTGGCTAAAGGTATATCTCCTAAATAAGGGATACCTGTTTTAACAATGTCCTTTTCGTCATGTACTTTTGTATCCAATAAATCTTTGACATAAATTACACCAATTGGAAGAAAAAATCCGAACAGTACTGAGGCTATGTATAAAATCGTTTTCTTTGGAAAAACAGG
>JAHEHF010000053.1 GCA_024644745.1 Flavobacteriaceae bacterium
TCAATATTGGCGCCAGTTGCTTGTCAAGTTTTGTCTTTTCTTCAGGCTTGTGACCATGGTAAAAATTCAAAATGACCTTTAATAATTTCAGGACCACAAAGATCCAGAATACCGTCTCAGCAATCTTGAGGCCAGTCAACAGCAAGGCATTAAATTGCACCATTTGCAAGGAAGGAAGGATTTTTTTTATAAACCTCAGGATAACGATAAACACGATTGGCTTGGCCAGTTCATGTAAGATTTCCATAGTAGTCCCATCTGATATTTTACGGAAGAAAATCCTTTGCAAAAACCTGAGAAAGAAAAACATGACAGGTTCCAGAATAAAAAACAGTATGACACAAATGATCAAAATGATCAATACCGCAATGGGTTTCCAAATCAGCACATCATTCACCGCCATCGTGAAAAATTGCGGAAAGCGTTCATTAAACCATGAAAATTCCAATGGAAAGGTATTCTTGTAGAGCACATCCAATTGATCAACGGTTTCCTTTGAATAATACCAATTATTTCCTGATTTTTCAAGGTAAACCTCAGGAAGTCTTAATGGAAAGGGCGCAAATCGATGCTTGTTGTATTCCAGTTTTCTTGCAGCGAAACCAATAGTATCAGCATAATTGGGGTCGGTCGGGAGCTTTGAAAAATTAATGATCAATCCGTTTCCATCCAGAATTTCTTTGATTCTTTTCGCAGCAAATTCGGACTCCCCTGCAGACAGCCCCCTGATGGTCGCAGCTGATTTGGTCGCATCATAATTCTCAGGCATGAGAAAATAAATATGTGTGTACATCGTGGCCCTGGGCGAGCTTAAATCTACTTTGTTACTTTTTTGCCCCAGAACAGACAGGGAAACCAAAAAAAACAAAAGCAATAACCTATTCATAAAGTGTGTATTGAATCAAAGCTAAATTAGGAATATAATTCAAAAGAATCAATCAAAACCATTTGAATTTAAAGCCCATTACGGCGACAAAACCCAGAATCATTTACAATCAGGCTATTATTTTGAATTACTGCTCCTCTTGGGTTTTAAAATACTGGTATAGCCATCCTGTTTTGACCTCTTTATCTTTTTTCTGCTTTTCCCCTTTGGCCTGACCTGAAGATCGGCGGGCAGCAATTTTTTGACCAGATCACTGCGTCCTGCCTTTTGAAGTGTGTTTCTGATCCAATTCTGATTTTCCTTTTTGTACCAGAAAAAAAAGCGATGCTGCTCATCCTTTTCCTGCTTGGATTTAGGAACATAAGCCTTTTGCAAAGTATAAGGATGATAACCGCTGTAATAAATAACCGTTGCCACTGTCATCGGAGTTGGGGTAAATCCCTGGACCTGTTCCAGTTTGAAACCCATATCCTTTGTTTCGGCTGCAAGATTGGCCATGTCTTCCAAACGGCTTTCAGGATGGTTTGAAATAAAGTAGGGAATCAGCTGAAGGTTGAGTTTCTTTTTTAAGTTGATCTTGTCGAAGGTTTCCTTGAATTTATGAAAATAAGTAAAAGACGGTTTTCGCATCAATTTCAATACAGGATCTGAGGTGTGTTCCGGGGCCACTTTTAACCTACCCGAAACATGATTTGTCAGGACCTCTTCGGTATAATCATCCAGTTCCTTGGCATCTGCATTTTTATTAAATTCAGGCACCAGCATGTCATATCGAATACCGCTTCCTATAAAAGATTTCTTGATTTTTGGATTTTGATCGATCGCCTGGTACAACTCGGTCATGGATTTATGAGATGTGTCCAGGTTATGACAGATTACAGGTGAGATACAGGAAGGAGCCACACAATTATCGCAAATGCTCTGCACCTTGCCTTTCATTTGATACATATTGGCCGATGGACCCCCCACGTCTGAAAGGTAGCCCTTGAAATCAGGCATTTCTGTAACAGCTTCCACCTCCTTAAGCACTGATTCCTTACTTCTGCTCGCGATAAACTTTCCCTGATGCGCAGAAATCGTGCAAAAACTGCACCCTCCAAAACAGCCTCTATGGGTATTGATTGAAAACTTGATCATCTCATATGCCGGAATGGGTCCCCGCTTGTCGTATTTGGGATGGGGTAACCGGGTATAGGGCAAATCATAGGAAGCGTCAATCTCCTGTTCCGTCATCGTTGGAAAAACAGGATTAATCACAAGCAGGTCCTTTCCTACCTTTTGCAGAAGTCTCCTGCCATGAATCTTATTGGATTCCTGCTCAATGGTCTTAAAATTGGCAGCGAATGTTTTTTTATCCTGTAAACAGGCCTCATGAGAACTCAGTTCCTTGTCTTCCCAGTGTTTATTTTTTGGCAGCGATTCATCAGCATCCAAAAGGAATGCAGTTTGCCTGATGGTCTTTATCGAATCAAAGGGAACTCCTTTTTTAAGCAAGGTGACCAACTCTCTCAAGGGCTGTTCACCCATTCCATAGACCAGCAGGTCAGCACCTGAATCAGTCAGAATATTGGGTTTTAGCTTATCACTCCAGAAATCATAATGCGTGACCCTTCTTAAGGAGGCTTCGATACCTCCGATGACCACAGGAACATCCGGAAATTTTTCTTTGAGTATTTTACTGTAAACCGTTGTAGCGTAATCAGGCCGGAATCCTTTTTCTCCATTAGGCGTGTAAGCATCCTTATCCCGCCTTCGTTTGTTGGCTGTGTAATTGCTCACCATAGAATCCATGGCTCCTGAAGTAACGGCAAAAAACAAATTGGGGGTGCCCAGTTTGTCAAAATCCTGCAGGTTATCATTCACATTGGGCTGAGGGACAATTGCCACTCTCAATCCGTAACTTTCCAGGATCCTTCCCAAGGCTGCAGGGCCAAAGGCCGCGTGATCCACATAAGCATCACCGCTGAAAATAATGACATCAAGGTCTTCCCAGCCCCTGATCTTCATTTCTCTGCGCGTCGTTGGCAACCAATCTGATAATTGCAGTGTTTTTTGCATTTTGCAAAGATAAGGCTATTTATAACACCTTTCACATGCAGTCATCCTGACCATGCCTTTTCGGCAGATCCCACACCAGCTATGGGTTCTGGGGCTATTCGGAACCTGAATTCCTGATCAGTTGCGCATAGAAACGGATGGCGTTTTCAAATTCAGTGATGGCAATTCTTTCATTCAGGCCATGAAATGATTTTACATTTGATGTTGTTATCCTTGTGGGTAAAAATCGGTAAATATGCTCAGACAATTCGTTGAAATGCCGGGCATCAGTTGCCCCAACCACCAAATATGGACTCACAATCACCTCAGGGTATATCTGAGAAATGGCTTTGTGAATGGTTCTGAATCCATATGAATCGGTTCCCGATACCGGGGAAGGCTCTGTGTTAAAATTGCCTTCTTTGATCTTGATCCTGTCGTCATCAATGACATTTTTTATATGGTTGATCACATCCTGTATTGACGAACCTGTAATAATCCTGAAATTAAGGGTGGCCTTTGCGGACAAAGGAATGATATTGTCCTTTACACCGCTGTTGAAGATCGTTGGCGCAGTTGTTGTCCTGATCAAAGCATTTCCGGAGGCAGTGGCCTCATACTCATTAATGATCAGGGCCTGGAAAAGATTCTTATTGGCAAATGCCATCTTGTTCACAAAAGGCATTTCAGGACCGAGATATGCAAGAAAACCTTCCAAAGGAGCACTGAGCCTGGCAGGAAACGGATTTGACTTCAACTTATAAATGGCCTCAGACATGACATCAATCGCTGTTTCTTTACCGGGCATTGATGAATGCCCCCCTTCAAGTTCTACTGACAGTTCCAAAGACACCGACCCCTTTTCCGCAATACCGATCAGGGCAACGTCCTTTTCAATTCCGGGAACCAAACCCGAAGTGATACTGCCCCCTTCATCCATGATAAACTCGGCCTCAACACCCTGTTTCTTAAGGTAGGAAGCGATCTCAAAAGCACCTTTTCTCCCTCCAATTTCTTCATCATGCCCAATGGCAATATAGATTGATCTCCTGGGCCGAAATCCCTCTTGAAGCAAATGCTCAACAGCTTCCATAATGCCAATGACACCAATTTTATCATCAATACTTCCCCTGCCCCAAATCGTATCATTGACAACAATACCCCCAAAGGGATCCTCTTTCCAAAAGTCCCTGTTTGCATCAATAACGGGGACCACATCCAGATGACCCATCAATATGACAGGTTTCATGCCCAGATCTGACCCTTTCCACAGGAACAAGTGGCTGTAATCGCTAAAGACCATATGTTCCGTCAGGGAATCTGTCAAGGGATAGGTTTTGGCCAGATAATCATTGAACCTGTCGAAATGAAGCGAATCAAAATCCTTTTCATTTTCCGGTGATACGGTCTTGATGCGCAGGGCCGAAGAAAAATGCTCCAGGGCATCAGAATCAATTTTAATTTCGGTGGCAGCCACTGAAGCAAGCTGCTTTGACTTTAAGGTTAAGGTATTGAACAGCACATACAAGATGACCATTATTCCCGAAAAAATGATAAAATATAAAATAAAGCGTTTCATTTTCATGTTTCATTTGTTTTTGGCCGTCATGTCATTTACGGATATGGCAAACATACTACAATTCTGGATTTCCAATGTTTGGTCCTTTAATTTCTCGATCCCATTTATCAGCGTTTAAAAAGACCATTTGAATCTGACAAAAATGGCCGTGCCCTGGTTGACCATTGCCACGCCTTCATCTCCCTCAACTTCATCCATGTTGAAGTATTGACCTATTCCCGCAAGTTCCATGGAATCAGAGATTGAATAGTTCAGGGTGGGACCCAAATACAAAAAATTCCCTTTGGGGCCATACATTCCGGCAAGCATCACTCTGAATAATGGGCTCACATCATATCCCCCGCTTCCGAGAAAAGCCAGTTTGGTTGGAAAAAGATTTTTCGGACTCAGGTCCTGAAATACGATATCCCCAATACCATTTGCAAAGTCATCCGCTCCAAATCCGTTATAAAGGGCTTCAAACTGCAAATTGAGAGAACTCTTAAAAGTATAGTCGTAATGCAGGGTGGCTGTAGCACGACCCCCGTTATCATCTTCCTGATCATCCATGGGGTGGAAATAAGTCAATTCTCCGCTAAATCCACCTCCTGCGATACTTCCGGAAAAACCTCCTCCCAGCACATAATCAGAACCCGTAAATACCCCGCCCAGAAATTGAAGGTCATATCCTCCGGTATTGAATCTGTACAACATGACCGAGGTCACCTCCCGGTCTGCATTCAGGGCCGTTGAAAGTTCCAGCTTGCTCGACTCCCCGATATAGTATTGCAAGCGAAGGGCATCACTGCCGGGTTTTTCTTCATAATCAAAATCAAAGTAGGAGTAAGTATTAAAAAGGTCATTGGGATTCCATGCGAAGGTCTGACCCCAGTTGATTCTTTGACGGCCCAAAGTGATCTGGAAATTGCCGGCGGTATAATCAACCATCAGACGGTCCAGCTGTGACAGCCCTATCCATGAGGTATTGTCGGCCCAGACCCATGACAGGTCCAAAAAGCCATTGTCTCTGGAAACATAATCTGCGTAATCCGGGATCAGGCTTACATTATTCCCGATGATCACCCTGTTTCTGAGGCCAACTGTAACAGTTAAGTTTTCATTTGCGTACCAATTGATGTCAAATCTGTTGTGAAGTATATTTTCAAGTGACATTTCACCATTATCTTCAACGGTCTGCATCGAGGACATTCCCTTAACATAACCTTTGACCATCCAGTTTTCCTGGGCACAGATTACTGAACCAATGAAGAGCATGATGATAAAACTGTATTTTCTCAGCATAATTCAGCCTTTACCTGACAACATCATATCATTGAGACGATTGTTGGGATTTCTTTATATCAGAAATGACTTTCCCGTCCTCCAGGGTAATCACTCTTCTGGCCTTGTCCATGACCCTTTGATCATGAGTGGCAAAAATAAAAGTAATGTTTTCCTCTTTATTCAAACTTTGCATGATCTCGAGCAACTGATTTGTGGCAATGGAATCTAAATTGGCCGTAGGTTCATCTGCCAGCACAAACTTTGGCTTGGAGGCCAGGGCCCTGGCCACGGCAACTCGTTGCTGCTGGCCACCCGACAATTGATTGGGTTTGCTGTTGATCTTGTCTCCCAGACCAACAGATTCAAGCAAGGAGATGGTTCGTTGATCCATTTCTTTCTTCTTCCAATTTTGAAGTTCCATGATAAAAGCAACATTTTCTTTGGCCGTGAGCACCGGAATAAGGTTAAAGGCCTGAAAAACAAAGCCTATGTTTTTCAACCTGAAATCTATCAATTGATTTGAAGAAAGTTCTGACATCCTGCTTCCGTCAACAATAACATGACCCGAACTAGGTTTTTCCAGCCCTCCGATCATATTCATCAAGGTGGTCTTACCACAACCAGACGGCCCCACGATTGCCGTAAACTCACCCTTTTCAAAACTAAGGTCAACCCCGTTGACAGCATGCACCGGAATTTCGGTATCGTGATACGTTTTGGTAAGATTGTCTATCTCTATAATGCTCATAATCTCTTTTTTTCTTAATTCCCTTGTGTTAGATTGAACGAATGGCCTCTGCCGGGTGCAGCTTAAGGGCTTTCCATGCCGGATAAACCGAAGCTAAAATTCCTGTAATAATGACCAGTAAAGTGATCTGTAAATACCTGTAAGCTTCCAATACAGGATAGGTCATGGCACCATATCCGACTGATTCCATGCCCTCAGCAACGGAAGACAGGTCAATTCCCGTCTGTCCGAAATAATAGATCAGCAACACGCTCAAAATTTCACCGATAATTCCCCCGACAAGGGACAAAAAAATGGTCTCGAGCATGATCATCAAAAAAATCCTTTTCTTGGTCATACCAATGGCCATCAGCATGCCCAGCTCTCTGGTTCGCTCAAGCACGACCATCAGCATGGTATTTACGATCCCAAAGCCCAGGGCACCCAGAATAATGGCCATGAAAAGCATCATCATGGTATCCATATAACCGGACATCAAACTGAGATAGGGTGATATTTCGGCCCAATCATCGACTTTTGCATCCACAATTTTCTCCTGTAAATTAGCAGCTATATATTCTGCCTGTTCAAAATCATCCAGTAAAACCACGATTTCATGCGACTGGTCCTCAGGCAGCTCCAAAACCCTTCTCAAATCTTCGTTATTGACAAAAACATGCATCTTGTCCCAGGGATTGTTGTCGGTCTTGAACAAACCCACAACTTTAAAGGCAGCCCCGGTAATTTCACCATTGTAATCCTGAAAAGTCAAAATGATTTTCGATTTCAATCTGGCCTGAAGTTCATCGGCAAGCGCCTTTGAGATCACGATGCCGTTCTTCTTTTCAGACTCCAGAAAGTTTCCGTCTGCCGTATCGATCTTTTTGTACAATTCAAAAACCTCTTTTTCGCTGACCGGATCCACGCCCACAATATTGACGCCCATGTTTTTATTGGCCGTGGCTGCCATTCCGCTGACCCTGATCCGTTCTGTCACTCCTTTTACACCTGCAGTAGCTGAAATCAATTCAATCTTTTTCCGGATTTCGGTCAGAGGTTTTTTGACATCCCTGTTCCTTAAATAATCCGGGTGATGAAACTGCACATGACCTGTTTCAAAGGCAAATGTATTCTTCACGCGCTGCATGGCCATACCATTCATCCATGCACTTGAAAAAAGCCCTCCGATAAGTCCGGAAACAATGGCAAAAATGACCACAATGCTTCTTAACTTGCTTCTCCAGATACTTCTCCAGGCTATTTTCACTAACATCATAATACTAAGACCTTAAACCTTTTACAACATCCAATTTCAATATCTTAATCGTGGGATAAGACATGGCGATCGTACTTAATACGCTAATGGCAATTCCTTGAAAAATAAAAATATTCAAGTCCAGACTCATAGGCATAACGGGTTCAAAATTAAAATCGAGCATCACCTCGACCATTTCCCCTGAAAATTCAATCGGATTGTAATAAAAATAGAACATCACCGGAAGACTGATGAGGATACCTGCAAAAACAGCCATGGCAGTTAAAAAGAACAGTTCAAGGATAACGATCTTGGCCAGTTTTGTTTTCTGCATACCCACAGAAACCATTACGGAAAATTCCCTGATCCGCTCATTGGTCATCATCAAAACCGTCCCAAAAATACCAAAGGCAATGACCATATATAAAATGGCGATCATGATCACACCGCCGGCATTGTCTGTTTCGATCATTTGCAGCAGCTCCTTGTTCATGATTTCCCAACCCATGACCTCATAACGTTCTGTATCAAGTTGTTGCCTCACATCCTGTTCAAGGCCCTCAAGATCATCCAGAGTCTCCAGGTGGAACACCATGGCAGTCGTTCTCTCATATGCGGAAAACAGATGCTGTGCCTCCGACAGGGCAAGATAAACCGTACTTTTATTCATTTCCGGAGTTGGGAGCTTTAAAATTCCTTTGACAGGATACAACCCAGCTGCAGTTGTTCCGTGATATCCTGATGAAAACAGTACCAGGGTATCGTTGATCTGAACCTGGAGAAATTCAGCAAGACCCTCTGCTACCAGGATACCTTTATCTGCTTCATCAATAAAGGCCCCTTCTTTCAAATATGACTTTATTCTGGTCATTCTGTCTTCCTTATCAGGAACGATCCCTGTGACCATAACACCTTTGGTCGATTCCCCTGAAGAGGCCAGGGCAAATGATTCTAAGCGTGGAATAATAACGCTAACCCTCCCGTCCTTTTCCAAATTTTCGACAATTTCGCTGTCGAGAACCATACTGTTGTTGATGTTCTTGTCATCCCAGTAACCTTCTTTTTGAATTTGTAAGTAGCCTGAATAAGATTCGATGGCATTCTCTCTCATTTTGGCATAGGACCCGATTTGAAAGCCGCGCATAATGATGGCAAAAAACAAGGCGAACATGATGGAAGCCACCGTAATCAGTGTCCTTCTCTTATTACGCCAAATATTTCGCCATGCAATTTTTATAATGGTTTTCATTTCTAAGCGGGTATCTATCTGATGCGTTTCATATTCTGTTGAGAAAAATATGATTCAGGGAGGTCAATGTCAAAATGGATCTCTCTGATATACACAACTGTTTTTTTACCGGGTTCATCGGCCGGAACGATTTCAATTCGGGAGGGAATCAATCTTCCATCCATTTTCTTGAAATCATATGCAAAATCACTTTTTACCAGTTCCTCATCCTCATCAAAGTATTGAGATCTGATCTGAATAAATTCATCTTTGGTGATCCATTTGTAAACTTTTGACCATGTTACTGCTGCATCTTCTTTGGGAATCATTTCAATTTTATAGCATTCCAGACCTTCTATGACCTCTACCTTTTCAACACTGTGGTTATAATCCACAACAATGGAGCTCTCTTTTAAAATATCGTCATTGGTATAGTCAGAACCCATCCAGCCCTGCGACATCATGGATGCCGGGATCTTGATCATGCGCCCTATAGATGGCATCCAATTCCACATTTCGGTTTTTCTTTTCATAAAAACCTGCCCTTTGTCTCTGGCCGGAGCAGTAATGTAGGTCATTGAAAAATCAAGCCCTCTACCCCATCCTTTCATTGAAATGCTTCTCTTCCATGTAGGCCTGATGATTTCCATCTCCATAACCGAATGATTGGTTTTACCTCTTACTTTTTCATCTGCTTTTTTGACAATCTCAAGGGCAGACAAGTTTTCCTGAGCAAGAACCGATGTAAACAAAAAGAAGGCTGAAAAAAAGAAAATAAAATGTGAATACCCGGATCTCATGGATTCTGTATTGGAATTATACCATAAAAATAAGCTTAATAACTTTTCTGCACAAGAGAATTGAGGTATTTAGAACCCTTCTGTACAAGTCTCAATCAGACCGGATGAAACGCATTATAAGCATCAGGGACGGCTTATTTTTTAATACTGATGAAAGGCCTGAGATACAAAATGCAGGACCTCAGGAAGTGATTCACGCCAATAGGTCCAGCTATGGGCCCCGTCACGGACCCTGTATTCATGAGGTATGTTCCTTTTCTTCATGGCAATGTGTAACAGACTGTTTCCTTCAAACAGGAAATCATCATCACCACAGTCAATATACCATCTTACAGAAGATACTTTCTCTTCAGGCAAAAGGTTTACTAAGGCAACTGCGTTATGCTGCTCGAAGTATGATTGCAAAGCCTCATCAGCATAAGTTTGATCTCCTTTACGCTTTAAGTTCTCTTTGAGGTCTTCAACGGTCAGTGGCCCCACATAAGCGCTCAGAGGTGCGGCAGAAGAAAATAACTCAGGATGGTGCAAGGCATACATAAAAGAGCCGCCGCCTCCCATAGACAGACCTGCTATGGCCCTGAACCTTTTTTCACCCTTGATACGGTAGTTTTTTTCGACAAAAGGCATCAATTCCTGAAAAAAGAAATCTTCATAGTTCCACTTTCCATTGATATTATTGAAATATCCTCTTTCGCCGCTTTGAGCATCAGGCATGACGATGATCATGGGAGTGGCTTTTCCCTCTTTTATGGCCTTGTCAGTAAGGTGTAATACTTCTCCGAACTGAATCCATCCTGTTTGGTCGTCACCGGCTCCATGGAGCAAATACAAAACAGGGTAGCTTCTTGTGGAATGCTCATAATCCGGAGGAAGGTATATGGCGAATTTTCTTTCACTCTTAAGGATTTCACTCTTCATGGTGAGGTTATCAAATACCTTGCCCCTTTGGCCGGTAGCAACCGGAACAACGAAGAGCAATATCATAATGGCAAGCAGTGTTTCTTTCATCTTTACTATTTAATCTTTTATAAAGCTACGCATTTTTAAAAAACATCCATTTTGGAATCGCATATCAATGTCCCGTATTGCTTACAAAGGCAATTTTTTTACCATCAGGTGACCAGCTGGGCACATTGATCGTTCCCTGACCTCCAAAAACATAAGAAAGTATTCTTGGTGTACCACCGGAAACGGGCAGGATCCTGATATACACCTGCTGATAAAAAGGGTGGTCACCCGAAGGGACTTCCTTGTCGTAGGAAAGGAACACAATCTGTTTCCCGTCTGGTGAGACATGAGGAAACCAGTCATTGTAATCATCAAAAGTGAGTTGCTCCTGATCACTGCCATCAGGCCTCATTCTCCAGATCTGCATGGTTCCTGTCCGGTTCGAATTAAAATAGATGTATTTCCCGTCAGGAGCATACTCCGAACCGTCATCCAGACCCTCGGTATCGGTAAGCTGTGTTTCTTCGCCCGTTTCAACTGCAATCTTATAGATGTCAAATTTTCCATTTCTATGCCCTGTAAAAACGAGTTCTTTGGCATCATTTGACCAGCCGTGAAGGTAAGAGGCCCCTGAACCTTTTTTGGTGATCCTCCTTGGGGTATTATCCCCTTCAACAGGTAAAACATAAATGGCAGAATCGTCATTATCATCTTCATCATGATGACTTATACCCAATTGTTTTCCATCCAGTGAGATCACATGATCGTTGTTGTTGCGGATGGCAAATCCCGTATTGACCATTGAGATATTTTGATCCTCCAAACCGTATTGATACAGATAACCATTGGAGTTATAGATCAAAGATTTTCCATCAAGGCTCCAATTCGGGGCCTGCAGAGAATGACTGGAAGAAAACAGGATTTTCCTTTGTCCGCTTTCAACATCGAGTATTTCCATATTGCTCCCCAAATAATCCTCATAGGCTACAAATGGTTTCATAAAGGGTTTGATGATCCTGACATTACTGAAAATAGCCTTTTCCAGAATTTCGGGATCATGAGAACAGACATAGAGACCTACAAATACTTCATTTTTAAGATCAATACTGTTCAGTTCAACCTTGTTCAGGGCTTCTCCTGCTTTGGCCGTACCCATGATAAAACGGCTGCCTCTTCTTTCGAGCTGAATGATCTCCGGAAAGGAATCACGTGATATTATTTCTTCAGTATCTGCTCCTTTGCCTTTTCTAAACTGCAATGAAAGAAGTCCGTCTCCGTGAAAGGCCGCATTTACATGGGCCGCATCTGTATGCAGACTATTACGGACCATCCAGCCAATTTTTCTGTGCGGATTTTTACCTTTGCCGATAAATTTTACTTTGGCTCTGAGAATGAAATCCCCCTGTATGCTTTTCCACAGGTAATGAAACTGATCCTCACCAAACCACATGTTCTCCCCGGATCCCTCTATCAAATATTCCTGTCCTTCCTGGTCATAGTAAACGGAGCCCTGATGCTCAACTTTTCCAATATCGGAATGGTTTTCAAATAGGCCAAGAGCACCTTCCTGAGCGTAAAGCTGCGTGTTTAGGGTCATGATAAGAGAAATTAAAATAACTTGATTTTTCATGGGTCTGTAACACTGAGTTGATGTGAAAAAAATCTTTAAACCGTCTGATAGCAGGTTAAGAGTTCAAAAAAAACTGTAAAAAAAGCTCTTTCTCTATTTCGTAACAGCCCCTTCTACAATAAGCGGATAAACATAACCCGCACCAAATTCCTTGTCAATGGCCAGTATTCCCTCAAAGGTTACCGTGTCGCCCACTTTGACCACCTCCTTGGTTGTAAAGGTCAGGTCAGATCTGTCCGGTCCTTTGGTTCCGTCCATCAGGTGCACCCAATTGCGGTCCATAATATCCATGTTCACCTTAACCACCTGACCACTAACGATTACCTTCTTGTCCTGATAATCCTTGGCATTTGCATAAAGGTCTTCAATACTTATACCTCCTTTGACGGGGCTTATTTGAATACTGTCGAGCATTTTTTGCATTCTGGCCTGTGTATGAGCGATGGCCTTTTCTTTTTTGGATTTGTTATTGATGGGTTTTTTGCTTGCATAGTCCACAAAAAGGATCTTGTCAAACACCCTGTTCAATTCCTTGCTCTCAAAATCCTTCATTTCCATGGCCGCCTCATAATAAAATTTGTCTCCAATTTTTGTTTCGGTCTGGGCTATGGCCATCCAATATTCCTTATCAGCCTCATCCACTAACAAATAGGTGTAGCCTCCTGCATCCAGAATTTCCTTCACCACAACTTCATGTTGGTTGCTGCTGGTTCCAACAGGAACATATTCCTTCGTTTTTTTGTTACAAGAAATAAAAAGGGTAGCACTTAGTAAAAACAATATAATTCTCATCTTTTTGATTTTTAAAATTTAGTATTTATATGTTTGTTGTTCAATTTTATTTTTAAAACTGCAAAATACATAATTTTGCCTGGCTTTTGACGGGGTCAAGTGCACTGTTGTTGTTGAACCCATAGGTTCAAAGGTATTCTCAAAAATTTGCCGCAATCCTTTTTCATCATATTGATGTATGGGCAGACCGCTGCATTTTTGAGGTCCTGTTTTTGAAAAGGTCCCCAAAATAAATATGCCGTTCTTTTTTAAGGCTTTGTTCAGGCTGCTGCGGTAGGCATTGATATCTGTCTGCTGGATCAAAAAATGAAAACAGGCCCTGTCATGCCATAGATCATAACTTACATGGGGTTCAAAGTCTGTCACGTCCGAGCATATCCATTTGACAAGATCAGACTTGCCTCCCAATCTGATTTTCGCCTTCTCAATTGCTCTGGATGACACATCCAAAACCGTGATATCTGTATAGCCCTGGTCAAGCAGGTGATCAGCCAGCAAACTGTCTCCGCCTCCCACATCAATGATTTTTGCTGTGGCGGGCAATTGGGATTTATGTATCAATTGCAGAGACAACTCAGGTAAAGCCTGGTACCAGCCAACTGATGTCAATTCATTTTTATTGTAAATCATGTCCCAATAACTTCGTCTATCAGTAGCAGAAACAACAGTATTTGAACTCATCTTATCCTTTTTCATTGGCTTAGTGTAATTGGGGCAAGGCAACAACATGGGCATGAACATCCACCCCGTGCAAATTGACTTCTACCCTTTTATCATACATTTTAATGCCCTTGACATCATTTAAACTTCCAGAAGGAGATATGGCCTTAACCCCTATAAATTCTCCTTTTTCATCAACGGCCTTGATGTGAATGATATAACCAGAGCTGCGAACCCCCTTCACTTTCATAAAGGTCCCGTCCCTGCTCAATGCTTTGATCTCATAGGTTTTGCCTTGTTCATCGATGGCCGCTACGGGTTTGTACTCCGATTCACTGACCAAAACTTTAACAGGCAGTTTCTTTGCTCCTTTAAATGCCATCACATCCATAATATACCGTTGCTCGACATTCTCCAGGGCCTTGACGTCATAGATCACCCCGTCATTATCGAAGGCTTTGACGTCCAGCGTGTAACCATCGGGGTGCATGGCTTTTACATGCCATATTACTTGCTGATTATCGACACTCTGCGCCAGAGCAACTGCATCGTTCCACAGTATTGCGCTGCCAAAAAGCAGCAACCATAAAAAAAGTATTTTTTGCCTGAATTTCACCTGTTTCTTCCCTTTTAAGAAAGCAAAATTAAGGATATGCAGCCATCTTTTTTATGACTTTGGTTAGTTTTTACAGAGCATTAAAATATAAAAGCCCGCTTAGCGGACCTTATAAATAAACTTTAAAAAATAACGTAAATCACAAGAAGTATGGAGCAGGCCTGGATCTTATTGGGCAATTCCATTGTCAGCAATCAGCTCTTGATCCGCAATACCCTGTTCTTCTTTATAATATCTCTTGCGCAGCGATTTGATATCGGTATTCTTCTCACCTGTTTCTACATAATATTTAAAACCGATCAGGCTGTTGAAATTTATTTTATTCAATTTTCTTCTCAAGAAATGGGTCATCAGCGCCGAATTCATTTGATATCGCATTCGACTGTAAAGTATTGTTCTGCCCTGCCTATCCGAAGTGACCCCAAAGGTCACGATCATTTTCTTCAGTGTAAAATTTTCTGAATCGTATACTTCATATGTGTAATGTGAACCTTCAAGGATATCAATGATCCGTTCTTTAAAAATAATATTATTCATGCCATCAGGCACCATGGACTCCCTTTCTGCTCCTTCAGCGGCAATAACTTTGCTTCCGTTAAGAGGATAGGATTCATCAATGGTAGACAAAAAAGAGCCTGCATTTCCAAAAGAAGCGATGGCGTCCCAAACTTCTTCAACCGAACCCTTGACCACAAGTTCATTAGAGATCATTTTCAATTGGGGTTCTTTTTCTGTTTGTTGGGCATTTACACCAGCCACAAGTACAAAAAACAACACCTGCATTACCTCTTTTAGCTTTTGAAGGAACAATCCCATGTCAAGCCCTGAGTGTTCGATCAATATGGTGTGGGGTCGCGGTGTAAACATTATTTCTGTTTAATTTATCGTAATATAAGTATAGACGACCCAAAACAGAATATATTACAGAAATTGATCAAATATTTAATCAAATAAAAAAACAAGTGTCTTTTTATTTAATAATAAATGAATGAAAACCCCTTTTCGATGAAGAATATTTTATAATGCTTATAGTTCATAATTATGGCGATGCCATTCTCTATTTCAGAATTGCAACTGGTTAACATTACTGGATGATTTGAAAAATGAACAAGAAAATGAATTAGAATAATATGATTATATTTAACTACTAACTAATTATAATTTAAACTAAAAATTTATGAAGGCCTTTGAAAACGCAACAACATTTTTTCACAACTGTGAATCTGCAAAAGGATGGGAAGCCTGTAAAAATTACGCAACAGAAAACGCTGAATTTATCGCTCAAAGCGAGCCTCTAATTGATGTCAAAAAACTAAAGGATTATGTTAACTGGATGGAAGGGTTAGGCACAATAACGATGCCTGGTTGTTCTTATAAATTGCATGCTTCTGCTTATGATGAAACAAACAACACCGCAATATTTTATGCCACATTTACAGGCACGCATTCTGGTGAGGGAGGACCAATTCCCCCAAGTAATAAAACTACAAATTCAGATTATGTTTATGCTCTAAAAATGAATCATCAGGACAAGGTAGAGCGTATGACCAAAATTTGGAATTCCTCATGGGCATTGCGTGAACTTGGGTGGATGTAAATTTTGACTTTAAAAAGTTATGAGGTACGGTCGTATGAGAGGTACATTATAAAACTACCGCCAACAACTTGTATGATGAATTGATCTAAACAATCCGGCATTCAGTTACCTAAGATATGCGGCTGCTACAGATTACCACTATACTATAGGCTTTCATATAATGCGGCTTTTGGATGAATTAAAAATTGAATATAAATCAAGTCTGCTCAACAATACGGAAAAAGGATTGCATCAATGTTTGAAGGACTACATAAATAATTTACCTTAAAATCCTGAACTGCATTGAAACGGAGATGAGCCAAATAGTTCTAAACCATGAAATAAAATTAGGATATGAAAAAGGTGTCCTCCTTAGAACTTGAAATCACTTTGAAGGTGCAGGACCCGGTTGAAGTAAAGTTTACCAAAGGTAGTTGGAATAGTGAAGCCTGGTTGAAATTGTCAGATGATGGCAGCAAAACCAATTATGGACGAATGTTTAGGCCAAAAGAGGGAATGGAAGTATATTTTGAAATAGTTGGCTATCAATAGCCCAGCTAAAAAAGTATTATTTACGTATTTCTTATTGATCCTTTCCAAGTTAATTCGATCAGGGTTGAATGAATAAAATACCGGAAACCATGTATATGCGAAAATGACCCAATCGTTGCCACTAAGTATCTATTCAAAGTTGTGCAGAGTATAAACCATACTTGAAAACATTATGATTTTATCAAAAAAAGACTTTATAAAAGCAAGGGATTTCATATTGACAAATGCAAGAATGATTGAAAGACGATTATTTGATTTTCATTTTGCAAACGGAGATATGAATGGTGTTTATCACGCCGTTTATGCTTATCGAAATCCTGACGGTGGATTTGGGCATGGCATGGAACCAGATACAGCATCACCGGAAAGTCAGCCGCTGTTCAGCATTATGGCACTCGAAACCCTTGATGAAGTTGGATATCTAACCAAAGAAATCATTTTAAGAGACTTTATGCCATATTTTGAACGTATAACAACAGAAAAAGGAGGAATTCCGTGGATGTTCAGACCCAAAAGCACCTACCCTTGCGAAGAACATTTTAAAACAGTTAAAGAATGGAGTGCTTTAAGCACTACAGCACCTCTGCTTGGAATTTTGGAAAAATATGAGATTGATATTCCGTGGATGAAAAAAGCGGAACAGTTTGTCTGGAGCGAATTTGAGCGAATTAAAGACAAACACGTGTTCTGTTACTTATGTGTGCCAAGATGGTTAACATTTTTAAGGCATACTAAAAGTCAAGATAAGGCAGCAAAAAAGATCAATGACTTAAAAAAATGGATATCAAATAAGGGAGTGATTTGCGACGATAAATCTGATGAAGGTTGGGGACTTTACGGAAAACCACATAGTTTAAACTATGCGACATCTTCCGAAGGCTTGCTTTACTCATTATTTACCAAAGAGACTATTGAATCTGACTTGATAGAATTAATTAACAGGCAAAAGGAAGATGGGAGATGGGATACTTGGTATGGTATAAGTGCAGGTACAAAATTAGAGTGGGCTGGCATACAAACATTATGGGTTTTGAAGGTTCTAAAAAACTATGATAGAATTGAAAAATAAATAACTGCACCCAACATTGTATAGCCCCAGTTGCTGCGCATTCGACTATTTTCGAATCTACTGTGAATTGTGAGTGTCAGTCCTTAACCGAAAAACACTAACTTTAAAACCGTAACTGAGGCTTATTCAAGAAGGTTCCTTGCAATGAAATGAAGTCCCTAACCAAATGGCGTGTTTCAGATAAAATTAAGACAACCTTTATGAATTTCATCACAAATTAGATATCAAATGAATTTAAATCAAATTACGGTTCCTTCATTAGATCTAAGCAAGTCGATCGATTTCTATCAAAAATTAGGGCTCAAATTAATCGTGAAGTCACTTCCATATTATGCTAGATTTGAATGTCCAGATGGAAATTCAACTTTCTCAATCCATCTCACAAGCAAACTTCCACAAGGAGATGGAATTTATGTCTACTTTGAATGCGAAGATTTAGATAAAAAAGTTGACGGATTGAAAAGTAATGGTGTCCTATTTGAACAAGATCCAATTGATCAAAGTTGGTTATGGAGAGAAGCCAGACTCAAAGACCCTGATGGAAATCAAATTATCCTGTTCTTTGGAGGGGAAAACAGGTTAAACCCTCCCTGGAAAATAAAAGAATCATTTAAATAAGGAGCTTAAAAGTGAATTTAACGATCATTCAATACTCAACCAACTAGGTTACAGTAGGAAATAAAAGAAGACAAACCTGACTGGGCATTAGAATTGTTTAAACTCAATGTAAAATTATTTCCTGACGATGGTAATCTCTGGGATTCACTGGTGAAGCTTAATTGAAGTATGACAAAAAAGAAGAATCCATATGGAGTTACACAAAAGCAGTGGAATTAGGCAACGAAGGGTCAAAGAAAGCATTGCATGAATTGCTTAACAAAAACTAGATAGAAAAACTGTTGCCAACAACATGTATAAAATAGAGATGTCAAGTGCTTAAAAAATAACAAAAGCATAACATTTTCAATAAGTAACAGCAAGGAAGCTCAAGAATATCAAGCCTTATCAAGGGTTCAATCTGCAACTAATCTTAAAATATAAGTGGTTCTTCAATATCCAAACACTATTTAAATAATTGTCCTACCTTTCGAGAAACGACTAACTAATGTTAAAATTCTTTAGAAAAATTAGGCAAAATTTACTTTCAGAAGGGAAATTGAAAAGTATTTCAAATATGCCATTGGAGAAATAATACTTGTGGTTATTGGAATTTTAATTGCGCTCCAAATAAATGATTGGAAAAATGAAATTTCTAACAATACCCAAAAACATAAAGTACTATAAGCTTTAAAGTTAGATTTTGAAGCGAATTTATCTCAAATAGACACTGTAATTTTTTACAATGATAAAGTAAGAAATGCAATACCAATAGTTATAGAGTTTATTAATGCACAACCAGATTCTGTAGATATTGATAAACTTCGAAGAAGCCTGGGTAGTTTGGGTTGGGTATATACCTACAATCCAAATAATGGTTCTTTGCGTTCTGCCATATCCTCTGGAGACATTCATCTTATAATGAATAGTCAATTGGTAAAGTTATTATTCAGTTGGGAAGATGTGGTAAAAGATGCCGAAGAGGAAGCACTTATGCTGCGCGAAATTGGTTTCGAATTTAAACCTGTTAAAGCTAAGTATATACGAAAACACCACCAAAATAGTATTCACCCATCTGATTTTGATGGATTAATTAATGAACCTTTATTCGAAGATTATGTAGCAGAAAAGGGTATTTTCTCAAGCATGTATGGAACCGAACTAGACATTTTGAGACGTGACAACTTGCTTATATTAACTTTGATTGACCAAGAACTAGAAAAATAACGAAAGCACAACAATGGCTATAAATAATTGCTTGCCTGCCTTTCGGCAGGCTAGTTTGTGATTTATTTGCTAACTTAGTTGGTTAACCACCTGACTGCGGCAGGCAGGTTCAACTAACCATACACAAGCATGTTGCCGGCAATGTTGAATGACCGTGTATCAAAACTATTTTTAAAGATACCAAGAACTCCCTTCCTTTGACAATGACTTCGGTAACTTGATAATCAAAATTGTAAAACGTAGAAAAATGAAAAGGAAAATGACAATTTCAATTTTGCTAATAACGATCTTGATTACCATATCAGCGTATGTTTTTATACGACAATCGCAATTTGGAAAGCAACCTTCAGGTGAACTAATGGAATTAATAAAAAAATCACCTAATTATAAAGGCGGAAAATTTCAGAATATCACTCCTACACCGTTTTTAACCAACTCAAGTTTTCTAAAAATAATTAGGGAATTGACAAAACGTACAGGTGGACGGACGAGACCTACGAATGAAATACCTGCTGTAAAAACTGACCTGAAAGCTATAAATCCTGATGAAAATATATTTGTATGGTTTGGACATTCTTCATATTTGCTACAAACAAATGGAATCAGGTTTCTTATAGACCCTGTTTTAAGTAGTCATGCCTCACCCATATCATTTTTCGGGAAAGCATTCAAAGGAACTAGTCTTTATGTAGCCGATGATATTCCATATATTGATTATCTACTAATTACACATGACCATTATGACCATCTTGATTATAAGACCTTAACCGCCCTGCGAAATAAAATTGATATCATAATTTGCCCATTGGGTGTGAGCGCACATTTTGAACATTGGGGTTTCGACAAAAATAAAATCTTTGAAATGGATTGGAACGAAACTATTCCCATTGAAAACCAAAGTACGCTGCATACAGTTACTGCAAGACATTTTTCAGGCAGAACACTGAAACGCAACCAAACTCTATGGACCTCCTATGTTTTGCAAACACCAGCCTTTAAGATTTTCATGGGCTGCGATAGTGGTTACGGTAGTCATTTTGCTGATATAGGAAGACAATTTGGTCCGATCGACCTTGCCTTTCTCGAAAATGGCCAATACAATAAAATGTGGCAACATGTGCATGCGTTTCCCGAAGAAACCATAAAAATAGCACAAGAGTTGCAGGCAAAACAAATAATGCCGATACATTCAGGAAAATTTTCCATATCGTCTCATGATTGGGATGAGCCGTTAAAACGTATTACAGAGTTGGGCGACAGTATTCATCTTCGGACGCTCACTCCTAAGATTGGTGAGATAATTTACTACGCTGACACAACTCAACATTTTACGAAATGGTGGGAAAGTATAGGACAAAAGGCAAAATAAGTAAAGTGGACAAGGAAACAGTTCTGGCAACACCGTATAAAATTTATGCTTAAGTTTGGGTAAATACAAAACGACAAACATTCAACAAACCGATTTGCTGCAACCTAAAAAAATCTCCGCTTTTCCAGTCGCACAAATCTTATACAAACACGTTGTAAACAATTAATACGAAAACGATATGAAAATCAATGCTCTTGTTATTATAGTACTAGTACTCTTTACACTTTCCTGCAATAACAACTCTGAAAAATCAGACGATAGTCTGACTAATAATAATGAAAAATTTGACATCGAAAATGCAACAAAAATTGTTGAACAACGCAGTAAAGAATTTGAAGATGCGCTAAGAATTGGTGATTCTATAGCTGTTGGAGACATTTACACTTTGGATACGAAGATAATTGGTGCTTACTCGGATAGAGAAAATCTTATAAAAGAGGTTCACGAACTGGTCCGAGATAGTATTACTGACATAAGATTTAAAATAATCAATATCTGGGGCAACGAAAATATTATTGTTGAGGATGCTTACGTTGAATTTTATCATATTAATGGAGAACTTGTGAGTAAAGGAAACTCTCTTTTCGTTTGGAAAAAAGAGCAAGATACATGGAGAATTTTCAGAGATGTATATAAACCAGAAAAATAGTAAAAACTATTTTCAACAATGTATAACCGCAATTACTGCGCATTCGACTACTTTCGAATCTACTGTGAATTGTGAGTGTCAGTGCTTAACCGAAAAACACTAACTTTAAAACCGTAACTGTCGGTTATACGAGACCGTTTTGCTTCATTATGACCAACCAATAACCTTATGATAAAATTCTTTAGAAAAATTAGACAAAATTTACTTTCAGAAGGGAAAACTGAAAAGTATTTCAAATATGCCATTGGAGAAATAATACTTGTGGTTATTGGAATTTTAATTGCGCTCCAAATAAATGATTGGAACCAGAACAGAAAGGAGAATATAATTGAAAATAAAATTTTAGTAGAAATTTCGAATGGATTAATTGAAGATTTGATTGACATAAAGGCTAATATGCGTTCCCATAGGGCTGGCGTAAAAGCTTGCAAATATTATCATGACATGTTTACTAACAAGCAAGTTCAAACAGATTCTATTAAATATTATTACAAATTTTTAACCATGGGTTATATCTCCATCCAAAACAAATCAGGTTATGAATCCCTAAAATCGAGAGGTCTTGAAATAATAAAAGATGATTCTTTACGAATTGAAATCATTAAATTGTATGAACAAGATTATTCATTTATTAGGAAGTTAGAGGAGCAGGATCCTGAAGGGAACTTTTACGATAACTATTTCAAAGAAATTAACAATCATATTTCACCCAACCTCATATTTGATGAATATGGCGACATAGTATCAATCCAACTTCCTTTGAGTGTAACAGATACTGAACAAAAAAAGATGTTGAGTTATCTTTGGAAAATGAAAGATGATCGAAAATTTATATTGAATACCTATTCAAAGGTCTTAGAAAAAGTGTTGCACCTGCAATCAAATATAGAAGAAATAAAAAATAAAGGTTAGTAATGTGTCTAAGCCATAAAAAAGGATTATACTCCAACTATTGGCAAACATTAAGACGAAGAAATTGGAGATGCCTGATTGTGGATTTTGGAAGAATAAAAAACGAATCGCCAACAATGTATAAGCCTAATTACAGCTATATTTCCTACTCGGAAATTCTTGCCTTTTTTATTAACTTTAACCGTCAAGGGAAAAATCCGGACCTTTTCCCGTAACTGAGGGTTATACGACAGTGTGTTTGATTAAAACAAAAGAAAATGACAAAATACAGAAATCAGCTACCACAGCTCTCGTCATCAACATACATGACAGATGGAGGGCTGGAAACCGACCTCATTTTTAACAAAGGAATAGATTTGCCAGAATTTGCTGCTTTCGATTTACTAAAAAATGACAATGGCATACAAATCCTACATAACTATTATAAGGATTACTTGCTTATCGCTAAGAAAAAATGCAAAGGGTTTGTCCTCGAAGCACCTACTTACAGAGCCAACCCAGATTGGGTCGTTAAAATCGGATATTCATTGGATGATTTACAGGATATTCACGACTCAGCCATAGAAGTGCTTGAAGATTTAAGAAATGAATTTGAAACTGAAAATTTCAAAATTCCTATAAGTGTCTGTATCGGACCCCGTGGAGATGGTTATGTGCCAAGTAATAAGATGACCGCTGAACAAGCCGAGGAATATCATTCCGGCCAAATCAAAGTTGTTTCCAACACGAATGCCGACCTTGTATCGGCTTTAACCATAAACTATAATGACGAAGCAATTGGAATAGTCAATGCTGCCAAGAAACACAAAATTCCTGTAGTCATTTCTTATACGGTAGAAACCGATGGAAATCTTCCAAGCGGACAATCTTTAAAAGATGCCATTTCATCCTTAGATCAGGCTACAGATAACTATGCTTCCTATTTTATGATAAACTGTGCTCATCCGGAGCATTTTAAAGATGTTTTGAGCACTAATGAATCTTGGACAAAAAGAATCAAAGGACTTAGGGCAAATGCCTCAAAAAAGAGTCACGCAGAACTTGATGAATCAGAAACATTAGATATTGGAAATAAAAAAGAACTAGCTAACGATTATT